>NZ_JAGE01000001.1:1358333-1697500 GCF_000526495.1 Ruminiclostridium josui JCM 17888 | reverse complement strand
GCTAAACTTGTACCGTTAGCAGTAGTATTGGATGTACGAGGGTGGTAGGGGAGCTTACTGTAGTAGGTTGAAGCAAGATCGAAAGGACTTGTGGACGAGACAGTAGTGAGAATGCCGGAATAAGTAGCGAGAGTAAAGTGAGAATCTTTACCGTCGAAAGCCTAAGGTTTCCTGGGGAAGGTTCGTCCGCCCAGGGTAAGTCTGGACCTAAGCTGAGGCCGAAAGGCGTAGGTGATGGACAACAGGTTGAAATTCCTGTACTACCGTTAATCGTTATGAGAGAGGTGGGGACGCAGGAGGATAAGTCAAGCGATCAGCTGGAAAAGATCGTGCAAGCGGGGTAGATAGTCCGGTAGGCAAATCCGCCGGATGTTTCGAAGACGTGATGCGGAGGGAAAACAAGTACCGAAGTGACAGATTCCACACTGACGAGAAAAACCACTATCCAGATTAAAGGTACCAGTACCGCAAACCGACACAGGTAGGTGAGGAGAGAATCCTAAGACGAGCGGGAGAAGCGTTGTTAAGGAACTCGGCAAATTGACCCCGTAAGTTAGCGAAAAGGGGTGCCTCAAGAGATTGAGGCCGCAGAGAATAGGCCCAAGCAACTGTTTATCAAAAACACAGGTCTCTGCTAAATCGAAAGATGAAGTATAGGGGCTGACGCCTGCCCGGTGCTGGAAGGTTACGGGAATTGCTTAGGGGAAACCCGAAGGCATGAACTTAAGCCCCAGTAAACGGCGGCCGTAACTATAACGGTCCTAAGGTAGCGAAATTCCTTGTCAGGTAAGTTCTGACCCGCACGAATGGCGTAATGACTTGGGCACTGTCTCAACAACGTACCCGGCGAAATTGTAGTACTTGTGAAGATGCAAGTTACCCGCGACTAGACGGAAAGACCCCATGGAGCTTCACTGTAGCTTGATATTGGGTTTCGGTATTTTTTGTACAGGATAGGTGGGAGACTGAGAAGTGGTGGCGCCAGCCATCATGGAGTCGACGTTGGGATACCACTCTAAAAGTACTGGAACTCTAACCTGAGACCATAAGCTGGTCTAGGGACACTGTCAGGTGGGCAGTTTGACTGGGGCGGTCGCCTCCCAAAGAGTAACGGAGGCGTCCAAAGGTTACCTCAGTGCGGTTGGAAATCGCACAGCGAGTGCAAAGGCATAAGGTAGCCTGACTGCGAGAGAGACACCTCGAGCAGGTACGAAAGTAGGGCTTAGTGATCCGGTGGTATGAAAGTGGAATTGCCATCGCTCAACGGATAAAAGCTACCCTGGGGATAACAGGCTTATCTCCCCCAAGAGTCCACATCGACGGGGAGGTTTGGCACCTCGATGTCGGCTCATCGCATCCTGGAGCTGTAGCAGGTTCCAAGGGTTTGGCTGTTCGCCAATTAAAGCGGTACGCGAGCTGGGTTCAGAACGTCGTGAGACAGTTCGGTCCCTATCTGTCGCGGGCGCAGGATATTTGAGAGGATCTGTCCTTAGTACGAGAGGACCGGGATGGACGAACCTCTAGTGCACCAGTTGTCATACCAATGGCACAGCTGGGTAGCCAAGTTCGGCAGGGATAAACGCTGAAGGCATCTAAGCGTGAAACCCACCTCAAGATGAGATATCCCACTAGCAATAGGTAAGACCCCATGTAGACTACATGGTTGATAGGTCAGGAGTGTAAGCATAGTAATGTGTTAAGCTGACTGATACTAATAGGTCGAGGGTTTGACCCAAAAGAAACAGGTATCAAAAAAGTAGAAGGTCTTAAAACTAGACAATGAGAGAGCTTCACATCTTCTTAGAAGAATAACATTAGTCAGTTCTGAAGGTACAAAGTACCTGAGCAAAAATTAATAAGTCAGAATCAGATTTTCAGATGCAAGCAATACAAGGCACCGACGAAGCGAGGAACGGAGTTTATGTGGATAAATGAGTACCGGAGCTAGGAAGGTAACGAAGTAGTGCGACGCATATTAAAATCTGTGAATTTTCTGGTGGAAATGACGAGATGGTCACACCCGTTCCCATACCGAACACGGCAGTTAAGCATCTCAGTGCCGATAATACTTGGCTGGAGACGGCCCGGGAAAGTAGGTCTCTGCCAGATTTATATGAAAGCCTCAAGCATATATAGCTTGAGGCTTTGTTCTATTATGAAAGTTTTTGGGACAATTTGTATGGATGGTTGATTATAGCTAATTTTAAATATATAATATAAGTCTGCTTTAGTTCTAAAATTAAAAAAAGAGAGGGGTAATAATAATGTCAGCTGCAAACCATCCGGCCTATAAGGAAGAGCTTGAAAGGTGCAGATATACTCTGGACTATGTGGAAAGAAGTTTGAAAAAAGCACTTGAAAAGAGAGAAAAGATAGGTAATGAGCTTGAAAGTGTACAAAAGCACTTGAGCGGTGATAGTAGTGCAGATTATACCAGTATACTGGTAAATACAATGCTGCATGATACTCTGGCTTTAAAGATTAAAAATTTATATACTGCCAGAGGTAAACCATATTTCGCCAGGGTAGACTACAGGGAAAATAATTCGGATAGAACAGAAAAGCTGTATATCGGAAAAATGTCCCTATCTAGGGAAGAAGACCAGGAGATAATTATTGTAGATTGGAGGGCACCAATAGCAAACCTTTATTATGAAGGCAGACTGGGACAGGCGAGCTATGAATGTCCAGATGGCATAATTGACGGAGAGCTTCTTTTAAAAAGGCAGTTTTCAATTAATAATGGGAATCTTGATGAAATTTTTGATATAGATATAACAACAAATGATGAATTTCTTCAGACATATCTTGGGGCAAATGCAGAAAACAGACTTAAAGAAATTGTATCTACAATTCAGGAAGAGCAGAACAAAATAGTAAGAGCTCCAATGTGGAAACCGCTGATTGTCCAAGGGGTTGCAGGTAGTGGTAAAACAACTATTGCTCTTCATAGAATAGCGTATCTAATATATACATTTGAAAAAAGTTTTGATCCTGAAAATTTTATGATTATAGCACCAAACAGACTTTTTCTTAACTATATATCAGAGGTATTACCTGAACTTGGAGTTGAGAGAGTTAAGCAAACAACTTTTGAGGATTTTTCTATGGAGCTTATAGGGAAGGATTTTAAGCTCACAGATGCAAATGAAAAATTGAATATGTTTGTTAATCATAATGTGACAAAGGAACAAATTGAGTATAATAATCTTGTAAGATGTTCATCTATTCTGAAAACTTCTATGTATTTCAAAGATATTATTGATGAATATATAGAGGAAATTGAGAAATCTTTTATTCCCAAAAAAGATATTACCCTCGGTACTAAAGTTATTTTTTCATATGATGAAATAAATAACTTGTTTTTAACCCAATATGGCATGTGGCCTATTGCACAAAGGATGAATGAGATTAAGAAAAGTATTAAAACAAGGTTAAAAACAAGTAAAGAACAGTTTATTCAACAGATAAATGTTGAATGTGATAGAAAGGTAGCAAGGGCAAAGATAGGAATTCCTGACGAGTCTGAAAGACAAAAGTATATTATAGAGGCTTTTGAAAAGAGAGATCGCGTTTTAAAGAAAATTGATATAGCGGCAAAATCTTTAGTCAAAGACTATGTAGCAAGTCTACCGAAATTAAGTCCTTATCAATACTATGTTGATCTTATGAATAATGCTGAAGTTTTTGACAGGATTGCGGGTAAATACACTGACAAGGCAACTTGTAAGTTTATTAGGGAGTATACTCTTGACATAATAAATAGTAAAAAGATTGAACAGGAAGATTTAGCGCCGATAATTTATCTAAAATACAAGATTTATGGTATGGATGAGAAAATACCTGTTAGGCATATTGTAATTGATGAGGCTCAGGACTTCAGTGCTTTTCAGTTTTATGTTATGAAAAAAATTGTAAAGGATAGCTCTTTTACTATTCTCGGAGATTTATGCCAGGGAATTCATTTCTATAGGGGAGTACGTAGTTGGGAGGAAATTGTTAATAATGTTTTTGAAGGGAAAAAATGTGAGTTTTTAACCTTAGAACAAAGCTATAGAACTACCGTTGAAATTATGGAGGCGGCAAATAATGTTATGGAGAAACTGGATAACAATGATTTGGTACGTGCAAAACCTGTTATCCGACACGGAGATTCTGTTGAATACATTCAGAAGAATAATATTATTGATGTTGCTGCAAATATAGTTGAAAAGATTGAACAGGCAAAAAGAGAGGGGCATAAAACCATAGCAGTTATATGTAAAACTATGGAAGAGTGTGATCAAATATTGCCTATGATAAAAAAAGCTGATAAAAATATTAGTATTATTACAGGAAATGAGAAAGAATATAAAAGTGGTGTTGTAGTGGTCCCATCTTATCTTTCAAAAGGTTTGGAGTTTGATGTGGTACTTATTTCAAATGCCAGCAGTGCCAATTATACAACAAGCGAACTTGATATTAAGTTGCTTTATGTAGCAATGACAAGGCCTTTACATAAGCTTTGTATTTATTATACAGGAGAAATGTCAAGTTTGCTTAAATAGATAAAAAATGAACCCGACTTGTGGTAGTATATATCACAAGCGAGGGTTCACTTTAATAGAAAGGTTTTTTATGAGTTTTCTTCGCTGGACTTATTGTTTCTAGCAGCTATTTTCGCTGCTCTCGCCTCTTTTTTTGTCATTTTTGGGGCTTTTTTTGTACTACCTTTGTCTCCCATATAATTACTCCTTTCATATTAACTTATAAATATTATTACCATATATACCAAGATAGATACCAAAACTTATAATAAAAAAACCCTCATTTATATAAATTTATAATGAGGGTCCTATATTTTATTTATGAAATATAAACCGTATTTGAGGATTTTTCAAACCTGAAGTTTAGATTCAAACATTTTGCCAGGGTTTCCAGGTTTATATATGGTATTTTGTTTATATAAATTGCTGTTTCATTAAGTTCTTCTTTTTGGCTTTCGGGTATTATTCCTGTTAGTAAGGTTACATCTTTCTCGGCAATGTATTGCTTTCCATTTATAGATAGTATCTGTCCTTGACGGAACAAATTGCTTTTATATATTAGGGTGGTATTCTTATCGCTAATAAACTTTTTCTGGCTCATAAGCTGTTTTGCAATTCTAACGGGAACAAGCTTGTTTTGATTCCAAATAGTATTGTAATATGACCATTCTACGGGTTTTGTAATACCTCTTTTACCCCCTATCTCAAGCGTAAAGGATGGAATTTTTAATTTTTGTACACACCAATCTTTAAACCCGGAAGTAGATGATTTGTAGTTTGCTGGACTTACCAGACTGTAGCCTGTAGTAGATTTTAACATATTTGCGTAAGCCAAGTCCCTTGTTTTATCTGCACCTTCTTGTCCAAAATACCAGTAAATTATATCTCCTGCTGCATGATATGCAAGGGTCACGTCAAATTCTATGTTAAGACATAAATCTCTAACTGCCTGAGTCTCAGGTTCAGAGAATGCTTTAGTTCCTGTAGAATATGTAGATGTGATTTTTTTAAACCATAGTGCATCGTAATTATGATTAAGGTCTACTTTATTAGCGTTAAAGTAATAGGATGGAGACCCATTTATACATATCTGTACACCATCAGGATTTACCAATGGCATAAAATAAAATGTTACCTGATTATCAAGAAGATTTCTGACTTTTTGACCGTCAATAGTTCCATTACTAGTGTATGCCTCCAGCAAATTTTGAATTTGGTTTAGTGTAAGAATTGTTCCTATGTACTCCCTTGGATGATGGGCTGCATTTATAAATATCTTTTTAGAGCCGTTACCTATTTTAATAACTGACAAATCTCTCTTCTGTACACTTTTTCCTGCTGAAAAAAGATATGTTATATTGCTGTAATTTTTATTAAACTCCTTAAGGCGTTTCTGCGTGTCTGTGTAAACATCTTTACTCTTATATATTTGTTCCAGAGTTTTTGAATATGTAACTTTTGATGCTTGTACAGAGAATGTACTAAATGTTGTTAGCGTGTAGATTATTGCAAATAAAAAAATCTTTATTCTTTTAGACATGAAAACCTCCATAATGCGACATAATATTACAATAACTATTATTTTATAATATATTTAATGTTTTGGCTAGAAGCTATTATTAAAAATAAACCGACAGCAGTGCTATCGGTTCTTATTTTCTTCCCAGTAGATATGTGATAAAATGTTGAGCTGTTCTTCCTGATAAACCGCCGTTTCGCAGTTCCCATCGGTTGGCTTCCATATAAAGTTCTTCTTCAGGAATATTAATATGATACCTATCAGCAAGTACCTTAACAATTTGCTGAAATTCTTTTCTGTTTGGAGCTATATACAGAATTGGTAAACCAAATCTTGCTGATAATGAAAGCTTTTCCTGAACCGTATCATTGGTATGAAGGTCGTCATCCCTTTCGTTCTTGTCACTCCACTTCTCACGGATAATATGTCTCCTGTTAGAGGTAGCATATATAAGTACGTTGTCTGGCTTTGCCTCAAGGCCCCCTTCTATGACAGCCTTCAGGTATTTATAATCTGTTTCATAATCTTCAAAGGACAAGTCATCCATGTATATTATAAACTTATACTTCCTATCCTTTATTTGCTCTATAATAAGAGGCAAATCTTTCATTTGGTGTTTATATACCTCAATCATTCTGAGGCCATATTTAAAGTATTCATTTAAAATAGCTTTGATACTAGATGATTTTCCAGTACCACTATCTCCGTACAGGAGCACATTATTGGCTTTGCGTCCCTGTACAAAAGCTTCTGTGTTCTTTACAAGCTCGTTTTTTTGAATTTGATAGCCCACAAGATCATTAAGAAGTATTGGTTCTGTATTCGTAATAGGCTTAAGTTCAATGGTATTATCACAGTGTATAACACTGAAAGCTTTGTTTAACCCAAATTTTCCTACACCGAACTTTTTGTAAAAGTCAGTTATTATTTCATAGAATGTATGTTCATTCTGGGATGTTGATAGACTATTTACCAGTTCTTCAAAGTACGGCAGATTATTAATTGTATTTTTAGCGGTGTAGAAGGATGTAAAAGTTTTAATGATGTTTAAAGACTGGGTTTGAAGAACTTCGTCTATTAAGGATAAATCAAAGTCATATAATTTTTTTAATATAATGAAATCATTTAATGCCAGTTGGTTTATTGTACCATTTGGTTTTTCAGATACTTCACAAGACCGTGAAAAGGCATTCTCATTTGTAATAAGAACATAGGTAAGGTAACAATGAAACAAATTACCGCTAAACCCATGGTCAACTGAAAACTCAACTAATTTATGCAACCCCTCGTATAGCCTTGACTTTATATTTTCCTTGGAAAAAGCTTTGTTCTGATAATTGTTTATAACCCACGAAAGGTTTTCAAAAATATCAGGCCGGTAAAAATACTTGTACAGGATTAATTCATTTGTGTTAATATACATAAGCCGTAGGTCCTTTGCTATCTATGTTTTATTTCTGTTATAGCACTGACCAACAGGGTATGTCAACAAAAAAGGTTATTTTACTTTTGGCTTAGACATTACTATTTCTTTAAATTATTTGGATTTATTAAGTATCTTTGATGCTTCAATGCTGTCCAGCGTAAAGCCGTATAGTTTATTTCTTGCAGAAAGTTGAATTTTTTTATTTTCTACTAATTCATTAAAGTTAATTTCTGTTTTTTGGTGGGCTGATAAATCCCAGAGCTTTTCCAGTTGGGGAGCAGCTGTATAGGATAATTTATTCAAATAAAATACTACTGATGGTTCATCAGGATTCTTTAGGTAACTGTCTATATTGTATTCTGCAATTATTTTTTCAATGTTTGTCAGGCTTAATATGCAAACTCCTATGATTACAGTAACTCCTATCCACTTTGTAACAGCAAATCGGATTTTGAAGCATTTTATTATCATCCATAACAGACATAACCCAATTACCGCCATAAGCCAAAGTGTCAAAACACGCCTAATACTAAGGCCGTAAGCACTTATATACATGAACATTCTCTTAACGGCAGATATAAGTAGTACACCGTCACCTGCACATAGAATTACTGTTTCAAGACTTATCCATATAGAAAGTTTTGCATTTTTTTTCTTAGTCATAACTATGACAAAAAATGCAATGGCGAATATTATTGCTGATGCTGTACATAGTTCGAAGAAGCCACGCCTTGCATATTCTGCATAGCTTATTCCGGAAGTTTTTATATTATCTAATCCTCCGAAGAGATACATGAACTGAAATCCTACAAAAGCGATGAGAAATATATTTATTATGGTTAAGAAAGTACCGATAATAACAGACTCTATACAGCTACCAACATTTTTTATGGTTTTATCTTTATGTTTTTCATATTTTAAACCAAGAAGGGCAGCGCCAAGAAATACACCTGATGGAATTCCTAAGAATAATTCTAATGTTAATCGGTCAAAGTCTAAACCTATAAAATTTTTGAATGCTTTTACAGAAGCAGCAAATACAGCATCTGCTTGAACAAACAAGGCCATAAGAATTGCGGCAACAGGTATAGCCACAACTATGCCTATTAGTGCGTACAATACATTTTTGGTAGTCTCAGATTTCCTGTTCTTAAGTATTCCAAAAGAGTAGAAAGGCATTGCAAGATTAGTAAAGGGCTTAGCGAATAAGTTTGAAATAACTTTAACAAATGCATCCAGGGAGAATAAGCCGTTTATCTGATAATTACCAAGAAGTATAAGCTGTATACATATAATTCCCATTAACGTAAGCCATGTAATCCATCTGGTACTTGGAGTATAATGAATAAAGAAGCTCACTGCCATTAACATTGCCGGTATTGTTAAAAGTACAGCTGCTTTATTAAGTGGAGTATCATTCTCTCTAAAGAAGTAATAAATACTGCAATAAAAGGCGGCAAGATATATTGGGACAGCAATTCCCGGAGACTGGAAAAAAATCGTCTCAAAAAACAGTATACATAACATAATACTCAAGACTGAGATTATCAATCCTTTAAATGAGGTAACACGTGATTTAAATTCAAGATATTCAGGTTTTTTATTTCTTGGAACATAACTTGCATAATAGGGAGGGGGTTGTGTGGAAGCTTTAGCTTCAGGTATGAGGTCATTATTTTCCATTTGTTGTACTCCTTTCAATAGTTAAAAATATATTTATTCGTCTATTTCTGCTGCTTTTTCTTCAGATGGTACGTATTCAAGGATATCCCCAGGCTGGCAGTTTAAAGCCTTGCATATTTCCTCAAGAGTTGAAAATCTGATGGCTTTTGCCTTGTTGGTCTTTAATATTGATAGGTTAGCTGTAGTTATACCTATTTTTTCGGCTAGTTCTGTTGAACTCATTTTTCTCTTTGCAAGCATTACATCAACATTTACTATAATCGGCATAATGTTTCTCCTTATCTATATTGTCAAATCGTTTTCCTGCTTATATCTAACTGCCTGGTAGAACAACTCTGCGATAATAAATATGCAGGCAGCTAAGAATAAAAAGGTTAGTCCTACAAGAATAACGAATACTGACGGGATAAAAAATATGCCTATAATATATGCAAATGCTACAGGTAAACACAGGTAGGATATATACTTGATTCGGTTGGCAGTATCAAATGTAAAAGGGCTTTTAGAATTAATATTATGCAATACCTTTTTGGCTTGAATTAGTATTGAAAAAGCACAAATACCGGATATTACTAAAAGTACTATCATGGAATAATATATTTTAGGCTCTACAGTTGTATTTTTTAGTAAAAGATAATAGTTTAGAGTCCATGGCAAGCTGGCAATTATAATAACACCAAAAATCTGAAACACTGTACAGAGTACTTCCATAAGCTGACTTAACCCTTTTTTTCCAAGTATCTGAAAACCCATAAATAGTTGACACCTCTTTTTATTAATATATATTTATTTTACCGCTATCCAAATGTAATATACATCCGTTATTATCGTTTGTCAATAAAAAAATATCAAATAATAATAAATAATTTTCGATTTTCAGTATTTTTACAATCAAAAAACAACCCATGAAAAGAATATATTCTTTTCATGGGTTGTTTTTTATATATTGTGTTTAGAATTAATTATTTAGCCAAAACTGCTTTTGCCTTTGCAATAACATTTTCAGTTGTGAAGCCAAAGTGCTTAAATAACTGATCTGCTGGGCCTGAAGCACCAAAGGTATCTATGGAAATTATTTCGCCCTTTAATCCAACATATTTATGCCATCCGAATGAAGAAGCTGCTTCAACTGCTACTCTGTTAGCAACAGATGATGGGAGCACACTTTCCTTGTATTCGGCGGACTGTCTTTCAAAGAGTTCCATTGATGGCATACTTACAACTCTTGCATCGATGCCTTCAGCTTGAAGCTGCTTTCCTGCCTCTAATGTTACATGTACTTCGGAACCTGTAGCTATAAGGATTATTTCAGGAGTTGCATTTTTTGAATCCAACAGAGTATATGCTCCCTTTAAAGCTACTTTTCCGTCAATGTCAAGAACAGGAAGGTTTTGTCTTGTTAGTACCAGACAAGTAGGTGAAGATTGGTTTGTTACTGCTGTAAACCAACCGGCAGCTGTTTCATTTGCATCAGCAGGTCTGAAATCAATGAAGTTTGGTATACTTCTTATTGATGCCAACTGTTCGATTGGCTGGTGAGTAGGTCCGTCTTCTCCAACACCGATACTGTCATGAGTCATTACGTATGTTACAGGTGTCTTCATAAGTGCTGAAAGTCTCATAGCACCTTTCAAATAGTCAGTGAACACAAAGAAGGTTGCGCAGTACAGCTTTAATCCGCCGTATACAGCCATTGCGTTTGCTATAGCTGCCATTCCGTGTTCTCTTACGCCAAAGTGAAGGTTTCTGCCGCTGTAATCTTCAGCTGAGAAATCTCCAACACCTTTCATGGCAGTTTTATTTGATGGTGCAAGGTCAGCAGAACCTCCAACAAGGTTAGGGATTCTTTGTGCCAGATAATTTATAAGATTTCCTGAAATTGCTCTGGTTGCATTTGCTTTAGGTTCAACTTTCCAGAAGTTTTCATCATTTAGCAGCATTTCTTCGTAAGTTTCGGTATGCCACATTTCCCATTCATTTGCGAGCTCTGGGTATTCAGCAGCATATTTCTTAAATATTTCATTCCATTCGTTTTCAGCTTTTATACCTGAATTAATGATTTCTTTCATGTAAGCTGAAACTTCTTCACTTACGTTGAAGCAGTCATCCTTGCACATTCCCAAGAATTCCTTGGTTTTTGCAAGTCCTTCTTCTCCAAGAGGTTCACCGTGAACAGAAGAACTTCCTGCTTTTGGTGAGCCATAACCGATTTGAGTATTTATGATGATAATTGAAGGTGCACTTGTATCAGCTTTTGCCTTGGCAATTGCTGCACTGATGTCCTCTACACTGTTTCCGTCTTCAACTTTAAGTACTTGCCAACCATATGCATCAAAACGTTTTGCAACATCTTCGGTGAAAGCTATGTCTGTATTTCCTTCTATAGTAATATTGTTGCTGTCATAAAGTAATATAAGCTTGCCCAGTTTCAAAGTACCTGCAAGTGAAGCAGCTTCGCTTGCAACACCTTCCATGAGACAGCCGTCACCTGATAATGCAAAAGTATAGTTATCAACTATTTTGTAGCCATCCTTGTTGAATTTGGCAGCCATAAATTCTTCAGCCATTGCCATACCAACTGCATTGGCAATACCTTGACCAAGAGGTCCTGTTGTGATTTCAACACCCGGTGTATGTCCGTACTCAGGATGTCCCGGAGTTTTACTGTTAAATTGTCTGAAATTTTTCAAATCTTCCATTGAAACATCATAACCGAATACATGCAGCATGGAATATAACATTGCTGACCCATGACCTGCTGAGAGTACAAATCTGTCTCTATTTGGCCACTGTGGGTTTTTGGGATTATGTTTCATATGTTTTGCCCAAACAGTATAGGCTATAGGTGCTGCACCCAGCGGCAAACCCGGATGTCCTGAAGATGCTTTTTGAACTGCTTCTGCAGCCAACACCCTTATAGTGTTAATACAAGCTGTGTCTATTTTGCTCATTACTAGTCCTCCCCAATATAATTATTACATTAAACATATTAACACAAAAATATATAAAAATAAGTATCTATTAGAAAAATTTATAACTATATAGTAAAAAACTTTAAAAATTTATTCTAAATTTTACAACAGATATAACTAAAGTGTTTGCATATGAATATGGATTCATACCATATATTCTTAAAAATATTATCTTTTTAAAGGGAAAGGTGTATAATAATTAATGCTAAAATGAACTGCAATAATAATTGGAATACGAGGAAATATAATGGAAGAATTTATTGGTAAGCATAGAGGAAGTTGTGAGAATAGCTTGGGATGCTGTGGGTACTGTTGTACTAAAATAGAAAAGTTTTCAGTAACTATAGGCAGAACGCAAATATTACATGATGTAAACCTTCACTTGCACTGCGGGGAACTGACTGCGATTATCGGTCCTAATGGCGCAGGAAAAAGTACTTTGCTTAAGTCTGTACTTGGAGAGATTAAACATGAGGGTAATATTGTGTTTGCAGGGGCCAATGGAGAGGCTGCTGGGAAGCCTGTTGTGGGGTATGTACCTCAGCAATTGGAATTTGATACTGCTGCACCTCTTAGCGTAAGGAACCTGTTTGCATCATGTATGAGCAGAAAACCTTCATGGCAGAGGGTCTCAAAAAAATTAGAAAAAAGGATTATTAATTGTCTTGACAGAGTTCAGGCAGGAAAACTTATAGAAAAACGGTTGGGGGCTTTGTCAGGCGGAGAGTTGCAAAGAGTACTACTGGCGCTGGCACTTGAGCCAATGCCACAGCTTTTGCTTCTGGACGAGCCGGTTTCAGGGGTTGATAGGAAGGGCCTTGAAGTTTTTTATGAAATTGTGTCTCAAATAAGAAAAGAGTATGATTTGACTATAATACTTGTTTCCCACGATCTTGATTTGGTAAGGAAACATGCTGATAGAGTTGTTTTGTTAAATAGGACAGTAATACTTAATGGAAAACCAGAAGAAGTTTACACTGACAAAAGGATGCACGAAACTTTTGGCTTAACTGGTATTTTGGGAAATGAAACAGATGAGAACGGAGGCGGGAAGTAATGGAATACATATATAAAATACTTGATACTTTGCTTCCATTCAGTTGGCTGGGTTATGAGTTTATGAAAAATGCCTTTTTAGCTATTCTGCTTATTGCCCCGGTATTTGGAATTCTTGGAACCATCATAGTAAACAACCGAATGGCGTTTTTCTCTGACGCACTGGGACACGGTGCTTTTACCGGGATTGCAATAGGCACGGCAATAGGAGTTTTTCAGCCTATGTGGTCTGCTATAGCGTTTTCTATTGCTTTTTCAGTACTTATTACAGTTGTTAAAAATAAGACAAAGACATCTACAGATACAGTTATAGGGGTGTTTTCTTCTGCTGCAATAGCTTTGGGTGTTGTACTAATGTATTCGGGAGGCAGTAATAAATACTCTTCTGTTCTTGTGGGAGATCTGTTAAGCATAAGTTCAGGAGAGGTAGGACTATTGCTCATTATTGCTATTGCAATAGTTGTACTTTGGTTAATGTTTTACAATAAAATACTTTTGGTAAGCCTGAATCAATCACTGGCAAAAAGTCGAGGGATAAATACCATGGCAGTTGAACTTGCTTTTACATCTGCTATTGCAGTGGTGGTAACCGTTAGTATACAATGGATTGGACTTTTGATAATTAATTCACTTCTGGTTCTTCCTGCAGCAGCTGCCAGAAATGTGTCAACTAACGCTAGGCAGTATAATATAATTGCGTTATTGATTTCTTTTGTTTCAAGCATTGGTGGACTCATAATGTCATACTATCTAGATACCGCAACAGGGGCAACAATAGTTATTATTGCTGCGGTTATTTACTTTATAACACTTGGATTAAGAAAAAGATTTATATAATAAGAATGGGATGTTGCAAAACAGACAGTTTTTCTGTTTAACTCTTTTACTTCCGTATAAAATTGTATCAATGATTGTTTCGCCGATAAATATCTGCAAATATCTTTGACCGATCTTCCATTAATACAATTTATACTCTAAGTACAGAGAAAAAGTTATTTTGCAACATCCCCATTTTATTTACCCATTACTACTACTATTTCATTAGTAGCTTTAAGGTCATCTATGCTGATATAACAGCCATCAATGCGTTTTCCGTTTACGGTAACGTATTGAACTCCCTTTTCAACTCCCTGACTGTTATCAACAGCTATATTGAGAACACTATTTCTGAATACCTTGGTCATTTTAAAGTTCTTCCAGCTTGATGGGATACATGGATTTATTTTTATACCATTATACTCAGGTTGTAATCCCAGAATACCATATACCATTGAAACCATGACAGTTGATGCTGTACCTGTCAGCCAGTGAACATGAGAACGTCCGTGATTTTGTGCGTCAATTCCTTCAGTAGCTTGTCCGTGAATATATGGCTCAAGTTTTCTTTTTTCCGCATTGTCATTCATGGCGGCAGGATTTATTTCGGTGAAATATTCATAGGCCCTGTTACCATTTCCTATAATTGTTTCAGCTAGTATCAGCCAGCCTTGGGGCTGTGAGAATATTCCTGCATTCTCCTTGGTTCCGGCATTAAAAAGTGACATTCTTGCAACCGGAAGACCATATTCCCTGAATGCCGGGTAAAACAACATTGCACCATATTTAGTATTCAACTTGGCATATACCTTATCAAGAACGGCACTGGCCTTTTCTCCTTCGGCAGCACCGCTTATAACGGACCACACTTGTGGATTAAGCCATAGGCTTGCTTCGGAATTATTTTTTGATCCTATAATATATCCGTCATCAGTAAATCCCCGGACATATTGATCTCCTTCCCATGCGGACTTTTGGATATTTTCACTTAATTCTTCAAGACGGGCCTTTGCCCATGCTATGTCATCTGAAGCACACTTTTTAACTGCAAATTCTTCAAATATTTTAAGGGCATAGTAAAGTTGGAATGCCACGAAGAGAGATTCTCCTTTTGATCCAAGTCTAAGGCAATCATTCCAGTCTGCAAATAAACCGGCAGGTAAACCGTGGCTGCCCAGTCTATCCAAGTTGAACTGTATTGCCTGTTTTAAGTGGGTATAAACGGTTGCTTCTCCCTTGTCTGCATAAGGAATTATTTCATCTATAAATTTCCAATCTCCGCTTTCTTTAATATATGTAATAATAGTTGGAAAGAGCCAAAGTGCATCGTCCGCCCGGTAGAAGGATTGTCCCGTTTCTTTTGCATACTGTGATTCATCAGGAGTAGCTTCCTGACCTGGTTTGTGGTCAAATTTAACCAGTGGCAGACCGCCGCCATTGGATACTTGTCCTGAAAGCATAAGCCAAAGGCGTTCTCGTGCAGCATTATGGTCTAAATGGATTATACCCTGTATGTCCTGTACCGTATCACGGTATCCTAAACCGTTTCTCAGACCACAGTATTGGAATGAGGCTGCTCTGGACCAGAAAAATGTTATAAAGCACTGGTACGCATTCCAAACATTTGCCATATTATTAAAATTCTCGTCCGGGGTTTCCACCTGAAGGTTACCCAGCCTTGAGTGCCAGAAGTTTTTAAGTTGTGTAAGCTCATTTGATACAACTTCGCTGAAGTCAAAAGAATCTTCACAAGAACACTTGGTATTCTTTTCAATGGCAGCATATTTTGAAATTAAATTTCTTGCAAAGGATTCATTTCCTGCTCCAAGAAGGAAAGTCATTTCAGCCTCTTCACCAGGATTTATTTCGATATCTGTCTGGAGAGCTCCAAAGGAATTTCCATTATAGGCAACAGTATTTGAACATTTTCCAGATTCTACGGCAACAGGATTTCCATAATTTCTATAGTTACCTATAAACGTATCTCTTTCGCCATCAAAAGCAGAAACTGCCTGACCTGCTAGACCAAAAAATCTGTAAATAGGGTCACCTTTTTTATTGGAGGTTCCTTCAACATCTGCCGATACTTCACTTCCGTTTTCATTTATTACCTGAAGTATGTGATTATCTCTAAAAAATGTTTTACTAATAAATTGCGAATATTGAAGATTCACAGTATCATTTTCATAATGGTCATGGTTTGTGAATTCCGCCATGCCATATATAGATAAACTCCGTTTGCTTGTTCCATTATTCTTTATTTTGAAATTCCATACTTCATAGTTTTTATCAAGAGGAACATAATAAAGGGTACGGCTTTCTATGTCCTTGTAAGAGGATGAAATAATAGTATAGGCCGTTCCATGTCTGCACTCACTCTTATAGCTGTCAATTGATTTACAAACCGGCTGCCACGAACCGGACCAGTAATCACCATCTTCATTGTCTCGAATATAAATAAATCTGCCGGGTTGATCGTTGGACATGGAATTTAATCTAAAACGAATTATTCTCCCGGCCGCACCGGATTTTACAAAACTATAGCCAGTTGCATTGTTGGATATAATTGCACCGTAGTCTACAGACCCAAGATAATTACACCAGGGGGCAGGAGTATCCGGGCGGGTAATAACATACTCCTTGTTAATTGGATTAAAATGACCAAAATTCATTTTAAAGCACCTCCGAAAACCAAATTCAGAGATAATAATATCATAAATATTAAAATAAATGTCAATAATTCAAAACATTAGATAAATGATTATTTAATGTTAGGGGTAGGTGTTCTAAATAAATATAGTTATAGGTATTACCGGTGCTTCAGGAGCAATATATGGAATAAAACTTCTTGAGGTGTTAAAAAGTATACCACAGATAGCAACTCATCTTGTAATGAGCAAATATGCGGTTGAGAATATCGGAATTGAAACGGACTATAGTATCGGGCAGGTATTAGGGCTTGCAGATTTCACATATGATAATGACTGCCTGTCTGCGAGAATATCCAGTGGCTCATATATAACCGACGCAACAGTAATTGTTCCATGTAGTATGAAGACACTGGCTTGCATTTCAAACGGAATTTGTGACACTCTTATCGCAAGAGCAGCAGATGTTGCTCTTAAAGAATCACGAAAGCTCATTATTTGCCCCAGGGAAACACCTCTTAATTCCATACACCTTGAGAACATGCTTAAGCTCTCACGACTGGGGGTGAAAATAATACCACCAATGCCTGCCTATTACAATAAGCCCAAAACACTTGATGATATCCAGAATCATCAGGTTATGAAGATATGCGATTGTTTAGGTATTGCAAATGAAATAGGACACAGATGGAAATAAGGTACTGCAAGCCCTTTTTAAGTACTATAGTTGCTCTACTTTATAGCCATTTTTCTTAAGCATATTAATAATACCATTTTCACCGGTCAATCTTGAAATATCTGCTATAGCAAAATATTTACCTCCGGATTTTAAGCTTTTAGTAACACAATCAAAGGTTTTTTGTATTACCGTTGATTGAGTAGCATTGATAAATGAATATAGGTTGATTAGCCCCTCGATGTCACCGTCTTTCCATAATACCGTTGCTTTTTTTACAGTTTCAGAGTCATTTTCTATTGCTTTGATAGTATTCTCAAGTAGTGAACTTTGAAGAGAATACGACATTGAGCTGAGTCTGCTTAGCTGTGAATCGGGAGATTCAATTTCAACAATTGACTTGCCGTCTTTTTTTGCTTTCCCTATAAAATATGATGGAATAGGGTTTTGCAAAAAATTTTGTGAGCTGCTAATTACAAGATTGGATACTAAGCTTTCAATAACCCAGGGCATAAAACTTTTATAAGTTGAAAGTGATTTTTTATTTTGAGTATACTTTTTTATAAGAGCGTCTGCTTTGTTGTACTGTTCCTTTGTTAAAACTTTATCTATCGTTGTTTTAGATAGCAGCCCATATTTTAAAAGGGCAGTTACGGTTTGGTCCTGTGTAGTTTTTGTTGAGTCTGTTTCCACAATAATTTTTGAACTTTCATTGTATATTTTTTCAATCTGTTCATTTAGAGGGAATATGCTTTTGTCCGTAATTGATAATGACCCCAGAAGGTATATAATATTTTTTTCTGAGGTATCATTTGGGTTTGTAACTTTCCATACGCTTATATGGTTATCCGCGGCAGTTATGACTTCACTAGAAGCTGAAGATGCCAAGGTAAGGCATATAATAAGCATTAATGTAATAAATGCAATAAAGAGTACTAGTCTTCTCATTGAAAACCTCCGGATTATATTAATTTATTAAATACTACTAACTATATTAAGATATAAGTATATTAATGTTGATATATTACAATTATTTTAATATTATAGTAATATATACCAAACATTGGGGTGATTAATTGAATTTCAAAAGACTGGAAAGATTACTTCTGACCTCTTTATTAATATTATCACTATGCTGCTGCAGTAATACTACATCAAACATATATAAAACTCCAAACAACACTAATATTTCCACTAACAGTGGAAATATTTTGGAAGTATCGGGAATATACAACAAAGAAAAATCCATCAAGGAAAATATAACTGAATACATAAAAAGAATGACGCTGGAGGAAAAAGTAGGTCAGATGATTATGCCAGAGTGGAAATATGTAACCGCTCAAGATGTTAAAACCTACTCAATAGGGTCTGTATTTGCCGAAGGGGGTTCTGCTCCGAAGGAAAACAATCCGGATGGTTGGAGAGCGATGATAAGTAAATATAAAAATGCGGCTAAAAAGTCAAGGCTGTCCATACCCCTCTTATTTGCTTTAGATGCTGTTCATGGTAACAACAATATGAAGGATACCGTTATATATCCTCACAATATAGCCTTAGGTGCTACTCGAAACGGAAAACTTGTAAGAGAAATCGGAACAGCCGTTGCAGATGAATTAAACTCAATAGGGATTGATTGGACATTTTCTCCGTGTGTTGCAGTAAGCAACGATATAAGATGGGGGAGGGATTATGAGTGCTTCAGTGAGACACCGGATCTTGTGACTATGTTGTCAACTCCTTTTATAACAGCCCTTCAGGAGAACGGTATAATTGCATGTGCAAAGCACTATGTGGCAGACGGCGCTGTTGAATTTGGTTCTGGCATAAATGGACTCCTTGATCGCGGGAATACCAATATCAGTACAGAGGAACTAAAAGATAAATATATATCTGTGTACAAGGATGTAGTTAAAGCCGGTGTTAAATCAATTATGGTTTCATACAGCAGTGTAAAGGGTAGAAAAAACCATTCAGAGAGAGATCTCATAGAATATAAACTTAAGCAGGATATTGGTTTTCAGGGAATCGTAATCAGTGACTATGAGGGCGTTGAATATTTAGATGGCAACAGTCTTTATATAAAGGTAGTAAATGCAGTGAATGCCGGGATAGATGTATTAATGGAAGGGAAACGGTGGAAGGAAGCTTATAAATGCTTACTGGAGGCAGCAAGTGAGAAGCGGCAAGATATAAATATGAATAGAATAGACGAAGCTGTTTTCAGAATACTAAAAGTAAAAATGGAATCAGGCAAATTTGACGATGAAAGTGATAGGACAAATGAGGATTATGACATTAGGCAGAATTTCAATGTTCAAATTGCAGAACAGGCTGTAAAGGAGTCCTTGGTTCTTCTGAAAAATAAAAAGAACATACTTCCCTTAAAAAAATCAGCAAAAGTTGCAGTTATTGGACCAGCTGCTGATAACATAGGTGCACAATGTGGCGGGTGGACAAAGACATGGCAAGGTGGCTTGGATACGGAAGAAAAGCGGTGGATGAGTGGTACAACTATTCTGGATGGATTTAAGGAAATGGCAGATGACGGAGGAGGCGTTATAATCACCGATCCTGCAAAAATAAAGGATGCAGATGTTGTTGTTGCGGTTTTAGGAGAACGCCCATACGCTGAAGGACATGGAGATGAAAAAACTCTGGGATTAAGTGAGGGACTGGCTTTTAGTGAGAATGCCAACACATTAAAAATTGCATATGAATCAAAGAAACCTGTAGTTGTCATTATTGTATCGGGGAGACCGAGGATAATCACAAATGAAATTAATAAATGGGATGCCCTGGTTGAGGCATGGTTACCTGGTACAGAAGGAAGAGCGGTTGCTCCAGTTATTTACGGGGATAACTGTAATTTCAAAGGACGGCTGCCTGTGAGTTGGCCTAAATCAGATGAACAACTCCCTATTACAATTGAAAAGTTGGATAATAATGAAGAATATGATGCTCTTTTTCAGTATGGATTTAGTTTAAAATATTCAAATTAACCCACTTTTCCACACTTATATGAACTTATAAGATTCAAATTATGCACAGATTTATACACATTATCCACATATATACCGCAATTTTAAAAGTATGTATAAAAGGCGGGGAATCCTTGATTTCCATGAGGTTTTATAATTATTCACAGTTTATTGTAAACTAGATTACATATCCACATGTTGTAATTAACAAATAATTCAGAAGTTATCAACAGTTTTTGGAGTGTTTTGTTGAAAAAATAAAAAGCGAGGAATTTTACCTCGCTTTTTAAAATATAATATTATAGTATAACTTTATAATTCTTCTTCGTCAGTTTCTTCATCACCGAGAATATCATCTTCAGCTATAAATTTTTTGTCATTGTCATCCAAACGTTCCAGATAGTCATCAATAAGATCAGAAGCTTCATTTTTTGTCATGTTTTCAAAGTTCATATCACTGACATCTTCGTTTAATTGCTCTGCCAACTCTTTGATATACTCAATCTGCTGAGTTGTGGCCAATTCTACCATAGATTTAACATGTTGATCACATTTTTTGTTTGTGCAATTTCCGCTAATCTTCAAAGAGCCGCATTTATTACAAAATTCCATACCAATATCACCCCGCAATTATTGCATTAGCAAAATTAAAATTAATTGGCATATGCTGCCCATGTGACACTGTCACATATATGATGTTAATAATATAATACGTGCTAATTATTTCAATGTAAATATGTAATTCCTAATATTTTATATTTTTGATAACATATATCATAATAGTTATCAAAAATAAATGCAACCATTTCCTGATTTTTGGGGTGATAGTTCCTGGATAGCCTTATTTTAGGGCTGTCTGAGACAATAGTCTGCCGATGGATTTGTACAATAATAAAGCGATAGCTGAGTTAATACCTGCCTTCATTAAATTAAAGGGAAGCAGAGCCGGAACAATCATTTTAATTACAGCATCAACAGGAGTTCCTGCAAACAAAGGATAAAATATCATGTTCATTGGTATCATTATTGCAGTCATAGCCAGACTTCCTAAAATTGCTCCTATAACAGCACCTTTAAAACTTTTTTTCTTTAAATAAACTATAGAAGCGGTACTTACCAAGGCTGACGTAGCCACAATATGCATAATGCAGCCTATCCATCCACCTCCAGTACTAACTGCCAGTGTTTGAACAAGTGATGTTACAATAGTGAGTATAATGCCTTCAACAGGGCCAAAAATAAATCCTCCTATAATAATGGATACATCTGCTGCATCATAAACAAGGAAAGGTGCACCGGGAAAAGGAAACTTCAGCGGAGATATTATAAGAATTACTGAAATTGCCACTAATACGCCCATTGTTGTCATTTTCTTGATTCTACTGCTATTCATTGAGATTTACCTCCTTATGGTAATGTAGATATAAAGCAAACTAAAAAGCCCTGCGAATAATAATCCACAGAGCTTAACATAACAAATTTATGTTGTTTATTGTTCTTCTTTCATCCAGACTGTACTGTCGGCCATGGAATCACACCATGTCTGCAAAACGCTCGCGGGCTAATACAAAATTGTACATTACCGCCGGTAGGGAATTACACCCTGCCCTGAAGATATTATGAGAGTTTCATTTATAACTATGTCAAAACTATAACATAAAATAGAAGGATAATCAATGGTTTGGGTTAAAAGGACATAAATGGGAACATTTGTTGCTATATAATTTAAATATATGGTAAAATAATATTTGAATAAAGTACATATGGAGGAAATCTATGAAAGTACGAAAGGCAATAATACCTGCTGCCGGTCTTGGAACTAGATTTTTACCTGCAACTAAGGCACAACCTAAGGAAATGATACCTATAGTTGATAAACCTACTATACAATACATTATTGAAGAAGCAGTTGCTGCGGGGATAGAGGATATACTTATTATATCTGGAAGAAATAAAAGAGCAATTGAAGATCATTTTGATAAATCCTATGAATTGGAAGAGGAACTTCATAGAAAAGGAAAACAAGAATTATTGAGCGTTGTACAGGAGATTTCAAATATTGCAAATATACACTACATAAGACAGAAGGAAGCAAAAGGTCTCGGACATGCTATTTATTGTGCTAAATCATTTATCGGAAATGAACCTTTTGCAGTTATGCTTGGAGATGATATAGTGGATTCTCCGGTACCTTGTATTAAGCAGTTGATGGATGTATATAACGAATACCGGACTACTATTCTGGGCGTTCAAAAAGTACCCCTACAGGACGTAACAAAATATGGTGTCATAGGGGGAACACAGATTGATGAAAGAGTATATAAGGTAAAAGAGTTGGTTGAGAAGCCAGAGGTTGAGCAGGCGCCATCAAATATAGCTATACTGGGGAGATATATTATTTCTCCAAGAATTTTTGAATTCCTGCAAACGGCTACACCTGGTAAGAATGGTGAGATTTGGCTCACAGATGCATTACAGAAGCTTATGGAGCAGGAAGCAATGTATGCATTTGATTTTGATGGAGACAGGTACGATGTGGGAGATAGAATTGGATTTTTAAAGGCCACTGTAGAATTTGCTCTCAAAAGAGAAGAACTGAAGGATGATTTTACAGCATTTTTGAGACATAAGATGGAACAGCTTCCTTAGTAAAGTGTTATTAAAGATAAAATAAAAACCGGAGACATTAAAGCATTTAGCTTTTATTGTTTCCGGTTTTATTTTTAGGATTTAATTAAATGACTTAAACTGATATGTTACTGAGTTTCCCTTAACTTTTACAACAGCATATTTTGCAGCACCTTTGTTGCTATCGCTGAAGCCATAGGAATCAAAGCCTGCAGTGACTACATACTTAACGCCTTTGTCCATATAGCTTGAATTTGAATTTCCTTTATAAAATACCCATACATTCTTTCCGGTTTTCTTTTTAAAATCTGAAAGAGTGTCTTTTAGGAGTTGTCCTTCTTTTGTATCATTGAATTTCAACGGGTCTTTCTCCAAAAATACAAATACGTTTTTACCCTTAAAGGAGTTGAGTTGATTAATAAACCATAACCACTCATTTGTGTTGGTTACACGTAAGCCACCTTTGGAAGCATTCAACTGTATAAGTTTATTACCGTTAATATCCAAAGATTTGTAACTTGCAGTAGTACTCAATTGAGGAACCTTTATACTGCTTCTTGTAAGCCCGTCATTTGAGCCAACAAGTACAGAGACATCAACAGAGCTGCTTATATGGCTTGCAAGTTTGTTAAGCATGTCAATCTGTGTTTTGTTGGTTGAACCATATGCAGTTGACTGACCAAACACTGAAAATGTCATTGAATCGTCTCCTGATACAGTAACATCCTTGTAATTTTCATCATTTGGTACAGTTGTTTTTGGAACCTTTGACATATCAACATCGGGATAGCCTGTATAAATCATTGTCAAGTTATCAAAATATACTGTACCTGAAGACTTACCGTTTTTAGGCTGGACAGCAAATACATTTGTTACCTTTTTTGGTGTATTTAAATCATCCAGAGACACTTCGAGGTACTTCCAACCTGTCCAAGTGATTCCTTTTGCAAAGTACTCACTTTTGTAGTTTCCTTTAGAATCATGGACAGTAGCCCCTATCCAAATTGGATTTTTGGATGAACTGTAAACCCACATACCAAGTTTTGATGTGGCGGAGTCTAATGTATAACCTCCATTTGGAAGGCTCAGATATGCAGCTCTGTTTACACTTAAATCAGTGGAAAAATCATATGTGATTTTCGCAGAATATTTTGCTGACTTATAAACATTAGATGCCAGACTAAAAGAGGCTTTTGCGGACTTATGCGAGGTTATCAGTTTTATTCCTGTTGAGTTAAAGTCCTGAATAACTTTTGTTATACCTGACTTTCGAATAGACACAGGACATGAAACTACTGCTGAACCTACTGTGGCGGCAATATAACCTGTTCCTCCGCTTTTATTTGCAGTAAATACATTTGATGAGGATACGTTTCCTACATTTCCGCCTGTACTCCATTTTATGTTTTCAGGGGGAATACTTGCTGTATATCCGTTTTTATCCCAACCTTTAAGGGATAATGTAACTGAACTTCCGGGGTTAATATTGAGCTTATCATAATTTAGTTCAAGTTTGGCTGGGGATTCCAGTACAGTAATAGGACAGGTTCCCACTACATGGTCACCAATTTTTGCCGTTACTATAGCCTCTCCTGCAGTGGTAGGATATAGTACGTTTCCTTTAAAAGTACCTTTAACACCAGAGACAGACCATTTTACATCATTTGTATTAATATTAACCGGATTCATATACTTATCCATACCTCTTGCTGTAAAAGCCCTGGAGGTATTAACAAATACATTCTCCTCATATGCAGTTACATAAAGAGAATCTACTGGTCCTTGCGGTGCTACCGAGAATATACCCAGAGATGCACCTACTCCTCTTTGTGAGCCATCTGAAGGCTTATTTTGAACGCTTAAACCTGTTGTACCCTGTTTTCTTGCTACAAGAGTAGTTGAGCCGCCTCCGTCTAGATTCAAAGCATTTGCACAGCCAAGTTCATGCATATATGATGCAAGCTCTGCTTGTGTCATACCTATACTGTTACTAGATTTTCCATCGATAGCAGCAATAATTAGGGTTTTTCCATCTTTTGATGTTCCAATAGCAGTTCTTGCTGCCCTTGTACTTGGAGACACAGGATTATGAGAGAAAGAGGTTAGAACCTTATCATCCTTAACAAGTATCGCTCCGCCTGTAAGAGCCATGGTCATTTTACTTGTATCAACGTTCATGGTTATACTGTATTCAACAGGATCCCCAACTTTGAAGTTACTCTTTAAATACTGAATATGACTTCCTGTCCCTAATACAACAAACCCGTTCTTTGGCATATTAATAGCGGGTTTGTTTTCACTGAACTCTTTTACAATACCATCTTCGACTACCATTTCAATCCAATCAGGATATTTGGTTGTGGCACCAGGAGTTTTAGCACCCCATTTTGCATCTATTATGGCCATTCCGTTAAAAGTACCATTATATCTGTTATATGATGCAGCAACTTTCTTTTCACCATTTGGAGTGATAAGCTCAACTTTGGTGTTCCAGTATGTAAATAGCGCTTCGTTGATATCATTAAGTGAAAAAGTTCCGGTATCTTTACTGTCTCTGGTAGCTGCAAGTTCAACTTTGCCTGAAGAAATAATAGGGCCATAGGTATAACTTTTTCCGTTTGCTCCGAAATCAAAAAAGCTGCCGTTAACTGCAGCAATTGCTCCGCTATTTTTTGCCAGATTTAAAACAGTTGAAGAACTTACTACGGATGTCTTATTTGTAAGGGTATCGACCTTAACATTTTTATTAGACAAATCTACTCTGAGAACATAAGCCTTAATCCATCCGCTTGTAGTAAAGCGATCATAGCTTTCCAAAGTAACACCCGAAGTAATTGTTTGCTTTTCAACAGTTTGACTTATAAGCTGTTGTGCGCCGAATACATTGCTGAAAGATGTCAGCAGTAAAGTTAAGATAACTAAAAGTGCAAGACTTCTGCGTATGTATTTATTCATTTTTTTGTATATACCCCCAATATTATGTTGATTTACCCCGTTGTGAAATTAAGTGGCTTTACCTAGGTTCCATTGCAACAACTTTACGGGGTATTATGTTATTCGTGCCATCCGTCGATTTCCGCACGTTTTATAGCTCCAAAAAGGTTACTTTTAATTTCTTTGTTATCTTTTTGGAGTTCCAGAAGTAAATCCTTGATATACTGACGTTTGGTTTTACCATCAACATGACATGGACTTTTAACAATTGGCAGATCCGCTGACTTTACAACTGATTTTATTTGTTTTTCTTCAGTATAAATAAGAGGACGAATAAGGTGTAAATCCTTCCTGTCAAGGTAAGTTACAGGAGAAAAAGTATGTATTCTTCCTTCATAGAAAGTGCTAAGCAACAGGGTTTCAACGGCATCATCCCTATGATGACCGAGGGCAACCTTATTGCATCCAAGCATTTTTGCTTTATTATGGAGAGCTCCTCTTCTAAGATTTGCACACATAGAACAAGGATTCTTTTCATTTCTTACCTCAAAAATTATCTTTCCAATCAGAGTTTCTTCAATAGTATAATTAACACCTATTTGTTTGCAATATTCTGCAACCGGAGTGAAATCGGCATTTCCTATACCCATTGTAAGACTGATTGCCTCAAGTTCAAACTTTTTTGGATAAAAATTCTGGAGCTGTCTTAGTGCAGTAAGAAGGGTCATGCTATCTTTTCCGCCGCTTACGCCAACTGCAATTCTGTCCCCAGCTTCAATCATGTTATAGTCCTGAACCGCCCGTCTAACTTGCCCTAAAATACGCTGTATAAACACCACATCCTTTTTCCTTAGTTTTACTTCATTATAAAAAAACTACCATTACGTATCAAGAGATATTAGATTTCAATTATATTACATATTGGATATATTGTTTTTGTAAACAGTAATGGCCTAAAAGCATACATGTACATTCAAAAATAAAATTAATTTGACAAAACAGGTAATAAAACGGTGTAAAAGTGAGCATATTAAAGAAACAGAAGGGTAAATGCTGAAATATGCTCAATGTACGAATTGATTATATTTTGGGGCTATAGTAAAATACTTTTGCACTCGAGAAAACAACGAGTGTGCAAATAGCGGGGTGTAGCGCAATTGGCAGCGCGCTTGGTTTGGGACCAAGATGCTGGAGGTTCAAGTCCTCTCACTCCGACCAGCTAAATCCTCGACAGATTTCTGTCGAGGATTTTTTGCATACCTAAATAGGACTTGAACCTGAGAAGGCACGAAGCAGGCTATTAATATTATTTTTCTAAAGGACTAGTTATTTAGGCAAATAAAAAGCACCCTGTGTACAGGGTGCTTTCTCTGACTATTTATCATTAGCTTTGACCTTGGAAAATAACGTTTATATCTGTGCTGGAACTGGAAGTGGTGGATTTGTATCCTAAACGTATATATTTTAAGAATTTACTTGAAGTTATAATAGTCGCCTCACCGGGCTTAACTTCACGTTCTTCAGAGTCAGCTACCCAATCTGTACCATTAGGACTTAATTCAACCAAAACAGTAACATTGTTTGTGTCTCCTGTATTTTTTACAAAGAACTGATAAGTTGTGAGTTGAGCAATTTCTTGCTGTGCAGTATATTGATAACTGTCGGTTGTGGCTGAGGTTGCGAGTGTAGAATCTATAAAGTTACGAGATTGGCTTACCTGCAATACCCCATTTGAATCAGTTAATAGAACATGACTGTCAGTACCGTCACTACCATAGACAGCAATACTGTCGGTTTCGTGAGAAATATCAACATTAACGGTATCAGAAGAAGTAAGGGGTCTGATATCTAACTGACCAGTAGCATTTGTTTTAAGAATGCGGTTTGTAGTACCATCGTTACCATAAACAGCAATACTGTCATCAGCTTCTGTAATACTAACACTAACGGTATCAGAAACGGTTAAAGGCCTGATATCCAGTTGACCAGTAGCATTTGTTTTAAGAATGCGGTTTGTAGTACCATCGTTACCATAAACAGCAATACTGTCATCAGCTTCAGTAATATTAACGCTAACGGTATCAGAAACGGTTAAAGGTCTGATATCCAGCTGACCAGTTGAATTTGTTTTTAAAATTTGGTTTGTAGTACCATCATTACCGTAGACAGCGATACTGTTCGCAGCCTCGTTTACGTCAACAGCAAGGGGAGAAGATACGTCTGTTGCTACCTTCAATCTACCTGTATTGTCAGCCTGAACATTAATTACAGCTGATCCATTTGTTGCAAAAATCTGATTTTTTAGATTCGCCGGAGAATCCTGATAAATTGGCATTCCGGGCATAATGTTCACTCCTTTTTATTTGTTTTTACTACATTATATTCAATAATACGCCAAATGGTTAACAAAAAATCCTTTAAATTCTAAACATACAGTCAAACTGGTTATAGTAATAAAATTTGATAACCGGAAACATGATATTATATAATAATAAATAAGTTTAAACATATGAATTTTATATATAGATGAGGTAGCTATGAGAAGAGTTTTCAGGGCATTGGGAATTAGTATCTTCAATGGGATTGTTATTATAATTATGCTGGTGATAATTGTACAGCTGAATTTGCCAATGGTCGGAACTTATATTGTTTTTGGGGCAACTTCGATATTATACCCTGCTGTTATACTGCTTTTGTACAGAAGGTTGTGGGAAGCTGAAACATTAGTTATTGTACCTGTCAGCCTAATGCTTTCGGCGTTGTATTCATTAGGAATATCAATGTACAGTTTTTATGGTACCGGAGAATTTTCTATAATGTTTAAGGATTTGATGTATTTTATATATTTCCTTCCTTCAGTTATTTATTGCATAATAGGGTGGATTATATTTAGTGTTATGACAAAGATGTCTAAAAACACTCGCAGGAGGGAATTTTAAAAGATACAAATGGCAAAGGAGTAGTTGGATTTAGATGAACACCAATAAAATAGGTTTTTTAGATTCCGGCTTTGGCGGGATAACAGTTTTAAGCGAGGCGCTGAGACAGCTTCCCAAAGAAAATTACATATATTATGCAGATATCGAACATGTGCCTTATGGAACAAAGACAAAGGAAGAAGTAAGGAAATATGTTTTTCAAGCCGTAGAATTTTTGGTGAATCAAGGAATCAAAGCACTTGTTGTAGCATGTAATACCGCTACAAGTATTGCTGTAAAAGAACTCAGAGGGATGTACGATTTTCCTATATTAGGCATGGAACCCGCGGTGAAGCCTGCTGTTCTAAACGGTAATGGAAAAAGGGTTCTTGTCCTTGCTACTGCCTTAACTCTTCGTGAAGAAAAATTCCACAACCTGGTGCAAAGAGTTGATCAGGAACATGTAGTTGATTATCTGCCTTTTCCTGAGTTGGTTGAGTTAGCTGAGAATATGATTTTTGATTATAGAAAAGTTATACCTGTAATAAAAAACAAATTAGCAGGCATTAATCTGGAAAATTATAAAACTTTGGTTTTAGGGTGTACTCATTTTCCGATATACAGGAATGCATTTAAACAGGCTCTCCCTCCTTTTATTGATATAATAGACGGTAGCGAAGGGACAATCAGATATCTTAAGCGTTTACTGGAGGAGAGACGGCTTATTAGCACAAATACTGATGGCGGGAATGTAGTTTTTTTTGATTCAGGTATCCAAATACAGAACAAGGAAAGGCTAAAAACTTTTGAGTGGCTTATTTCCCATTGCTAGAGAATATTTTGTTATAAAGTGGTAATTTATTGCTATATATAAAGGGAAATGCAAATTAAATGTAGAAATATAAAAGTAAATTATACGTTATGGCAGCATAAAATCAGTTAACCGGGAGTTGGTGCAATGATTAGGAAAGAAATGATAGCAATGTTGCTGGCTGGGGGCCAGGGAAGCCGTCTGGGTGTACTCACTAAGAATGTGGCCAAACCTGCGGTTCTATATGGAGGGAAATATAGAATAATTGACTTTTCTCTTAGTAACTGTATAAATTCCGGAATTGATACAGTAGGTGTTCTGACCCAATATCAACCGCTAAAGCTCAATGCTCATATAGGAATAGGCAAACCATGGGATATGGACAGAATAGACGGTGGTGTTACCATATTATCCCCCTATTTAAAGGCGGAAATAGGAGAATGGTTTAAAGGCACTGCAAACGCAGTTTATCAGAATATTCAGTATATAGACAAGTATTCCCCTCATTATGTAATTATTCTATCTGGTGATCATATCTACAAAATGGATTATTCCAAAATGCTTGATTTTCACAAGGAAAACCAAGCAGATGCCACAATTTCAGTTATTAATGTGCCTTATGAAGAGGCTAGCAGATACGGCATTATGAATTGTCATGCAAACGGTAAAATTTATGAGTTCGAAGAAAAACCCAAAAATCCTAAAAGTACCCTTGCATCTATGGGGGTTTATATTTTCAACTGGCCAATTCTAAGAGAGTATTTAATAAAGGATAATGAATGCTCTGATTCCGAAAATGATTTTGGAAAAAACATAATTCCCGCAATGCTTGGAGATGGGAAAAGTATGTGGGCATACCAGTATTCCGGCTATTGGAGAGATGTAGGGACAATACAAGCTTTTTGGGAATCAAATATGGATTTGGTAAGCAGAGTTCCTCAATTTAATCTATTTGATCCGGAATGGAGAATTTATACACCGAATCCTGTTAAGCCGGCTCACTATATAGCTAGTAGTGCCTGTGTAAAAAAATCACTAGTAGCAGAAGGCTGCTCGGTTTATGGAACAGTTGTAAACTCCATTTTATTTCCGGGTGCTTATATAGAAGAGGGAGCATTTATTCAGGACTCGATTATAATGTCCAATTCAAGAGTATGTAAAAATGCATACGTAAACAGATCTATTATCAGTGAGCAGGTTATAATAGGCGAAAAAGCTAGACTTGGAGAAGGTGCGGATGTTCCTAATGAATACAAGCCTGGAATATATAACTCAGGTATTACGGTTGTAGGAGAAGAGGCAAGCATACCTGCAGATGCTGTAATTGGAAAGAATGTTATGATTGATATAGGAGCTTCGGCAGCGGATTTTACATCTTTAAATGTAGAATCCGGTAAAAGCGTATTTAAAGGTGGTGTTGCGGAATGAAAAATGTGATGGGAATAATAATGTCAGGGGGACGTAACACAAAGCTTAAGGAGCTTTCGACAATAAGATCCAGCCCGGCAGTGCCGGTAGGAGGAAAATACAGAGCTATTGATTTTGTACTGTCAAATATGGTTAATTCAGGAATTACCAATATAGGTGTAATAACTCAATACAGCTTCAGGTCACTAATGGATCACCTTGGTTCTGGTAAAGAATGGGATTTGGATAGAAAAACAGACGGACTTTTTCTTTTTCCACCATTTTTATCCGATGAAGGTACGGGCTGGTACAGAGGTACTGCCGATGCCATGTACAACAATCTAACCTTCCTTAAAAGGAGTAATGAAGAATATGTACTGATAGCTCAAGGTAATTGTATATTTACTACAACCTTTGACGACATGCTAAGGGCTCATAAAGAGAAGGAAGCGGATATAACAGTTGCTTATCGTGAAATGAATGATATACCAATGGAGGAACTGAGCAACATGGGTATAATGCAGCTTGACAGTTCATCTAGAGTAATCGATTTTCAGGAAAAGCCAATGCATCCAAATACGCTCAATGGTTCTCTGGGTATTTATATGATAAAAAGAGAATTATTGATTGCACTTCTTGAAGAAAGCGTTGCACATGGATACTATGACTTTGTACTTGATATTATAATAAAGATGCTCCATAAGCTCAAAATCTATGGATATAAATATAATGGCTATTGGAGAAGCATGTCTACGGTACAGATGTACTACAAATGCAATATGGATTTGTTGGACCCTGCGGTAAACAACGAATTATTGGGGAATTTAAAAATATATACAAAAGTCAAGGATGAAGCACCTGCCAAGTATAATGAAGAAGCAGAGGTTAAAAACTCAATAATTGCGGATGGATGCATTATTGAAGGAACAGTTGAAAACAGCGTACTTTTCAGAGGAGTCACAGTAAAACGGGGTGCTGTGGTAAAAGACAGCATTATAATGCAAGGAAGTATAATCGAAGAAGATTCGGCCCTTAACTATGCCATACTTGACAAAAACGTTATACTTTCAAGAAACAAATGCCTCAAGGGTGAGAAATCATGGCCAATTATTATTGGGAAAAATGTTATTGTGTAATAATTAGTTTATAATTAATAATTACTTATAAAACAGAGCTGTCTTATCAAAGACAGCTCTGTTTCTACGTTTGCTCATTTCTGCTCAAAACCTTTATTACATGGGGATTACAATTAATTTACATAATATCTTATTATGTTGACCCGGTAAAAATTCTGGTGTTATAATGAGTATGCAATTGAGGCGGGCAGTTACTCGTAAGGCCTTGATTTCAAACCATTTCAAGCCGGGGACAAAAATCTAATGGCCGATTTTATCCCGGTAAAACTATTGGCCAGAAAACATCTAGGGAGGATTCAGTAAATGGGAAATTTTAAAAAGATTTCTGCTGCAGTTGTTGCCGGTGCAATAATGTTATCATCAGTGGTACCGACATTTGCAGCCACATACAGTCCGGTAAACGGAGAAAAAGCAAGTGTTCTTAATCAATTGGAGTTGTACGCTGGAACTAGCGACACTTCATTCGTACCATCTCTTGAAACATCACTTACAAGAGGACAAGGTGCAACTTTATTAGCAAAACTCTTCAATATGGATAATGCTGCACAAGCATTAACAGAAGAAGAAGCAAATGAAATTCTTAAAGATTTTGCAGATGCCGACAAAGTACCGACATATGCAAAGAAAAGATTGGCTTATTTAGTCAAGAACAATGTTATGTCAGGTTCAAAAGACACAACTACCGGAGATGTATATGTAAATGCTAACGAAGCTCTTCTCGGAGGACAATTCGCTACTCTGATTCTTAAGCAGCTCGGATACACAGTATCTAGCTGGACTGAAGCAGTAAATCAACTTTCAAAGGTTGATGGTGCAAAAGAAATCGCTGATTATCTTGCATATGCTCAGAAGGCACTTCTCAGAGATCAGGCAGTAGGAATCATGTTTGGTTCATTGACATCAGAATACTCTGACGGAAAAGCAACAATAATTGAAAAAATAGTAGAAGCTAATCCAAGCCTCAAAGCAATTGCTGAAAATGCTGGACTTATAGTAGCTCCAGAAGTTCTTGCAGTAGATAGCGTAAAGGCGTTGAATCTGAAACAAATTCAAGTAGTATTCAACAAGACAGTTGACAAGTCAGTTGTAGAAAAGATTGAATACTTCAATGCATTTAACAGCGGTTCATCAACTGACCTAGCAAGTGGCGGTACAGTAGAACTTCAGGCTGACGGTAAAACAGCAATCGTTACATTGGGTTCAAACTTCAATAATGGAACAGTAGCAAAGGTTGTAGTAAAGACTATCGCTTCTTATACAAATGATTCAGTTGCAGTTGCAGATACAACTGTACCAACAGTTACAGGAGTAACAGTAACAGGACCACAGACTATCACAGTTGAATACAGCGAGCCTATAAAGGGAATAAACAACGCTGAGTACACTATTGATAATGGTAACTACATTGTAACAAATGCAGTTGCAAACGGAAATAACAAGGTTGATGTTACAGTTGGTGTTAACCTCACAAATGGTGAACATTCACTTAAAATCAACGGCACAAACGTAAGCGACTACGCTGATTACAAGGTAATTTCAAGAACAATTAACTTTACAGTTGCAGCTGACGCTACAGCTCCTGTAGCAACAGTTAAGTCTGTATCACCTACAGAAGTTAAAGTGACTTTCAATAAGCCTGTAACTAATGTAAAAGATGAAAACGTACTTTACAGACACACTTACAATAGCAACCTCTATGAATTAGCAGGTTCAAATGCTAAAGTAATAGTTAACTCTTCAACAGAAATAACAATTGACTGGTCAGCAATGCCTATTCCTCTTGGTGCTAACAAACTGTATATTGCTTATAGCAGTGATACAGGAAATAAGATTCAAGACTTATGGGGAAATAAGCTTGAAGCTCTAAGCCTTGACTTGGCAGTAGCAATGGATACAGTTAAGCCTGCAGTTACAGAAGTTAAATTTGTTGATGCTTCAACATTGAAAGTAATATTCAGCAAGAAATTAGAACAAGCATCTGCTGAAACAGCATCTAACTTCATAGTTAAAGATTCAGCAGGTAAAGTAGTTACAATCAATACACCTGTACTTGGCGGCGACAACGCTAATGAAGTAACATTGACAACTTCAACAGCTAATGCTCTTGGTGGTGGTAGCTACACAGTAGAAGTTAAGAATGTAAAAGATACTGCACTTGTTCCTAACGTAATGGACGCTTACAGTGCAACATTAAATATAAATGATACAGTTAGACCAACCCTTGGTACAGCTAAACATTTAATAGATTTATCAGATGCAAACCATCAAAAAGCAACAGTTTACATCCCATTTAGTGAAGTAATGGATGCAGCATCATTAGTGAAAGCAAACTTCATGAAGGTTGTAAATGGCGGAACAGCAGCAGTTCTTGGTGACAACGATACTATTACAGTTGCAGCAGACAAGAAGTCAGTAACAATCGTAATTGATAACGGAACCACTGCAATAAGTGATATCAATATAGTAGTAGGAGCTGTTAGAGATGCAGCAGGAAACGGACTGGCAGCATTTGCAGCTAACGCTGACCCTGAAGCAGATGCAATAGCAATCGAAAAGGTTGAAGCAATCGCTAAGAAACAAATCAAGGTAACATATGACGGAAGATTGTCAGCAGTTACAGCAGCAGGTTACAGCCTGATTGCAGATGGTACTGATACCGGAATAAACCTTTCAGTAGCAGGCCACACTGTTAACAGTGACGGAAAATCAGAAGTTATATTCAACCTCGGTTCTGAATTAAGTGCTGATGCAAAATCTTCAGATAATGCAGTATCACTTGTAGCTTCATCAGCAGCAGGTACTAAGAGCTTCTTAGGAACTGTACTCAGTGACAATGCAGGAAAAGAGATAGGTGATAAGATAACTGCTTCTGTAGTATCAGTAACAGTGGTTGGTGGAACTATCGAAGTTAAGTTTGACGAAGCAATCAAGGCAGATACTCTTGCAGCAACATTGAATGGTTTCTCAGTAACAGGCGGAGATGCTAAGTTGACTTCAGTAGCTCTGAAGAGTGGAGATGCAACAACAATAGTTCTTACAGGAACAGATTTTGTAGCTAACCAGACTTCAGTATCATACAACTCAGCAGCTGGTATTACTGATAACGGTTCTAACTTAATAGCAAGCTTTACTCAGATTGCTAAATAATATAGTAATTAAATTAGAAATAATAAAATGAAACAAACCCCAGTATTATTACTGGGGTTTGTTTCATTTCTGTTACAAATTCTTTACACTTAAAACCACCACGTTGACTGCAAAATTTGCCAGTGATATAATACATATGAATCAAGATAGGTAAATTTAGGTAATCTCAATCTATTGCTACCGAATCTTGGAAAATAGGTTAAACGAGTTGGGCTATAAATAGTGGGAGAGGCGTAGCCCGCTCTGGATATTAAAGCCCACCCGCTACAAAATACACAAGGAGGATTTGAGAACATGAGAAATCTCAGAAAGCTAACTGCAGTTGTTATAGCCGTAGCATTGGTATTAACATCTATGACTGCTGCATTCGCTGCTTCAGGTTCATATGAATTTGAAGAACAAGCAACAGTACTTAAGGATCTCGGCATTTGGCAGGGAGACACTACCGGTGACTTGATGCTTGGTGAAGACTTAACTAGAGCACAAGGTGCGGTATTAGTACTAAAGACTGTATTAGGTAAAACAGACAAAGATATGGAAGCTGCAGATGTTTCCAAAATCGCAAGCTTTGATGACGCTGATGAAGTTCCTGCATGGGCTGAAGGTTGGGTAGCACTTGCTGTTCAAGAAGGCGTTATGAAAGGTGGAAATAACAAATTAGCTGCTGGTGATCCTTTAAAAGGAAAAGACCTTGCATCTATGTTCATGAACGCTCTCGGATTTGCAGATGAGAACAACTATGCTAAATCAGTTGAATTATTAGCTGCTAAGTCAGCTGGTAAGATTCTTGTAGCTATCGCTGATGATATTACTAATGAAGATCTTACAAGAGATGCTGCTTCTGCAGTAGTATTCGATACTTTAACTGTTAAAGCTAAAGATGCTGCTAAGACAGTTGTTGAAGTTTTAGTTGGAACTGACGCTGCTAAGAAAGCAGTTGCTGAAAAAGCAGGTTTGATAGTTGCTCCAGCTGCTCAGACTGTTACTGGAGTTAAAGCTTTGAACTTGAAGCAGGTTCAAATCACATTTGCAAAAGACCTTGTAAAGGCTGATGCAGAAAAGATAGCAAACTATGTTGTAACTGAAGGTACAACAGATAAAGCTGCTGGTGGAAGTGTTGCTCTTCAGGCTGATGGAAAGTCTGTTATAGTAACATTGGGTCAGGCAGTTACAAATGGAGCATCTGCTATTGTTGAAGTAAAGAACTTTGCAACATACAAGAGTGATGCAGTTAAATTTGAGGATTCAACTGTTCCTACAGTAGTTGGTGTAACAGTTTCAGGTCCAAACACTCTTACTGTAGAATATAGTGAACCAGTTCAACTTAAGGCATCTGCAACATCTGCAACACCTGTAACAGATGCTATCTCTAATGGAGAATTCAAGGTTGATGGTGGTAACTACATTGTTACTAATATTGAAATTAACATCAATAAGGTTACATTAACAGTAGGTGTTCCTTTAACTGAGGGTGCACACAAGGTAAGCTTTGAATCTAAGGGGTATATATTTGACTATGCAGGCTACAATGTACTTCCTAAGACTGTTGAATTCACAGTAACAAATGATAAGACAGCTCCTGTTCTTACATTAAAATCAGCAGAACCTAAGACTGTAATATTGACTTCTAACAAGCCTTTGGACGAAAATAGTGTTAAGAGTGCTAATGTTAGATACAGACATACATATAATACTGACACATACTTTGTAAAGGGTAATGATACAAAGACAGTTGATAGTGAAGAGGTTGCAAAGGTAACTCTTACCGATGCAGGAACAACTATTACTATTGACTTCTCAGGTAACGTAATACCGTTAGGAGCAACTAACCTATATATTGGATATGATGATGCAAATGGCACTCAGATTCAGGACTTATGGGGAAATAAATTACCTGCTACAACTATTCCTTTGAACATAGTTCTGGATACTGTTAAACCAACAGTTACAGAAGTTAAGTTTGATAATACAAAGCAGTTAACAGTTGTTTTCTCTGAAAAACTAGATAAAACAACAGCTGAACAATCAGGCAACTATGTAATCAAAGATTCAACTGGAAAGGTTATATCCGTTACTGGTGCAACTCTTGTTAATGATGATTCACTTAACAAAGTTCAGCTTGCTTTTACAGATGAATTGGGTGGCGGATCCTATACTATCGAAATAAAGGGAGTTAAGGATGACGCTTTTGTAAACAATGTAATGGATACTTATACATCAACATTGAACTTTACTGATAAGGTAGCTCCAAAGGTACTTGATGATTCAGCAAGAATTGTTGTTGGTAAAGATTCAGCAGGAAATGATAGCAAAAAGGCATCCATCTACATTCCATTCAGTGAACAAATGGATCCTACTACACTTGTGAAGGCTAACTTCATGAAGAATATTGGTGATGGTAATTTTGTTGCTTTAGGTGACAATGATACAGTTACTGCTGCTGCTGACGGAAAGTCAGTTACAATTGTGTTAGATAAGAGTGCTTCTGTTCTTATTGAAGGTGATGTTGAAATTAAGGTTGGTCTTGTAAAAGACGTTGCAGGAAATACTTTGGCAACTTATGTTAAAGATGTAACACCTACTAAAGATACTATAAAGATTGAAAAAGTTGAGGCTATAGCTAAGAAGCAAATAAAGGTTACATTTACTGGTAGACTTTCTACCATAACTGCTAAAGGCTTTAAACTTACAAATGCAGATGATGAGGAAATTGCATTGTCAGTTGCTAGTGTTACATTGAACAATGACGGTAAGTCAGAAGTTGTATTTAACCTTGGAGCAGAGCTTAAAGAAGATGCAACATATGTAAAGAGTGCGGCAACAGCAACAATAGTATTGTTATCTGTTGACGATGCCGTAGCTGTTGATACTAAATCATACTTAGGTGCAGTTATATCAACAAGCTCTGAAGTTGCTTCAGACTTAATTGCTCCTTCTGTAAATACAGTTAAGGTTACAACTGATGGTACTATCGAAGTTACATTTAATGAAGATATTGATAATACTACTTTAGCTGCTTCAACATTGAATGGCTTCTCAGTATCAGGCGATGTTAAGTTAGTAAAAGTTGCACGTACTTCATCTAATGTAATTACTCTTACACCTGAAGATGGAAAGAAATTCTCAGACTCAACTGTAGTTAAATATAACTCAGTTGCTGGAATAACTGACACTTCTAGTAACAAGGTTGCTGACTTCGAAAAGACAGCTACAAAATAATTTAACAAATAAAGTTTGGATGTAAATCCTTACAATAAAAAAAGGAACTGCCCTAGGGCAGTTCCTTTTTTGAGTTTTTCTTCAGAGTTTACAAATATGTAACCTAAATACGACCCTATCACGAAAATTTGCCTTTATTGTAGATAACTATATTGATATAATGGTAAACAGAGGGAATATTTCAGGAAAGCAAAAGGGGGACACAATGTACATAAGAAGAAAATTATCTCTAGTATTGGCTTTGATTATTTGCCTACTATCTTTTACGCAGGCATTTGCAGTTGGTAATGAGGATAGTATGACAACAGATGAGAAAGCAACAGCATTGAACAAGATTTCATTATTATCAGGAACAAACACAGGTTTCAACCTTGATGGATATTTAACGAGAGCCGAGGCAACTACTTTTATAGTAAAGCTATTGGGCAAGGCTGAATATGTTAATCAGGAGAAAGATAGACTACGAGTATCCCACTTTCCGGATGTAGTACAGTCTGCATGGTATGCTCCGTATGTAGGATATTGTAGCGAAAACGGTATTATTGCTGGATATCCCAACGGGAATTTCGGACCCAATGACAGGTTAAATGAGAAGGCCTTTTTGACTATGGTTTTAAAAGCCATAGGCTATAGTGAATTTACAGGAACTGAAGTATATACAAAGGCATATGAAACTGGATTGGTAACAGACAGCTCGTATCTAGAGAAGACAGATGTAAACAACGAATATAAACGTGGTGATGTGGTAGAGCTGCTATATCATACACTTAGCATAAATCCCAATGATTCTCAGGTATCAGTTCTGAAAACACTTATAAGTAATGGGGCAATTAAAATTGATGCAGCTATATTAGCAGGATTATTAACAGAGGCTGATAAACTTGAAATAGCCGAAATCATCCCACAAAGTGCCATGACACTTGTTGTTAAGTTTAATAAAGAAATTCAGAAGCTTACAGCAGACGATATAAAGATAAATACCTTCGGTAATGACAATGAAGTGCTAAATGCCTCAATTGTTAAGCAGGAAGGAAATACAGTGACTATAAAAACTGCTTTGCAGGTTCCGCAAAAGAATTATTTTTTAAGAATATCTAATGTATCTGATATGGATGACAACATAAAGCTCCCATATGTAGAAGCAGCATTTCCTGGTTATGTACAAAAGGAGATAATTTCTGACTTCTTTAAAATAAGCAGTATAAAACCTGTAAGTAAGAATTCAATAATTATTTATTTTACACAGCCGGTTAATATTAATGCAGAAGATCCAACGTTCTATTCAATTTTTGACGGTGATACTGAGATACTAAAAGGCAGTGCAAGTACTATCGCGGTGAAGGCTCTGGACTCTCAGAAAAATGCAGTTTCATTGACATTGAAAGGTATAAGCCTTGCACCTGATAAAGAATACCATATAAAAGTTTCAGGCGATCTTAACAGCGAATATGGTGTTCGTTTGGGAGAAGCCGAGGGTGACTCTGGGGCATTTATTAGTATAAATGAAGATAATGTGGAATTTGCAGTTGATAAAATATATGCATTGAACAGCAAGACCATAAGAATTGATTTTAATAAGCAGGTTAATCCTACTCGTGCTCAGTATATACACAATTATGGACTTACTTCCCAGGCTGATTATCAGATTCAGATTACAAAGGCTGTAGTTGCACCTGACGTAGCCAGCAACGGTAAAAGTGTGCTTCTGACCATAAATGGCGGATTGGATTCCACTCAGGAGTATAAACTTATGATTTTTGATCTTAATGATATTTCAAGACAGCAAAGCATTACAGAGAGACTATACTCATTTTCCGGGAAATACACTGACAGCGGTGTCTTGAATGTTACCGATGTAAAGGTTATTGATACCGGCACTCTTGATGTGTATTTTAACCGCGAATTAGATAGTGAGTCTGCTTCCATAAACAATAACTATACGTTTATAGGTATTACAAATACAATGTATTCATCAATACCGGTCAAGGCATATTTCGATTCACAACAGCCTAAAAAGGTGCGATTATTCCTTGGAAATGACAGTCAGTTTAAATATAGGGATAGTTATAAACTGGTTGTACAGGCATCACTAAAGGATTATATGGGTAATCCGGTTGGAACGCTGATTTATGTTTCCTTTCCATGTAATACAGAATTAAAAGCAGTTAAACCTAATATAAGCAGTGCAATTATAATTGCAAAGGATGCAGTTAAATTGACTTTTTCAAGAGAGATTTCACTAGAAACTCCAAACATACTAAACTCAAATTATGTACTTGAGTATAGTGACGGTATAAATACAGTTAAGAAGATACCGACTTCTGTAAATTATATTAATGCTACCACAATGATACTCAAATTTGATAAGCTGGATTTTAACAACAGGTATACAATTCGATTCACTTCACTCAAAGACATCTCTGGATTGTTTAAATCTTCAGGTTCTGAGTTTAATTCTGTGCAGGTTATCATGGGTTCTGACAAATAAGCTTTAACCAATTTTAAAGAGAATAGTGGATATGCTGCTATTCTCTTTTGCATTCCAGACATTTGTTAGGACAAACCCGTATATGGAAATGGAGGGATAAAATGTACAAAAAAGTTATAATTTTTATGTTACTGTTCTCATTTACTTTTTCATCTATAAATATATGTGCAACAGAGAAAAGTACAATGACATTAACGCTTAAAGATGCAACACAGCTTGCGGTAAAAAATAGCAGACAGCTGACTCGTCTTGGAAGGACTATTAAAGATTTGAGAAAGGAATATGAAGGCTCCTACGCTGTTGATGTACTTAACACTGATAGATACGTAATGGTAGACAGGATGAATGAATTATATGCCAAATTAACTTCACGTAAGCTAATGAGCCTTGATGAACAAGGTGAGCTTCTGATGCTTTATACAGTTTTAGCCGGTACCGCTGAGGCAAAAGAAATTAAACTTGAGCCTGAAATTAATCCAAAGGATTTTCCTGATGCCGTGGCATGTGCCACGATTGTAAAGAGTTGTTTGAATAAGGAACTTGCATATTTATCTATTGAGAACGGTATAAGACAAACCTTTGATTCAATATTGAGCATAACAAAAAATATTGATTTAGCACAGAAGACATATGAAATTCAAAGGCAGAGATTAAATAAAGCGGAAAAGGATTATAAAAATGGATTAATTTCAGAAACTGAAAGATTAACAATTGAAACGGAATATAAAAAACAGGGTATTGAATTAAATAAGCTAAAAAGAACTCTGCAAAACCTGAAGATGTCTTTTAATAGGCAATTGGGAATCAGTATAGATACGGATGTTACCCTTGTGCCATATAAAGTAAATACTGATTACAAGATAGATAAATATGAAAATTACCTTAAAAAAGCGTTGGTAAACAGAAATGAGATTACTTCACTTAAAATGGATTTAAAGGCAGCTGAAATCCAATTATATACTTTTAACCTAATCTACTCATTTGAATTTAGCAATTCTGAACTGGATTTGTATAAAAAGAATATGGAATTGCAGATTTCAGATATAACCAATCAAATAAAAGAAAAGCAGATTTTAATAGAGCAGGAATTAAAGAGTGCATATGCAGACCTTATAGACAAGCATAAAACTATGGAAAACTCAAAATTGTCTCTTGAATATGAAAAGAAAAAATTTGAAGTTTCAAAGCTGATACTTAGATCCGAATCATTGAGCATCTTGGATTACAATACGGCCGTGATTTCACTGGAATTAGCTCAAAGCGACTATGACAATAAGGCTAGGGATTTTGATTATGCAATATATAAATTGAAAAACTCTTGCAATATAGGCCCTGGATACAATTAATTTAAGGAGATGATGAAAAATGAGAGCAAAAGCTATAGGTAGTATAATATTAGGCTTATTAATATTACTTAATACAAGTATATTCACTCCCGCACAGGCATCAGGAGAAATAAGCCTAGAGTCAGCAATACAGACAGCTCTTAGCAATAATAAAGAACTGAAGCTTTATGACGATAAGATTACATATGCAAAACAACGTTATGATTTAGCATATGCAAAGTCATTTTCCGCAATGGCTAAAGGCTGGGATGATGACGCTGAACTGATATCAAATAAAAAAGAAGAGCTTCTATATCCGCTGCAGAGAAAGAATCAAATAGACCAATTGGTGTGGGAAAAACAAAATAAAGCTGATTCACTTGAAAGCGACGTAACAAAAGCATATTATGAGATATTAAATAAAAATACTTTGATTACTTTGCGAGAAAAAGCAGTAAAACGACTGCAAAATGAGCTAGAAGTTAAAAAGAAACAGGTAAAGGGCGGTGTAGAGGTCCAAACTACTGTTACAAACCTTCAAATATCAATAAATCAAGAACAGCAGAAAGTTAACAACCTTATTAGAGAAAGAGATGTTCAAATAATTAAATTAAATGGTTTACTTGGATTTGAACTAAGCAGCAGCATTAATCTGAAAAAAGTAAATATTCCGATTAATAGTATAGATAATATTAATATAGAAAATGCTGTAGAAAGTCAGAGTTTAAACAACCATGATATATTAAAAGCGCAAAAAGATTTAGAGGAAATTCGTCTGGAATATGATATAGTAAAAAAATATTCATATAAGCCAGACAGTAACGGAATAGAAGAAATTGAAGATCGTATGCTTGATGCGGAATATGCTTTGGAAGAAATTAAAAAGGATGTAAGTTTAAAAGTAAGAACCGACTTTAATACTCTTCTAAATTTACGCGATGATATAGAAATAAACAAGCTTGAATGTGAAAAAGCAAAAAAACTTTCCCAAGCTGCATCTGCTAAGTATAAATTAGGACAGATTACGCTGGTGGATTATGAAAAGGTAAAAGCTAATGAAGATGAGGCACAGATAGCATTAGAAAAAGCAAAATTAGACTATTTGATTGCTTATAATACTTTTATAACAAATTATAAATAATACTGGAACTTTTTTTAAAAGATTACGTCTAAGTTACAGGAGTATAATGTTTATACTCCTTCTGTTTTATATAAAAAAGCAATATTACCAAAATATTAATTTTTAATTACGAATAATTAATGGTATAATTCAGGTAGACTTTAGTGTAGAGATGCATAAAAAAATTTGATAGGGGTGTAATTTTGAACAAAAAGATCTTAATTGTAGACGATGAGAAAAATATTGTCGATATATTGAAATTCAACCTAAAAAAGGAAGGCTATGATACAATAGAGGCTTATGATGGAGAGGAAGCAGTGAACCTTGCACTTTCCCAGAATCCGGATCTTATTTTGTTGGATATAATGCTTCCTAAAATGGATGGATTCACTGTATGCAGAAAATTAAGACAGTCCATTTCAACACCTATTCTTATGCTGACTGCAAAGGAAGAAGAAGTGGATAAAGTTCTGGGGCTCGAGTTGGGAGCTGATGACTATATAACAAAGCCATTTAGTCCGAGAGAACTTATGGCACGAGTCAAGGCAAACCTTAGAAGGCTTATACCCAGTGAGCAGCCGAAGGAGAATACTAATTCTCATATAAACAAGTATGGGGATTTAACTATTGATATAGACAGGTATGAAATTAAAAGAGGAGAAGAAACTATTGAGCTCACTCTCCGTGAATTTGAACTTGTAAAATTTCTTGCAGCACAGCAGGGAACCATATTTTCAAGAGAAACTCTTCTGGAAAAGGTTTGGGGCTATGAATATTATGGGGATGTAAGAACTGTTGACGTTACAGTCAGAAGAGTAAGGGAAAAACTTGAGCAGGATCCTGCAAATCCACAGTACATTGTTACTAAAAGAGGAGTTGGATACTATTTCAACAAAATTTAGATTAATCGTGGTAAACGTATTTATTTAGGAGTTAGCATGAAATTTTGGAAAGGTTTTTTTAGGCTTCTAAACAGTTTGCAGTGGAAGCTTGTATACATTTTTATTTCAATGTGTATTATTCTGGTTTCTGTAGTATATGTTGTTATTAATATCGGACTTCAGAATATATACTATGACAGCTTTGCAAACAGTATAGAAACAGGATATAAAAATTGGATAGATGTAAGAGGCGGAGTTCCGGAATCTAATCAAAAACTTTTAGAATATTTCACAGAAAGTGGAGATGCCCTATTCTTTGGGGCGAATTCCTCTTTCCTGGGAATGACAATAATAGATTTAACAAACATACAGACTTCTACTGGTGGAATCCTTTATTCGTCTGAAAAGAGTTATACAGATGATCCTGAGGCATTTGCAAATAATATAAAAACTAGTGAAAGCCTTATGTCTATTTGGGCAGGGAACCAACTCCAGAAAAGCGAGCGTTTAATTAAAGGTGCTAACGGTAAGTATTTTGAGTATATTAAACAACCTAAAGACAATTTAATTTTTTATTTTACGTATCAGGAAGAGGCGTGGCTTCCAATATTGGAGAAGTTTAATTACCTGATACTTACAAGCGCTCTTATAGCGGTTTTTTTGTCTTTGCTTCTTGGATACATGCTTTCAAAGACAATTACGTCTCCCATAATAAGTGTTATGCATAAGGCTGAAAAAGTTGCTGAGGGAGATTTTGGGGAACAATTGACAGTTAAGTCTGAAGATGAAATAGGAAATCTGACAAGAACCTTTAACTATATGGCATCTGAGCTTAAGAAGACATTGTCCGAAATTTCGAGTGAGAAGAACAAGGTTGAGACAATACTCAACTATATGGCTGATGGGGTAATAGCCTTTGACTTAAATGGAATGGTCATTCATGCCAACCCAGCGGTTAAAAAGCTCCTTGGTGATGACGTAGTAAACAAACCTTTTAAAGAATTTGCCATTAAGGTAGGCCTTGATGTCAGAATTGAAGATATAGTTTACTTTGAAGAATCCCCGGTGAGAGAATCTGACACAATTATCAATGATATGTATGTAAAGGTTTATTTTGCTGTATTTACAGATACAAATAAAAAACCTGAGGGTATTATTGTAGTACTTCATGATGTTACAGAACAGCAAAAGCTTGATAGTATGAGAAGGGAATTCGTGGCAAATGTATCACATGAGCTTCGTACACCTATTACTTCAATAAAAAGTTATACTGAAACACTTTTAGATGGTGCTATGGAGGACCCGGAAACATCAAAACGCTTCCTTAGCGTAATTGACTCCGAGGCAGATAGAATGACTAGATTAGTAAAGGATTTGCTTCAGTTGTCCAGACTTGATAATCAGCAGATGAATTGGAAAATGGAAAAGGTATTTTTGGATACAATTGTAAAAACCATTGTTGAAAGAATGCAAATCGAAGCACAAAGAAAGCATCAAAAGCTTGAAAGCTACGTAATAGGGGACATTCCTGCAATAAATGCGGATAAAGACAGATTAGAGCAAGTTATAGTAAATCTTATAAGCAACGCAATTAAGTATACACCTGAGCATGGAGAAATAACAGTATATGTAGGTATAATCTATAACGATATATATGTAAAAGTTACGGATACGGGAATAGGGATTCCAAAGGAATCATTACCAAGAGTGTTCGAAAGATTCTACAGGGTAGACAAGGCAAGGTCCAGAGATATGGGGGGCACAGGCTTAGGCCTTTCTATTGCCAAGGAAATTGTACAGGCACACGGCGGTACTATCAGTATTTCTAGTGAAATGGGGAAAGGCACAGAGGTAACAGTTAAATTACCACGTGCAGTGTAAATATTTTTTAAATGCCATGTAATGGAATTGTAACAGAACTTGTATTATAATAAGTATATAGTACTGGGAAATAGTACAGATAGTTGTTTTTTCTCGAGGTGATATTATGAAATCAAAATTACTGATTTTTATTATAATAGTTTCTGTTTTGATGGCTGTATTTGTAACGCCTGTAATGGCTGCTTCAAATATTGTCAAGATTACTAGACCAGATGGCAATGAGGTAGTTGAAAAACCAATATTCTCAATTTGTGGTGTGTGTACATACGATGAAACCTTTATTGAGTTTCTGTACTGGGATAAAGGTACTGAAAAGTATCAACCACTTGAGACCACTGATGGAGAATACACATTTAAGGTCGGAAGCAGTAAACTGTTTGGTAAGAATGTTGAACTAAAATATAAGGGTGAAAACCATATTAGGGTAGTAGCCTATACTAAGGCCACTAAAGATGACCCGCAAACCAAGAATTACACTATAATTTATGCAGCTGAAAAGAAGAGTTTACTGGACAATATTCGTAATTGGCTTTTAGATAAATTTTAAAATATTATGATAAAATTAAATTCTACTAAAGTTGGTTTATATTTCGAAAAGCTTAAAACACTGTTTTTAATATTTTTAATAGTTCTTTGCGTAGTACAGGTGGGAATTCTCTGGAGTACTCAATCCAGTAGTTTCCCTTTTTTATCGTCTCTTTTTTCTGATTCCAAAATTGCATTACCGGTATCGGTAGAGGACACAAAATCAAAGTATCTTTTACCTTCAAGAATTGTTATGTCAACAGACTTTGATGGGGATCACTTTGTTATCCCTAATGGCTCAAAGGATTACAACAATATTTGGGATGGAGCGAAGACATATTTAGCTCAAGCTTTGGATAGCAAGCCCCAAAAGACTCAATCCTTTGATGATAAGTTATGGGGTAAATTGTCAGCCAGCAAACCTTATATGATTGAGTTTAAAACCTCAATTCCAACGGATATTGTTAAATGGGTGCTAAATCTTAAGCCATCAGCAGGAGATGGCCTTTCAGGTATTTATAAAATCATAATATGTCCGGATGACCCGGATAATGGATATAGCGACACCCTTTATATCAGAGATGACAAGAATATATATACATATAGCTTGGTTAATAGGATTACTTCATTGAGAAGTGAGGAATTTACAGTAATGTACGATATCCTCAAAGATAACCCTGCATCAAAAAATTATCAGTTTGCTGCTGAAAAGTGGGGAAAATCTGAAGAATTAAATTTTCCCAATGATATGCTTGGTCCAATGCTCGATAACACTGTTGAAGCCTACCCTAGCATTACATGTTCAACTTTTTCCGGAATGGATGAAGCTGACTTGAACTCTCTGGATTATGAAGATTACGAAAAGATAGCCTCAGAACTTTTCGGAGAATCAAGCAGTGATTATGACTATGACAGGGATATTAATGGCTCAGTGGTTTTTAAAAGACTTGATATCGTGTATAGGTTATACAAAAACTCAGTTCTGGAATATAAGTACACAGGAAGCCAGACATCAGCATATAATCTTAGGCTATTGGATGCCTATAAGAAAGCAATAGAGTTTATTATAGATGTTAATAAACAGAATAATTTTTTATCAAAAGTAAATGTATACCTCAGTGAAGTCGAAGAAAATTCCAACTCATATACCTTTAAATTTGATTATTCGATTATGGTAAACGAACAAGAGGGAGAGGTTCCTTTGATATTAAAGGATTATTCAGTTGCAAAAGGCATGGATAATCAGGAAAATGCTATAATTATTGAGGCAAACTCAAAAAGAGTAGTTCATTGTCAAATGATACCTGTCAAGTTTAAGGTAGGGAAACCCTTAAATTATCAATGGGCATTTCAATACATGTATTCAAAAGCATTTGAGAAATATCCGGAATTAAGCAACAAAGAAATGTCAGTTAAGAATTTCGGAGTATATTATGTACTATCAAATTCTGCTCTTAAAGAAAATATAGTACCAAGTTTTGTCTTATATACCGAAGACAATGGTAGGTATGTACTACCGTTAAGCCAAAAATAAAAGAATTGTAAAAAATGATTATAACAGGGTACAAGGGGAAATAATACTAATGACCAGAGGGAGGACAAATGAACTGGAAGAAAGCCAAGATAATTTTAATAATAGTCTTTACAATTTTGAATATAGTTTTGGCTTTTGCCTGGTATAAAAATATTAAGGTTGAGCAGGTATCCCAACAAACTATAACCAATACTGGATTGATTATGGCTAAAAATGGTATTAATGTAGAATGTCCCATACCTAAATATAAAGGCAAGGATTACATACTCCAATACGAGGAGAGTCCCCTAAATAAGACAAAGATAGCAGAGGTGCTTCTTGGTAAAGGATATGTAAAATCAGGGAATGATACATATACAAAGGATACAAATAAGCTTGTGTTCACATCAGATTCAGGATTTGAGTATACAGGCACCGGCGAGAACAGCGTGAAAGTTTATACCGACAGTAAAGAAGGAATCAATGCAAAATTCAAGGCATTGGCTTCTAAAATGAATTTGCCTTTCGATGAGTTCAAACAAGATTATTATACTGATTCCAAAAACGTAAATGAAAAGTTGTTAGTATATAAGGGTTTTTATAAAGGATATGAGGTTTTTGACAACTTTATTGAGATTCAGGTGATAAACAAGGAAATATGCGAGCTTAAATATCAATATAAAAAGCCTATAAGTATTACTGCAAGAAGAGATATAAATATTATACCAGCGTATCAAATTCTAATAACAAAGATGACCAAATACCAAGGCATTGACATATGTAATGTGGATATGGGATTTAAGGGATATACAGGAGTTGACAAGGAAACAAAGACTCTTTACGAAGGGTTATCCTGGAGAATAAGAAGTACCGACGGAAAAGAGTATTATTTTAATGCACGTAATGGCGAAGAAATAAAATAGCTAAGATTGGTAAATTTTAATATATGATAATAATGGTAGAATAATTTAAATCTAAATGGTATAATGAAATCGTGTGTGTAATATTATAGCAAACACTATTTGATTACATAATTTGGTGTATTTACAGATTTACCATTTGCTTCATTAAATAGGTATTGCTGTTTATAGCCTGGACAGTTTATACAAAAGGTTGGTGTATAAGGGTTTGGATAAGTTTATAATAAATGGGCCATGTCCCCTGAATGGTGAAGTTACAATTAGCGGAGCCAAGAACGCAGCAGTAGCTGTTTTACCTGCTGCACTCATCATAAATGGTATTAGTCGGATAGAAAATGTCCCTGATATCAAGGATGTAAAAGTTTTACTGGAGATACTCGTTAAATTAGGTGCTAAAATTACTAAAGAAGATGCCAACACCGTTATATGTGACACCAGAGAAATCAATTGCTGGACAGCTCCGTATGAGCTTGTAAAAAGTATGCGAGCTTCATACTATTTGTTGGGAGCATTGATTGCAAGGTTTGGAAAAGCGGAGGTATCACTTCCCGGCGGATGTGATTTCGGATTTAGGCCTATTGATCAACACATTAAGGGCTTTGAGGCAATGGGAGCGAGTGTTGAGATTGAGCATGGTATTGTTAAGGTAGATGCTTCAAATCTTACAGGAGCTCAGATTTATCTTGATGTTGTAAGCGTAGGTGCCACTATAAACTTGATGCTGGCAGCTGTAAAGGCTAAAGGACAAACTACTATTGAAAATGCTGCCAAAGAACCACATGTAGTTGACGTAGCAAACTTTCTTAATGCTATGGGTGCAAATATCCGAGGTGCAGGAACGGATGTCATAAAGATAAAGGGTGTAGATCACCTGAAAGGCGGAGGAACACATTCCATTATCCCTGACATGATTGAGGCAGGGACATTTATGATTGCTGCCGCTGCCACTCGTGGAGATGTAACTGTAAAAAACGTTATTCCCAAGCATATGGAATCGCTTACTGCTAAGCTGATTGAAATGGGTGTTACCGTTCAGGAAGATGAAGACTTCATAAGAATTTTAGGTGGAAATAAGATTAGAAATGTAAACATAATGACGTTGCCATACCCCGGATTTCCTACTGATCTTCATCCTCAAGCTACCGTGCTTTTAAGTCTTGCAGAAGGTGTAAGCACTATTACAGAAGGTGTATGGGATTCCAGGTTCCAATACGTGGATGAACTAAAAAGAATGGGCGCAAGGATTAAGGTTGAAGGAAGGATTGCCGTTATAGATGGTGGAAATCAACTTTCAGGTGCACCTGTAAAAGCTACAGATTTGAGAGCAGGGGCTGCCATGGTACTTGCAGGATTAATTTCAAAGGGGCGTACTGAAGTTTTAAATATTAAATATATAGACAGAGGATACGAGAACTTTGTACAAAAGCTGAATCTTTTAGGTGCAGATATTAGCAGGGTACCATGTGAGGATTAATTATATACAATGAGGTCAATTAAATGGTCAAGTTTTGCAGTTTGTTTAGCGGAAGCAGTGGCAATGCACTTTTTATAGGTACAGAAAAAACAAAACTTCTTATAGATGCCGGCTTGAGCGGTAAAAAAATACTTGAGGCACTATCGTCCATTGGTGAAAAGCCGGAGGAACTAAGTGCAATATTAATTTCTCATGAACATGTTGACCATGTTCGAGGTGCAGGGATTCTATCAAGGAAAGTAGATATTCCCATATATGCAAATGAGTCTACTTGGTGTGCAATGGAAAACGGTCTTGGACCTGTAAAGCTTGAAAACAAAGTAGCATTCAATACCGGTGAAGAGTTTGAAATCGGAGATATATGTATAAGGCCATTTTCAATTCCTCATGATGCTGCTGAACCTGTAGGTTTTAATTTTTTTGCAGAAGGAAAAAGGATTACCACAGCAACAGATATAGGGCATATGAGTGACGAACTTTTGAGCTACATAGTAGGAAATGACCTGGTTTTGCTTGAATCCAATCATGATATTGAAATGCTTAGAGTTGGACCATATCCGTGGCCTTTAAAGAAAAGAATTTTAGGAGACCACGGACACTTATCAAATGAGAATGCTGCGAAGGTGATTACATATCTTGCAGAAAAGGGCTGCAGCAGGTTCATTTTGGGACATTTAAGCAGTGAGAACAATTTCCCAGAGCTTGCCTACCAGACAACATATAACGCACTAAATGAAAAAAAGATAGCAGTAGGCAGTGACGTTGAGCTTGCAGTTGCTTTAAGGGACAGAGTTGGACAAATTAATATAATATAATAAAGAATGTAAAAAGGGGGAATCAGTAATTTCTGGTTTTCCTTTATTTTTGTGTTTTTGTTAGGAGATATTTATATGAAAATAACAATAGCAGCTGTAGGAAAGCTGAAAGAAAAGTATTTGAAAGAAGCAGTATCAGAATATACTAAAAGATTATCCAGATTTACAGAAGTGGAAATTATCGAAGTAGATGATGAATACGCACCTGATTCTCTCAGTGAGGCACAGGAATGTCAAGTTAAGAAGAAGGAAGCTGAGAGGCTGCTAAAGAGAGTTAAGCAGGGAAGCTATGTTATATTACTGGATTTGGCGGGTGAGCAGACAACTTCTTCAGGATTTTCCGCTAAACTTGAAAATATAATGATTTCGGGGAATTCCCATATAACTTTTATTATAGGGGGTTCTCTTGGTTTGGATCAAAGTCTTATAAATATTTCGGACTACAGACTTTGTCTTTCAAAAATGACATTTCCTCACCAACTTGCAAGAGTTATTCTTATGGAGCAGGTATACAGGGCCTTTAAGATTATTAATAATGAAACATATCATAAGTAAACTGTGCTTTATATTAAATAGCTACTAATAGTTGACATATTGTTAGCAGGGGTTGGTAGAAATGCTCAAATTATTTCTGTAATATCGTATAGGGGTGAAAAAATGAAATTCCAAGATAAATTACAGGCTCTAAGAAAAGAGAAAGGATTGTCTCAGGAAAAGTTAGCTGAAGCTATTGGAGTGTCAAGGCAAGCTGTTGCAAAATGGGAAGTAGGTCAGTCATATCCTGAGATAAATAAACTTGTTGCTTTGAGCAATTATTTTGGTGTAAGTGTAGATAAATTTGTAAAGGATTATGATGATGAAAATTGCACTTACCAATATAGTAAACAGCAAAGTTGTGCAAATGAAGAAATAATTGATTTTTTATGCCGTGCAAAAAAGTCGACTTATGCTGGTCGTGGGGTTGAAGGAACTTCCTCAAGACCTAATTCACATGATTTTTACTATGAAGAAGGTAATCTAAAATATATCGATACTTATTTGGGAGGAGAAAAATTTTCAGGGGAAGAAGCAATGTGGTATGATAACTTTCCATTCTGGTCAATGAATTATATTGGTCGGGTTATTGCTGATGATTTTTCAGGTGATTTCCTGAAAGAATGTCTATTATTAGTTCCTAAAGAATATCCTTATCGTGGACCTTTGATCTATCGAAATGGTCAATATAGCTATCATTGTGTAGTGAATGGGGAGTTTGAGTGGTTTAATGGGTATGAAGAAATTTTCTATAATGATACTAAAGTATATGAATGCATTTTTCATGGTGGTTGTGTAATATAGGTTACTAAAACCCTCCAATATCACCAGACTTTGTGCAAGTGTTATGATGATAATTATGTTATCTTTGAATCTTTTTTTAATTACTAGTTTTTATGAGAGTTAATGGATTTCAACAGACTTTAAGTTAACATTTTAAAATAAGAGGGATGCTCTATTCAAGCATCCTTCTATATTTTTAGTATACAACGAGTTTAAGACATAAACTTACTGAATGATTCTTCTTGCTGTTACATAACGGCTTGTCCAATAGCTTGTGGTAGTGTCTGTAATTTTAACAGTATCTCCTGTTTTAGGGCTGTGTATCATTTTACCGCCTCCGAGATATATACCTACATGGCTGATAACTCCGTTTCCTTCAAAGGAGTAGAAAACCAAGTCACCGGGCTGCAGATTCGCCTTGGCCACGAATGTCCCATTTGACGCTTGATCTTTAGATATCCTATTTAAAGTATAGCCATGCTTTCCAAAAACGTATTGTGTAAAACCTGAGCAATCAAAGCCTCCATCGCTGGGGGAATCACCTCCATAAACATAGGGGGTACCAAGAAAGGTCTTGGAGTAAGCAATGAGAGCGTCAACTTTTTCTTGTCTTGTAGTTTGTTGATTGTTTAATTTCAAATACTGCCCACTTGACCATCCTGTTCTGCCATCCGTTAGTTTAATCTGGTACCAGCCATTAGATTCTCCTATAATCTTTACGACATTTCCTTTCCATAATACATGCATTATGGGGTAGGCTGTTGATGCTCCGGTGCGCATATTTAAACTGGTTGCTGTTACTGTAGCTGTAGTATTAAGGGAAGCCACAGAGGAGGTTTTTGCTGGTGTGGCCGCAGCAGCATTTGTAGCAGCAACTGGAAAAAGTGAAAGAGTTCCTACTACCATTGTACCAAGCATTAGTTTTACTGAATTAATCTTGACATCTGAGAATTTCTCGCGAATAAGTTTTTTGATTTGTTCTTCAACTTTTATAGTAGTTTCTTTAGCACCTGCTAAAAATTCAGAGGCAAACTCTTCAGTGCCGGGGTTTAGGTATAACTCAAGGGTAAAGCCATCACCGTCTTCTACTAATCTATAATTTTTATAAAAATCCATATTGCACCTCATATCCTAATCAATATAGTTACTATTTATAGTTACCAGGTTTTAAGATAATATTAGAAGTGTTTGTATATGAGAATACAACTACTATTACAAATCATTCTGCAAGTAAATGATAATTGATGTTGAAAAATGTCTAAAAATAATATATATTAGTATGGCTGATAATAAATAAAATTATGATTAGTTTGAAAAATTACATAGTAAAAAATTCAATAATTAAATTACTAGATAAAAATTAGAGGTTAAAATGTCAATAAATTACGTGCAAGATATGACAGAAGGAAATGAAGTCAAACTTCTTATAGGATTTTCATTGCCAATGCTTATCGGTAACATCTTTCAACAATTTTACAACTTAATTGACTCGATTATTGTAGGAAAATATGTAGGAGCTAATGCGCTTGCAGCAGTTGGAGCTACAGCCTCACTAAATTTTCTAGCATTCTCCATATGTTTGGGGTTGTCCATTGGAATAGGTATAATAATTTCACAGTATTTTGGTGCAAAAAAAGAAGAAGATGTAAAGAGCGCTATAGCAAATGCAGTATATGTAATAGCTGTGTCAGGACTTATTATGAGTTTAGTAACATGCCTTTTAGCTCAGCCTATATTGGAGTTAATGCGAACGCCTCCTGAAATTATTGATGATTCGGTGAAGTTTCTGAGAATAACATCCGGTGGTATGATTGCAGTGGCGGCGTATAATGCCATAGCTGGTATATTAAGGGCGTTAGGGGATTCAAGGACACCCTTGTTATTTTTAATACTATCTTGTGGAGTTAATGTAGGTCTGGATCTGTTGTTTGTACTGAAATTTGGGTTTGGTGTAGCGGGCACAGCATGTGCTACTGTTATTTCACAGGCAATTGCTGCTTTGGGGTGTATTACCTTTGCTTTAACCACAAATCCATATTTCAAATTAAAAAAAGAACATATGAGAATAAGTTGGCCAATTATAAAAAAATGTTTTAAAATCGGAATTCCAGTTGCATTGCAAAACTCTATGATTGCCATTTCATTGGTAGCATTACAGAGGGTTGTAAACGGATTTGGAGAAGTGGCAGTTGCTGCATATACAGCCACCAGTAGAGTAGAACAGCTTATTGGACAGCCTTATAACTCTTTGGGAGCAGCCATGGCTACATTTTCAGGACAAAATATGGGTGCAGGAAAGCTAGAACGGGTAAGAAAGGGATATCATAAAGGTATTATAATAGTAGCGATACTAAGTCTAGTGGCACTGCTGGCAGCCCAATTCGGAGGCTATGCAATTATGAGTATATTTGTTAAAGAATCAGCTGTTATTGACCTTGGAGCTAAAGCAATAAAAATTACAAGCTGTATGTATTTTGCACTTGGCCTGATATATATAACAAGAGGGGTTTTAAACGGGGCTGGTGATGCTTTTTACTCTATGATAAACGGCTTTGTTGAAGTTATAGGTAGAGTTGGGTTTTCAACCGGCTTAGCAATGATACCAGCTATCGGAGTTTGGAGTGTATGGGCTACTACCGGATTAACATGGGGTATTACGGCTATTGCGAGTATTATAAGATACAAACAGGGAAAATGGGAACATAAATCGTTAGTAGCGGCTGACAATAACCCATAATTAAATGAAAATCCAATTTAATAACTTAGTAAACATCTGAGAACTCTATATTAACTTTTTCGTTTAAAGTAAGAAGTGTAGGGACATTTTTAGCTGCACTTTTTGGTACAAGGTATACAGGCAACGTAATTGTAAAAGTACTACCCTTGTTAGGCTCGCTCTCTAAAGTTATAGAGCCCTTGTGCAGTTCTACCAGATACTTTGTAATAGTCAATCCCATTCCGCTTCCTTCATGTTGCCGAGTAAGGGACTTATCCACTTGAATAAACCTATCAAAAATTAATGATTGGTTTTCCAAGGAAATACCGATTCCGTTATCCTTAACTGATATTTTTACATTATCAGCAGAGTCTGTAATACTTACATAAATTTCTCTTCCATTACCATTAAACTTTACCGCATTAGAAATCAAATTCAAGAGAATTCTTTGTATTTGATCAGGGTCGCAGGCCATAAACTTTTCTTCAACGTCCGTATCGAATATCAAGGTAATACCCTTATCTTTAATATAAGATGCTACCGATAGGACAGTTTCCTCTACAATATCAACAATATTGTTGTTTGATAGGTTTAGATCCAAAGAGCCTGCATCCATCTTGGTAATGTCGATAATATTATTAATAATCCTCGTCAGCCTGAAACAATTCTGATTCATTATGTGAAAATGCTTGTGCATCAATGCTGTGTCAAGTACACCATGGTTCTGGCTGATTTTAAGAGCTGAAAGTTTAAGACTGCTAACCATAAGATTTAATGGTGTTCTAAGCTCATGAGAAACATTACACAGAAAATCAGTTTTCAGCTTATCCAATTCTTTTAATTTATCATTTGCCTGATTAGCAACATTTGTAACAGCAACTTCCTCTGCAACTTTTTCAGCAAAACTGAGGACATTACTTGCATCTTGCAAGATATATGTAGTTCCGATAATAGTCTTATCCTCGGAATAAATCGGGGATATGGAGATATTGACAGGTATTGTGTGATTATCCTTAGTTAGGATTTTATAACCTGATATCTTTACACTAGATTTATCCGAGCATATTTTCGGCGAAAACAAAGTAGAAACGTCTCTTTCCAAAAGCTCAGAATGACAATATCCTGAAAGCTCTCTAAAACTATCATTGACCTCTATTATTTTACCCTTTGTATCAGTGATAATAACCATATCAGATAATTTTGAAATAATCTGTTTAGCTGTAATTGAAGCGGATGTCATATTCAAACTTTGCTTCGCAAATATAATATTTAATGTTATGGAATATATAACAATAGTAGTATGTACAATAGTCGGTGATACATTTCTACTGAAACAAGGCAATATAATGTTTGTAACAATTCCAACGCTTAAAGGAACTGTTTGAAGAAGAGCGTGTGTAATAACTGACTTTAGCTCAGTAGAACTCAAATTTATATACAAAATAATCCCAATAAAGAGGGAGCAAGGCAAAAACCATGGGTCTGGGGTATTAAAGGAGTATAACCAAATCCCATTACTCTTGTAAATAGTAAGATAACTCAAGTTGTCAAAAAGAAACAGTATCGTTATAGGAATGCATAATGAAAATATGACGGGTACAGTCAATTTTGTGTTCTGCGGCCCGTCATTTAGTATTGATACAATGTTAATTGACAAAATATTATATGTACAAAACCCTATAGCTCCCACCTTATACCACATAAGAGCAGATTCTTTGTCCGGAGAACTCAAAAAAAACACAAAAGACAAAGACCAAAGTGTAAGTACAATATTTAAAAGTAAATAAAATCGTCGATTGCTATTATTACGCTTTAGTATAAAGACACAGGAGGTAGTAACTGCGTAAGTTAACAAAATTATAAGTGATATTATCGTCACTAAAACCGAATAAGACAAATAACACATATATATGACCTCTCTCTACACCATAATATTATACTGTTATGTAAAAATAAGTCAAACACTATTATGCACCAAAAAATGAGATTTTTATGGTAAATCGCGGTATTATTATGTCTATTTCAAGTATTTATTTCCAAATAAAATATCGTATTGGATTAAGCGATAATCCTTAATAAGCTGGTTATTACTGTCAATAGTATTTATAGTTTGCTGATGGAGAACAGGGAACTTTTTCTCCAACTCCGGAAGAATATTAAAATAATTAGGATATTTTACACCGGCATCCTGCAAAATCTTGTAGGCTATATGAGACGGCGAAACAATTTCGGAGAAAGAATCAATCTCTTTGAAGTTTGACCATGCAGCAAAAGGAGTTGTGTAATATTTTAACTTTTCTAAGTTTTGGTTTTGAGCTGACCTGTCATCAGTGCCTAAGAGATCATATACTTTGTAAAAATCATTCAGAGTTCCAAGTCTGGGGGCATGATCTCCAAAGAAATACACCAATGTAGGCTTATTAGTCTTTTTCAACTCTTCTATAAGCTTTCCAAAAGATTGATCGGCGTCATAAATACCTTGAGCAAAATTACCTACTATATTCTTCTGTTGGTCGTTTAGTTTATCTGATTCCACAGTTACATCATGAGAACTGTATTTATCAATATAGGGGTCATGATTCTGCATTGAAATTCCAAAAATAAACGCGGGCTTATCAGAGGAATCCAAAGTATCCAGAATTTTGTCAACTAAGGCATAATCTGAAATATACGGTCCTTTACACTGAGAACTGAGGTCGAATTTATCAACATCGTAAAAATTCTCAAATCCGAAATAATTATATACTTTATCTCTGTTATAAAACCAACCATAATTTGGGTGAATAGCAGTCGTGCTGTAGCCGTTGTCCTTAAAAACAGATGCAATACTTGGAGTTTCTGTTCTGAGATATGCATTGTAAACAATAATACCCGGGCTCAAGGAAGAGATTGACAACCCTGTGAGAGCCTCAAATTCACTGTTTGCAGTTCCACCACCAATAATTGGCGCTGCTATTTGTCCCTTTTGGTACTTATGAGTATTTTCTACAATATCTTTGCTGAATTTTATATCATTAAGCTTAGTTATATCCCAAAAACTTTCACTCATTATCATGATAATGTTAGGTTTTTCTTTTGAAGCAACGGCAGAGGCGGCTACACTTTCACCGGATTTGCCATATTTCGTATTAATCTCGGCCATTGTATTCTCGCTATAACCTTGAGGCTTAGGATTAAGGTACTTATCAAGCTCTGTAAGGTAAAAATAGTTTTGGGCGAACATTCCGTTAGCCATTATTTCGTCTTTACCGATATACCATGATTTCTGTATTCCCAATTGTACTGACAAAGGTGTGTTTGTAAGAATTATGGAATTCAGTAAGAAAAATACTGCAGCAAAAGGAAGCAGGTATATAGAAAGTTTTGGTTTCATATATCTGCCTATAGCCTTTCTGAAGTGTATCACAAGATACATCAGTACTCCAATAGCGGCAACAACAGCGATTATAATAGGGATACTAATATATTCTTTTGATATACCGATTAAATTACGAATAAGATATAAATCCCATGGATAAAAAGGTTCGTCAAAATATGTGAACTTGATATAATTAGCAACTGTAAGGAAAATAGTCACTATTCCTATGATAACTTTAGGGATACCCTTACCTAACAATGCTGTCAAACACAGATAAATGCCGCATAAAACCATTATATTAAACATCAGATTAGGGTCAAGTACATCCTTAATGGTTTCATTTAGATTTTGCCTTATGGAAAACTCGCAAATAAAGGTTGCAATACCGGAAACTGCAAAGAAGGATATAAAGTTTACCACTGGCTTTATAAAATCTGAAAGATCAAAAGCGGTACTTCCCTTTGAGAACCTTGATATTAGCATACGGAAAATCATATTTGCAGATATGGAAAACCATATGGCAAAAAGTGTTATAAAGGGCAGGTAAACAGCGGTTAAGGCACCTAACTTAACGATATTTAACAAAAGCATACTATCAATAATTGAATGACCAAGTGCTTTAAATAGAAAAACTGCTAACCCGCAAGAAGAAATTACCAAGTTCATAAAAGCAAATGCCCATATCTTTTTCGATTTGATAATATTTTTCCCATTTACAAAGGAGCCGAATACATATACGGGATAAAATGCTATTACAAATACAGGTACACTGAAATCTAACAAAGACACAGCGTACACAGAAATAAATGAAAGCAAAAATGTTACGGGAAACAATAATTTAAACCGCTGAAGCTTTGGGGTAATAACACTCCATAAAAGATATGAAAGGAACAGCATATTTAACAGGTATATTCTGTGAGTTATTGACAGTAATAAAACAATTAGGTTTGCACCAAAAAGGATAATAAATGCAAGCCTATTAATTTTTAACTTTATAGAAGACATATAGAAAACAACGGTTGAAGCCAATAGTACTAAAGCCAATTGGACAAATCCGTTACTATTATAAAATATATCTACAGTACTTATTACTGCAACTAAAAAAAAGTAGATTAAATTATTTCTTATATTTTTCATATTTACCCAGCTTCCTGTTATTATTTAAGTCAGAATAAAGTAATAGCATTTTCTGTATAATATAATACCCCTAGCTGTATATTTCATGTCATCTTTTTGCCAAAGTAACAGGTAAATTTTGAAAAATTTTACCTGCAAAGTATTATTATACAGATATTTGCTGACTTTTAAACACGAAAACGATTATATCAAACTAAATCTAAATATAAAAGTAGATAAAAGTAGAAATACATAAATGTAACAAAAAATTTAAAAATAAGAGCCTACCCATAAATAAATGGATAGACTCTTTCTATAACACCCTATGCAAGTTCTAGTGCAATTTCCATCATATTGGTAAATGATGTCTGACGTTCCTCGGCTGATGTTGCTTCATGTGAAACAAGGGAGTCAGAAACAGTCAATATACATATAGCATTTGCACCGGCACGAGCTGCATTCATGTATAGTGCTGCAGCTTCCATTTCTATTGCCAGAACACCCATTCTGGCCCACTTCTTCCAAACCTCCGGCTCATCATCGTAAAATATATCAGAGGATAAAATATTTCCCACCTTCACGGATATTCCTTTATTCTCTGCAATGTCTAAAGCCTTTTTCATTAGGGGCCAGGATGCGGTAGGAGCAAAAGTTCCAGGCAAGTTATATTGGGATGCATAATTGGATGTTGTAGAAGCCGACATTCCGATAATTATATCTCTAATTTTAATATCCTCCTGGATAGCACCGCAGGAACCAATCCTAATAATGTTCTTAACTCCATAAAAGTTTAACAACTCGTATGAGTATATTCCGATTGAGGGCATACCCATTCCAGATCCCATAACAGAAATTTTTTTGCCTTTATAAGTACCAGTATATCCGAACATATTCCTAACGGAATTAAATTGAACCGGGTTTTCCAAATAGGTCTCGGCTATAAATTTAGCACGAAGAGGATCTCCCGGCATTAATACTGTTTCAGCGATAATACCCTGTTCGCTTACATTGATATGTGGTGTAGGAATCATAATTCACTCTCCTAAATTTAATATCTTTACGTTAAAAAACTTATAGTACATATAAATTATACAATTTTCCAGTTAAAAAAACAGTAAAAATATAACAAATAAAATCAATTTAAAAATTATTGACAATTTAAATTGATAAGTTTATAATAATTCGTGCATAAGGGAGCTTAGCTCAGCTGGGAGAGCATCTGCCTTACAAGCAGAGGGTCATAGGTTCGAGCCCTATAGTTCCCACCAAAAGCAATTATCATATTTTATGATAATTGCTTTTTTAGTATTAAAAATATTGAATATCATGCCCTTTGCATTTAATTTAAGAAATGCTGTTAATTTTGAGATATAATAGAAGCTTAATACTAAGGTTACATAGCTGTTTAGAAAAGAAAGTAGTGGAGGATATAAATGAGCGAGTACTATATACTTGATGCAAAAGTAAAAGACATAGATTTGAAGTTTGAAACTTCAAATAAAGTTTTTTCTCCAAAGAGCATAGACAAAGGTACTTTAGCAATGTTATCTGTTGTTGAATTTGAGAAAACTGATAAAGTTTTGGACCTGGGCTGTGGATACGGAATAGTTGGCATACTGGCAGCAAAAATTTTAGGGATAGAAAATGTTGTAATGACTGACAAGGACAGTATTGCTGTGGAATTGTCAAAGAAGAATGCGGCACTTAACAGTGTTGAGGGAGTTAAAATCATTCAAAGTGATGGCTTTAAAAATCTAGATGAAAAAGATTTTACTATGATATTATCTAACCCACCATATCATACTGACTTTTCTGTAGCAAAGGAGTTCATTGAAAAAGGGTTTAACAGACTTTGCATTGGTGGAAGGATGTACATGGTTACAAAAAGGAAGGACTGGTACAAGAACAAGCTCACGGCTATTTTTGGAGGGACCAAAATTTGGGAGATAGATGGTTACTTTGTATTTATGGCTAAAAAGAAGGATAGTTCTTATGCAAATACTAAAAAGAGTAGGAAATGAAGCAAATGAGTTTAGTTTTCAGGGGCAGTTTGGGGGAACTAGTGGTATAAAATCAAACAGTCATTATGGTTAAATTTTCTTATCAAAAAAGTGTTGACACATGAGTTTTACCCTGCTATACTATCATAGTGTCAAGGGCAGAAACAACTGCCATGATAAAAGAAAAGATGCTGGTGTAGCTCAGCAGGTAGAGCAGCTGACTTGTAATCAGCAGGTCGGGGGTTCGATTCCGTCCGCCAGCTCCAAAACCCTTCAAAATGACATTTTGAAGGGTTTTTTCATGTGCGAACTTCTTACTTTGTAAAAACAACACAAATGGTTTCACCTGTTTCTGAAAATTCCTTCCCAGCAACATCACCAAAAAACTCAAATGTATTGAAACCTGCCGACTGAATTTCTGATAGCAGTGCTTCCTTGGTAAAATGGTCCCATATATTAGCAATTCACAGTTTTTTTTGTAATTACAATAGACTGCCTTAACTCCGTATTATCTTCATATTGATAAACTGATTCTAAGCAAATATGTGGCTTCACACACAGAAATCCACCATCTTCACAGAAATACCATGAATGACTATCCTGTTTTCACATAAGAGGTGTAAATAACTTTCGCTAAACACCCTTTGGCATACTTCTAAAATAAATGTGATTGCCATCGGGGTCACAGAAATGCATATTTTTTGCTCCCCATGGCTGTAATTTTGGAGCATCAATAATATGTACTCCTAAATTTAATAATCTCTTATATTCTTCATCTACATCATCAACAGTAAAAGCTAAGCTGATATTTTCATTTTGGTTGTTCTTTATTTTACCGTTATTGTAAACACTCAAAGTAGTACTTTCTGTAATTATAAATTGGTGTACTTCATCCTTACAATCCGAAGAAATACCTAAGATACTTCTGTAGAAATCAACAATTTTAACAACGTCATTTGTTTCTATGCAAACTTCTCCTAAAATCATTTATCCATCTCCCTTTATAATTAAGTTATATACACCGTATGGCCTGAATTTTAAGTAATTATAACATTAAAGTAATTGGATGCCAATGCCGTATACATAATAACAAGAAGATTTGAAATGCAATTAGAGAGCCATATATGAAACATCTACAATATTATGTCTATCATTTAAATTTTCTATTATGTAAAGAATTAGGTATATGATTTTTATATTACGTAAACTATACCCAAATAGCTTAAAAAGGTGTAGTATTAAAAGAAGTGAGGGTAATATGAATTAAAACATACCTTAATGGCAATAATTACGGAAGGGTGAATTTTATTTCCTCAGGTCAAAAGTGAAATCAAATAAGGCTAATAACCTACATAGCTGAACTGAGACTATTTTCCATGTTAGTAAATTTTAATAACATTGACATGTATTTACACTTTTGATATAATGGTTTTTGTGGGATATTCAAAAATTCTCCTCTAGAAAACGGAAGAAGTAGTTTGATTTTCTATAAAGATTTTCGTGATAAATATTTTCCTTACTTTTTATTGGTCTGAATAGTAAAAGATTTTATAAGGTGGTGAATTATGGACCAAGTTAATTTACAATCAAAAACGTTAGAAGATTTGAGATATATTGCAAAAATGCTGGGGATGAAAAATATATCCAAATATAAGAAGAGTGAGTTAGTAGAACTACTTAGTGAAAACTCCAAAAAGCTTAAATCTGATGATATTGTGGAAGAAGTTGTTTCTAAAGAAATTAAAACGGCTGAACCAGCTGCGAATTCGAAAGAAACTCAAGCAAGCGAAGAAAGGTCCAAAGAAACATCAGAGGAGGTTCCTGTCTTAAGAAAATCCCGGAGAGGAAGGCCAAGCAAGGCCTCGAAACTAATGGACAAGCCGGAGAATACCGGTGTATCTGATTTACTTACTAACGTTACAGGTCAAGATAATCAGGGTAATAATCCAAATTTGGTATCAGAACAAAGTGATAAACCAGACAGATTGTCTGACACGTTAAAGCATCTGGAAACAAAAAATAATATAGAGAAAAAGTCTCATGGAAGAGGACGAAAAAAGAGTATTCAACCTTCTATCGAACTCCCGGATAATGAAAATAAATTAGTATTAAATACATCAAACGTATCAGAAGTTTCAGAAAAAGATAATATAATCAATTCGGCAGACTCAGAAAATATAAAGGACAGTAAAAACAGCGGATTAGAGCCCAAGGAATCAGTAGAACAGCCGAAAAGTGCTTCTGATGAAAAAATATCCGAAAAAAGTGAAAAGGATTTGAAACCTCAGACATACAAAAAGGATGATCAGTCTTCAACAAGGCAGGATAACAGACAACAGCACAGGCAAGCTAAATCCTTTGCAAACACAAATGGTAAGTCTGATATTCCAGCGGAACCACAGCGTATGCCGTTAAATCAGCAGCCGCAGCAGGTTCAGCCTCAACAATCTATACCATCCCAGCCTCAGGTTATTTCACCTCAGATTCAACAACCGCAAGGTAGTGAAAAAATAGAAAGTGATGATCCTGTAGAAGGAGTTCTCGAAGTATTACCGGATGGTTATGGCTTTTTGAGAAGCGAAAACTATCTGTCCGGACCTAAAGATGTTTACGTTTCTCCTTCACAAATAAGACGTTTTGGTCTTAAAACCGGTGATAAGTTAAGGGGAAAAGGCAGGATACCAAAAGAAGGCGAAAAATTTCAGGCATTATTATATGTACAGTCAATTAACGGAGACACTCCTGACGTTGCGTCTAAGAGAGTTTCCTTTGAATACTTAACACCTATATATCCTGATAGCAGAATCACTCTTGAAACTTCACCTAGAGAATTTTCAACAAGGCTTATAGATCTTATAGCTCCAATTGGAAAAGGACAGAGAGGAATGATTGTATCTCCTCCTAAAGCGGGTAAAACAATACTTTTGAAAAAAATTGCAAATGCAATTACAATTAATTACCCGGAAGCGGAGCTAATAGTACTGCTTATTGATGAAAGACCTGAAGAGGTAACCGATATGCAGCGTTCTATAAAAGGAGAAGTAATTTATTCTACTTTTGATGAAGTCCCAGAACATCATATAAAGGTTGCTGAAATGGTGCTTGAGAGAGCGCAGCGTCTTGTGGAGCAAAAGAAAGATGTTGTAATTCTTCTAGATAGTATAACAAGACTTGCAAGGGCATATAACCTGACTATTCCTCCAACAGGAAGAACATTATCAGGCGGTTTGGACCCAGGTGCACTTCATAAGCCAAAGAGATTTTTCGGAGCAGCAAGAAACATTGAAAATGGCGGAAGCTTGACGATTATGGCAACTGCGCTTATTGAAACAGGAAGCAGAATGGACGATGTTATCTTTGAAGAATTCAAAGGAACGGGTAACATGGAACTCCATCTGGATAGAAAGTTATCCGAAAAGAGAATCTTTCCTGCAATCGATATTAATAAGTCTGGAACCAGACGTGAGGAACTTCTTCTCAGCCAAAAAGAGCTTGAAAGTGTCTGGTCTATAAGAAAGGCTATGAGCAATATGGGAACTGCAGAAGTCACCGAGATATTAATAAATAAGCTTATGCAGACCAGAACAAATGATGATTTTGTAAATAGTATTAAAATATCTTTTTTAGATAAGAATTCACAGGATAGATAATAATCCAATATATAGTTATTGTAAGTACTAAAAAAAGGTATTGCGGTGTATTTGATTTTATGTTAGAATATCACTTGCCTCTTTAATAAGCAACTAAGTACATTTTATTGTACGTTGAATATATAATAATAATGCTGTTCATTGAGGACATTGCAATTATGTTTTGAAAGAAGGTGAAAAGCAATGAAAGAAGGAATTCATCCAGAATATTCTGAAGCAGTAGTAAAGTGTGCTTGTGGCGAGACTTTTACAACTGGTTCAACAAAGAAATCCCTTCACGTTGAAATTTGTTCAAAGTGTCATCCGTTCTATACAGGTAGACAAAAACTCGTTGATACTGGTGGACGTGTTGATAAGTTTAAGAAAAAATACGGTATTGTTGATAATGCGTAATGAAGGTATTATAAAGACTGGGAATGATTTTTCCCGGTCTTTTGTTTCATATCTGTAAACAAATTACTATTTTGCTTTTCTTTTAATAATATTCGAGTTATAATCTTTTTTAAGGGTTAAGTCTTTATATAGACAAGTCTGTGCATATTGTGATTTTACCAACTCTGTTTTTGATATAGGAGGAAAAATGAAAAAGACGACGATTGGTGGTCAAGCATTACTCGAAGGTCTTCTCATGATAGGGCCGGAGTACAGAGCTACGGCAATTAGGAAGTCGGATGGAGAGATAATTGTTGAAAAACATCCGCAAAAGCCAAAAGGTAAGCTGTCAAAGATTCCAATAATAAGAGGTGCTGTAAATTTATTTTCCCAGATGGTAATAGGAGTTAAGGCTCTTATGTATTCTGCTGAGTTTATAGACCTCGAAGATGATGATAAGAGTTATGAACCTTCAAAAATTGAGAAGTTTCTTGAAAGAAGATTTGGAGATAAGATAACGGATATAGCTATTTACTTTTCAGTAATATTATCCATTTTTATAAGTGTAGGTTTGTTTATATTGCTTCCTAATCTTGTTGCAGGGTTTATACCTGTAAAAGGAGTTGTAATTAAGAACCTTGTAGAAGGAGCTCTTAGAGTAAGTATATTTATAGCTTATTTGGCTCTTGTATCACTGTTGAAAGATATGAAAAGAGTGTGGGAATATCACGGGGCAGAGCATAAAACCATACATTGTTATGAGCATGGTGATGAGCTTACTGTTGAGAATGTAAGAAAATATACCACAAAGCACCCTAGATGTGGTACTTCATTATTTTTTACCATTATGATAATTAGTATTTTAATATTCTCATTTACCGGATGGCACAATATATTTCTAAATGCAGCAATCAGAATTCTCCTAGTGCCTGTAGTGGCAGGAGTTTCATTGGAACTTATAAAATTTGCGGTAAGACATGACATATGGCTGTTCAAGGTATTAAGTGCTCCCGGACTTATGTTCCAAAAGTTTACTACCAGAGAGCCCGACGACAGTCAGATTGAAGTAGCAATAGCCGCTTTTAATGAAGTTATACCAAACAGCGGCGTCAGCGATGATTGGGGAAAAGACTAAAGTTATTACGGTGAAATATGAACATAAATGAATTTATACATTATGCGAAAGATAAATTAAAAAACGCAAATATTGAGACCCCGGTACAAGAAGCCGGGGTTATGCTATGTCAGGTACTTAATTGCACAAAGGCATATCTTTATGCCTTTGGAGATAGAGAATTGAGCCTTGATGAAAAGTCAAAACTTGAGGATATGCTGGCTCAACGTGTTAAAAATATTCCGCTGCAATATATCCTAGGGGATACGGAATTCATGTCATTGAGGTTTATGGTAACTCCGGCAGTTCTGATTCCCAGACAAGATACAGAAATTTTAGTGGAAAAGGTTATTGAGCTGACAAAAAAGCAAGTATTAAAAGGGCAGAATGAAAATAGTAACGTTAGAGTAAAAGTTTTGGATATGTGCACAGGCTCAGGCTGCATAGCAGTAAGCATTGCGCATTTCTGTCCCCAATGTGACATTGTAGCTTGCGATATATCCCAAGAAGCAATTAAAGTAGCAGAAGCTAATAGTGAGTTGAATGGAGTACGAAACAGAGTAGAGTTTTTTTGCGGAGACTTGTTTGAAGCACTTAAAGGCAATTACAGATTTGATTTCATAGTAAGTAATCCACCCTATATAGAAACAGAAACAATATGTGGCCTTCAGAAGGAAGTCCGGAGTTATGAGCCTGAATTAGCACTTGATGGCGGTGCAGATGGACTTGATTTTTATAAAAAGATTACGGCTACAGCCCCTGAATATCTTAATAAACTTGGCTGGCTTGTTTTTGAAATCGGGTATAATCAAGCTGAAAAGGTTTCTGCCCTAATGAAAGAATCCTTTATTAATGTACAGGTGCTAAAAGACTACGGTGGAAATGACAGAGTTGTAATGGGGCAGCTGGCAGTTTGAAGTTAATCGTTCCATAACCGCATTGCACCCGAGTCCTGAAGCCTCTTTACCACGATAATGCTTATAGGGCCCACAAACATTCCTATTATTCCAAAGAACTTTAACCCTATATACATTGCAAGGAGGGTTACTAGAGGGTGCAGACCAATCTGGCTGCCTACAATCTTAGGCTCCATTATTTGTCTTATAAGTATGCCAAGAACGTAAATTATACCAAGTCCCATGGCAAGAGGCATATCTCCCGATATTATGGTCCACAAAATCCACGGAACCATTACAACTCCGGTACCTACGATAGGAATTGCATCTGATAGTCCCACTAGCAAGGCTATAAGAAATGCATATTTTACATTTAAGATAAACAGTCCTATGCTTACTTCTATAAAAGTAAATCCCATAAGGATAAGGATAGCTTTAAAGTAACCCAGAAGTGCTTTAAAGGTATCTTTTTTTAAGGTGACTATGTTTTTTCTCCAGGAAAATGGGAGTTGTCTGTAAAAAAAGGAAGAAATACTTTTTTTATCGCTACTTATGAAATATGTACCCAGAATTGTTACAATAACAAAAACCGTCAACCTTGGAATAGAGGTCACAGTGTTTATTACGTACTGAATAACGGAAGTTATCATGGAGCCAATTTGCTCTGAAAAAGATTCAAGATTTTTGGTTATTGCGCTGGTTACCTGTTCCGGAAGCCCGTTATAAAATATTGTTGCTTTGTCTATCAATTTGTTAATTTTAACAGATATATCGCTGGAATATGAGGTTAGATTGTCTTGCAAAACAATCAATTCATTATAGATTTTTATAATTCCTACGGTTAAAGCAAATCCAAGTACTGACATTGTAAATAACAGGGATATGGCCGCAGCAGCCTTTCGTGATATCTTGAGCTTTTGGAGCAGTTTGATAACAGGTTCATTAATATAGGAAACGATTAAAGCTATAACAAATGGAGCAAAAAAAGGTAAAAGGTATGTTATAGACAGATAAATTGTCGCAAAAATAAGCAAAATCAAAAAAATCTTTTTAATTGTAGATTGATACTTATTCCATAACTGCATGTAGTGATACTCCTAACCCCGTTACCAAATCTTTATATTAATTTATACATTATAATGGTATAAAAGTACATTTTCAAGATAATTTTAGGGAAATATATGTATACTGCCCATAAGTAGTTATGGATGAGTATAAAACATACTGTAAAGGGAATTTGGAACACAATTAGAAGCTTTCAGCAATTTTTGTATACAATACACAGCTATAACTTATTCAAACGCCTTGAAACATAGGCTTCTATTAAATTAATTATAAAAAAAATCTGTAAATTGATAAACGGAAGACATTGCAGGAGAATAAGTGACAAAAGTAATAATTGAATATTTTTTTTACCTAATAGCGAGATTGACTAAAGCACTATTTATAAATTATCATTTATAAGGGATTTAGAATGACTTTTTATTTTTTTGTCTTTTTAGAATTTTATTATGTAACAAATAATGAGATTCTTAAAAATATGAGGGTTAAAATTACATTTTGAAAGGAGAATAAGCTGTGGATTGGTATTTATTACTGGCAGCTATTCTGCTGCCTGCATTAAGTGCGGCATTATGCTATATTCTGAAGAATCAGAAGTTGCGTATTGCTGTAGTGAGCATTTCTACACTGCTGCTTTTTGCGGTGGCAGGCGGCTTCATAGCACTTATGATTAACTCTCCTGAAGGAAAACTGGTTTTCCAGATGGATGAGCATGTACTCGAGATTGTGGGTTGGTTGATTAAAGGACTTGACTTTTTACTTTTCTGCTATATCGGATATATAGGTATAAAGCATAAAAAAGCAATAGTTCTTGTATTAACAGTGTTACAATTTATTCCTTGGGTTTTATTTGAGATATTTGGAGTGTTTGGCAAGGTTCACGAGCCAGAACAGGCATTTATAATTGACCATCTGTCATTAATAATGATAATGCTTGTTTCAATTATCGGACCCATTGTTACATTTTTCGGTCTTGGCTACATGAAGGAACATGAACATCACTTGCACCTGAAAGTTTCAAGACAACCAAGATTCTTTATGATACTATTTATATTCCTTGGTGCAATGAACGCATTGGTTATGACAGATAATTTATCCTGGATGTATTTCTTCTGGGAAGTAACAACACTTTGCTCATTCCTACTTATTTCACATGATGGAACTGAAATAGCTATTAAAAACGGTTTGAGAGCATTGTGGCTTAACTCAGTGGGCGGTGTAGCTTTTATTATCGCCATATTAATGGTAAACACAAGCCTGGATACGCTTTCAATACAGGCTATATCAAACTCGGGAATGCAGGGTGCTTTTACAGGGATGCTGCCAATAGCACTTGGCCTTCTGTGTATAGCAGGGTTTACAAAATCCGCACAGTTCCCGTTCCAGAGCTGGTTGTTAGGCGCCATGGTTGCACCTACACCTGTATCAGCACTACTTCACTCAAATACAATGGTTAAGGCGGGCGTATATCTGGTTGTAAGAATTGCTCCTGCTTTTGCTGGTACGAGACTTGGACAACTGGTGGCTGTTGCCGGAGGATTTACTTTTGTAGCTGCCTCAGCTATTGCAATAAGTCAGAGTAATGCAAAGAAGGTTCTTGATTATTCAACAATAGCAAATCTTGGATTAATAATATGCTGTGCAGGAATCGGTACAAGAATATCTCTGGCAGCTGCTATTCTTCTCATGATTTTCCATGCTGTATCAAAGGGATTACTCTTCCTTTGTGTAGGTACTATCGAGCTTGGTATTGGCAGCCGTGACATCGAAGATATGCAAGGGTTATTTAAAAAGATGCCTTTTACTACAGTTATTACAGTAATTGGTCAGATTTCAATGCTTTTGCCACCTTTCGGTGTATTGATAACAAAGTGGATGGCAATAGAGACAGCTGTACACAACCCACTGGTATTGTTATTTATAATACTTGGAAGTGCCCTTACAGTTGTATTCTGGTCTAAGTGGATTGGAATAATTCTTACAATGTCATACAAACCTAAGTATCATGTGGAAAAGCTTTCTTTTTCAATCAGAGCTGCTTTGTCAGTGTTAATTGCTTTGGTAATGGCAGCAAGTATTGGAATTGCTCCTCTATATAACCAGTTTGTAAAGCCTCAAATAGTGGCATTTAATATTGCTGACAAGGAGATGCTTTCCGGAACTGGTATGGGAGTATGGTTGGAAAAGGTTAATCAGGCTGTTTATGGAGGGTTTGCTTCTATAATATTCTTTGGTGTGATTTTGATATTAATGGTTGCAATACCTATCATTACAAACAGAATCAAGCCTGCAAGATTAAAGCCGCCATATCTTTGCGGCAGTAATGCAGATGAAGATTTAAGAGGATTAGACTTTATTAGCCCTGGTGACAAAGTTGAAAAGGTAGTTGTTAGAAACTATTACATGGAGTCTGTTTTTGGTGAAAACAAGCTGACTTTCTGGCTCAACCTTGCTGCAGGTGCAATTATAATAATTTTGTTAGGGGTGGTGATCGGATTATGAGCATAAACAATATTTTAACCGCTGTTATTGCCATAATAGCTGCTCCGATTTTGGGTGGATTACTTTTTGGTATTGACAGGAAAATTACTGCAAGAATGCAGAATAGATTCGGACCTCCGGTGCTTCAGCCTTTCTACGATTTCTTTAAATTGATTGGCAAGCAGGGAATTGCCGTTAACCAGACTCAAATGGTTTATGTTTTAGGACATTTGTTCTTTGCAATAGGTGCACTGGTTATGTTGGTTTTAAAACAGGATTTGCTAATGCTTATGTTTATTCTGGCATTTTCAGGTGTATCACTGATAATGGGTGCAATGAGTGTTCGTTCCCCTTACAGTAAGATTGGTGCTCAGAGAGAAATTATGCAGATGATGGCATATGAGCCTGTATTGCTGTTAATGGTTGTTGGTGTGTACAAGGTAACAGGAAGCTTTATGATTTCTGATATTTTCAACCACGACAAACCTCTGTTGTACAGCTTGCCTCTTTTGTTCCTGGCATTCATTTATGTTTTGACAATAAAGCTGAGAAAGTCACCTTTTGACTTTTCAACTTCTCACCATGGTCATCAGGAATTGATAAAAGGTGTTACTACCGAATTTTCTGGTACTCAGTTGGCATTGCTGGAATTGACAGACTGGATTGATTTGGTACTGCTCCTGGGATTAATTTCATTGTTTTTTGCAAAACCTTTATGGGTAGGTATATTAATAGCATTAGTATGTTATTTCTTTGAAATAGTTATTGATAATATCAGTGCCAGAGTTACCTGGCAATGGATGGTTAAAATTACTTGGGTTGCAGGTATCGGTGCGGCTCTGGTAAATATTGTATGGATGTATCTGATTCCTTAATAAGAACTACTAAATATATTGGAGGTTGCTTGCAAAAAATTATATTTGCATGCAGCCTATCCTGTAAGAAAGGTGAATTGTATGGGTATAATAAGCAAATCAAGGAAGAAATCACCCTGGATAATGCATTACGACTGTACAAGCTGCAACGGATGTGATATTGAGACACTTGCATGTCTCACTCCAATGTATGATGCAGAGCGTTTGGGTATTATAAATGTTGGTAACCCAAAACATGCTGATATATTGCTTGTAACCGGTTCTGTAAATAAGAGAAACGAAATTGTATTGAAGAATATATACAATCAAATGCCTGACCCTAAGTGCGTTGTTGCTATTGGAGCATGCGCTTGTACCGGGGGTATTTTTAAGGAATGTTATAATGTACTTGGCGGAGTTGAAAATGTAATTCCCGTTGATGTATTTGTTCCAGGGTGCTGTGCAAGACCTGAAGCCATAATAGACGGTATAGTTCAGGCTATAGGTAAACTTGACGAAAAGGCTGAAGCAATGAAGAAGGTAGCTAAATAAGGGCTGTCAAGGCTCATGGAGGTAAAATAGAATGATTGAAAATTTGGTGGAAATTACAAGTGATCAGCTACTTGCGGAAGTTCAGAAATGCAAGTATGATGGATACAGATTCGTTACTACCACTAGTGTAGATAACGGTGATGACACTATAGATATTGTATATCATTTTGATATCGACTATAAAATGAAGAACTTAAAGATTACTGTTAAGAAGGATGAAGAAGTTCCAAGCATTTCTAAAGTTTATGTCAGCGCTTTACTGGTTGAAAATGAGATAAAGGAACTGTTTGGAGTTAATATTACCGGAATTATAGTAGATTACGGCGGACACATGCTTCTTTCAGAGGAAGAACTTGGCTCACCAATGTTAAGACAGCAAATAACTATTGAAAAAAGAGGGGGTAATTCATAATGAGTTCAACTATAGTTCCTTTTGGGCCACAGCATCCTGTGCTTCCAGAACCCCTTCATATCAAGTTAGTTATGGAAGATGAAAAAATTGTAGATGCAATACCAGCTATAGGATATGTTCACAGGGGCCTTGAAAAGCTAACTGAAACAAAAGAGTTTACTCAAAACACATTTGTTGTTGAAAGAGTTTGCGGTATATGCAGTGTAATGCATGCAATGGCTTATTGTCAGGGTATCGAAGAATTGATGAATATTGAGATTTCCGACAGAGCAAAGTTTTTAAGAGTTATCTGGGCAGAGCTTCACAGAATGCATAGCCATTTCCTTTGGTTGGGACTTCTAGCTGATGCTTTTGGTTTCGAAAGTCTTTTCATGCAGACATGGAGAGACAGAGAAAAGGTAATGGATATAATGGAAGAAACAGCCGGAAGCAGGGTTGTTATTTCATGTAATACAATAGGTGGTACAAGAAGAGACCTGACTAAAGAGCAAATGGCGAAAATTATTACAACAGTTGATGAAATCAAGCATGATTTAGAACAGGTTGAAGCAGTATTCCTTAACAATTATACTGTTAAGCACAGATTGGTTGGAGTGGGGGTTCTCACAAAAGCTGATGCAATCGAATATTGTACAGTAGGACCCATGGCGAGAGCAAGCGGTATTGCTATGGATATGAGAACTACTGGATATTCTGCATACGGACAACTGGATTTTGAGCCTATTACTCATAATGACGGTGACTGCTATGCAAGAACCTATGTAAGACTCAAAGAGATATATCAGTCTATTGACCTTATAAAACAGGCTATAGCAAAGATACCTGAAGGAGAGCATGTTGTTCCTTTTAAGGGATTTCCGCCAAAGGGAGATGTAATATCAAGAGTTGAGCAGCCAAGAGGGGAAGTTCTCTATTATTTAAGAGGAAATGGTACAAAGAATTTGGATAGATTGAGACTTAGAACTCCTACATTTGCAAATATTCCGTCACTTCTGAAGATGTTGCCGGGAAGTCAGCTTGCAGATGTACCTATGCTTATTCTGACCATTGACCCATGTATATCCTGTACCGAGAGATAATATAAATGTATTTGGTAGATAGGAGGTCATAAGAGATGTTTAAGATGATGGAAAATGTATTTAAGAATCTTACTTCAAAGCCTGCAACCAGAATGTATCCTATTGAAAAAAGAGAACCGTTTAAGGATTCTAGAGGTCAAATTGAAGGTATTGAAATAGATAAATGTATTTTCTGTGGAATTTGCCAGAGAAAATGTCCAGCTAATGCCATAACGGTAAATAAAGCTGAGAAGTCCTGGGAGATAAACCAGTTTAAGTGCGTAATATGCAATGCTTGTGTTGAAGCTTGCCCAAAGAAATGTATTGTAGCAAGTGCAGAGCATAAAACTGCACAAACCAAAAAAGAAAATTACAAAGCTGTTCAGCCTCCAAAAGAAGCTGAAAGCGATAACAACAAGGTTACAGCTTAGGCATAATAATAAGTGAATTTATATATACTAGTAAAATTCAGAGGAAGAAAAGGCTTTCTCTGAATTTTAGTGTTTGTGGATATAATATTATTGATATAACATACATTAAGTCACGGAGGTTATGGACGTGCATGAATACGCGGTAACCCAGTCGATGCTTAAGCTGGTTTTAGATGAAGCCAAGCGGGTTGAGGCGTCAAAAGTACTGGAAATTAGGCTTGTAATAGGCGATTTGTCAACTATAGTTGACGACTCGGTGCAAATGTATTTTGATATTATGAGTGAAGGTACCATTGCCCATGGAGCAAAACTTGTTTTCAGACGCGTGAAAGCAGAATTTAAGTGCAGAGAATGCGGAGAGGTATTTATAAAGCCCGCCACAGGTTTTGATTGTCCTAAGTGCGGGGGACTTGGTATGCCAACTGGCGTAGGCAGGGAGTTTTATATAGAAAGTCTTGAAATCGAATAGCAAAAACACATTCTTTCAGCATTTTCATATTATGAAGTATGATATGCTGCTGGAGTGGGTCTTAATTTATGCTGAGAGGAAGCTTCATGTTGGTTCTGGGTATAGTTGATATAATAGGTACAGTAGCTTTTGCTGTATCAGGAGTTCTTGTAGGAATCAGGAACAAGCTTGATTTGTTCGGTATATATGTGTTAGCTATGGCAACTGCTTCCGGCGGGGGGATTATACGGGATACTGTAATTGGAAGAGAAGTACCTGTTTTTTTTGTACAATGGAAGTACTTCGTTGCAATAACGGCAACGATGCTTGCTACCTGCTTTTTGTACACAATAGTTAACAGAGTTATGTCCTTTATAGTATTGGCTGATGCTATAGGGCTGGGAGTTTTTACAGTAACCGCTACATATAAGGCCATGGAATACGGGCTGCCTCTTCTCGGTATTGTTTTCGCAGGAGTTATAACCGGGGTTGGCGGAGGTATACTAAGAGATATAATGGTTAATGAAATTCCTTTAATATTCAGAAGTGAAATATATGCCATTCCGTCAATTATAGGCTCTCTTTTGTTCTACTTCTTACATGGACGAATTAGCCTTAGCTTAAACATATATCTGTGTGTAGGACTAATATTTGCAATTCGAATGATATCTGTTAGGTTGAGATTGCATTTGCCTGTAATAAGCAAGAGCAATGGAGAAGCGCATGCAGGAAATAACCGTAAGAGCTTTAGGATGTAAGGTATATATGGCACAAGTGTATTAACTCAAAGTTTCAAAATAATTATTTGGAGGTACTTATGGAAATAAAAGTTATGAAAAACATAATGCATGCCAATGACAGGCTTGCAGAAGAAAATAGAAATTACTTTAAAAGTAAGGGAATAAAGGCTGTCAATATAATGGCTTCACCCGGTTCAGGAAAAACCAGTACTATTATGAAGCTTATAGAAGCTTTTGATGACAGAGCAAGTGTAGCTGTAGTTGAAGGAGATATTGCGTCTTCTATTGATGCAGAAAAAATAGACAAGCTGGGTAATCCTGTTGTTCAGATTAATACCGGAGGAGGATGCCACCTTGACGCAAATATGATAAAGAGCGCTGCAGAGAGTCTGCAACTAAAGGATGGGACAATCCTATTTATTGAAAATGTGGGGAATATTGTATGCCCTTCTTCCTTTGACTTAGGTGAAGGTATAAAAATGGTTATTGCTAGTGTACCTGAGGGACATGACAAGCCTTACAAATATACCTCAATGTTTGAACTTGCGGATATTGTTGTACTTAACAAGACAGATTTAATGCCTTATATCGACTTTGATAAGGACAGCTTTTACAAAGGCGTTAAGGCATTAAATGAAAATGCAAAGATTATTGAAGTATCATGTAAAACAGGTGAAGGAATAAATGAGCTTGCAGATTGGATGCTTAATGTGCAAGTATCTCATAACCCGTCTGTGTAACAGCTACAGTATATTCCCATTGGGCAGATAAAGAACCGTCTTTTGTGGTTACAGTCCAATTGTCTTTTCCAATCTGGACCTTATAACTGCCCTCGTTTATCATAGGTTCTATTGTAAAAACCATTCCGGGAAGTATCAGGAATCCCATGTCCTTCCTCTGAAAATGATCGACATGGGGTTCTTCATGAAAGTGAATTCCCACTCCATGCCCGCCTAAATCACGAACAACGCTATAGCCGTTTTTATTTGCAAAAGGCTCAATCGCTCTTCCTATATCATTTATTGAACCGAATGGTTTAACTTGTTTTGTTCCTATATCAAGACACTCTTTTGTTACTTCTACAAGCTTTCTTGCATTTGGTGAAACATCGCCTATCATATACATTCTGCTAGCATCTGAAAAATATCCGTCTAAAATAGTAGAAACATCAATGTTGACTATATCTCCTGATTTGAGAACGGTTTTCTCATTGGGGATTCCATGACAGACAACATTGTTTATAGAAGTACAAACACTTTTGGGGAACCCGTTGTAATTCAGTGGCGCAGGAATTGCATTTTGTGCAACTGTGTATTCATACACAATTTTATCTATTTCTGCAGTGGTTATGCCCGGTTTCACTTCTTTTTCCAATAAATCAAGTATCTGAGTAGTAATCTCACCGCTTTTGCGAATACCTTCAATTTGCTGAGAATTTTTTAGTAGGGATTTATGGGGTATTATATATCCCATGCTTTTAAAATTTTCAAGTTTTTGTGCAATATCATTGATACTCACTAAATACACTTCCTTAATAATGTTTTTAAAGTCCTATATTAAATTATAACAAATATAAACTATATTTACTTTATTTCCAGTAAAGCAATAGTAATATCATCCATTATCTCATGAATAGTGCTGCCGGAAAAGGACAAGGCCTTGTCTACAAGCTTGGATATTATACTTGAAGGGTTTAAGTCCTTCCTTAAAAAATGCTCTATGATTCTGTCCTCTCCAAATTGCTCGCTGGACTTGTTTTTAATTTCAATTATTCCATCAGTGTAGAATAATAATCTGTCCTTTGGATTAAGCTTTTGTGTTACTTCAGTATATTCAGGATTATCTACCCAGTTGCTGATAGGTATCCCTTTAGTTCTCAAAAGCTTGAAGTCATCTCCTGAAAATAATATAGGAGGAACGTTTAGACCAGCATTTGAGTAACAAAAACTATAATCTGATATATTTATTATTCCATAAAATACGGAAATATAAAGCTCATCTTCGAAACCGTTCTTATTAAACTCCTGATAGAGCTGAGTCAGTACCTTTGACGGCGAAAGTGAGGACTTATCTATAGCAGCACGTAAAAACATTGTAAGCATAGATGCTGCAACTCCGTGACCGGATACATCAGCAATATAAATACCTACGTGATCTTCGTCAATTTCAAAAATATCAAGAAAATCACCGCCAATCATTTCACAGGGCTTATAAACGTAGCTGAAACTTATTTTTTCTCCAACAAACTGTTGTTTTGGCAGAAGACTACATTGTAGCTTTCTTGCTATGGAAAGGTCCTCTCTAAGCTGTTCGTTCTGTCTTTCCAATTCCTGACTTAATGCTTTAAGTTCAGTTATATCATGGAGTACTTCGATAACAGCTTCCACGTTATTTGATTGAAAACTTTTTAAAGGCGAGCTTGTCACTGAAAAAACACGCCCGTTTATTGTTTCTTCCTTGGAACTAGGAAGATTTTTACCTCTGAGGCTTGAGATACAGTTTGGACAGGGAGAAGAACGTCCAAGAACTTCAAAGCACTTTCTGCCAACGGCATCATAGCCCAGTCCTTCACGCATCGGTTTATTGACAAATAAAACCGTTCCATCTTTGTCTATAACTCTAACCCAATCCTGCATTCCATCTATAATATCTTCTATAAAATTTGATTCTAATGATGCAAATTCTTTAACAATTTTATCTGACAATAAGCACCAACCTTTCGTATTCAAATGAAAACATACTTTTTTTCTATTCACATATATTTTAACATAGTTTTTCAAGAAGGTACTATTTAATCTTATTCTTGTCAATACTACTTAATAAATTATATAGAAGGGATTAGATGGTGATAGCTGTATGAATTCAGACAGCAAGGTTAACAATTTAAAATATATTGACTCTAATAATGCAACCGCAATTTTATCTTTTTCAGATGCTCTTTACAAGACTCTAACAAACTGTAAAACAGAAGGATATCGAGAAATCGTTATTATATGTATAGGGACAGACAGATCAACAGGAGACAGCCTTGGGCCTATCATCGGATACAAACTTAGAGGAATGAATTATAGTAATGTATATGTGTATGGTGACTTGGAAAGTCCGGTCCACGCAAAAAATCTTCAGGAGACAATTAAAAGCATATACAAAAGGTATGAAAAACCTTTTCTAATTGCTATTGATGCATCACTTGGAAGAACAGATCATGTTGGTTTTATTTCGGTAGGCGAAGGTTCTATAAGACCCGGTTCTGCATTGAACAAGGATTTGGAGCCTGTTGGACACATGCATGTTACCGGAATTGTCAATGCCGTGGGATTCATGGAATTTATGGTTCTTCAAAATACGAGACTTGGTACAGTAATGAAGATAGCGGATATTGTTGCAACCGGTTTAAAGTATGTTATGTGGAAGATTTCAAGGGAAGGTATACTGTCGGGAGAAGGCCGTCAAGTAGAAAGATGGAGTATATGAAGTTGAAAAAAGTAGTCCCTTATATAAGAGACTACTTTTTATATATTCTTCACAATATTCTATAACAATCTTATTTCAGCTGTAATATTGCTTTCTTAAATTACTGCAGCTTAGGGAAGACAGTTATCTGACCAAGGATATACTTCCTAACAAAAGCAGAATCAAACATATCTATGATACCGTCACCATTAACATCTGCTGCCCACATATCATCATCAACTGGGAAATCATTAATTATGCCTAGACTATAATCTACAATTAATGATTGATCATAATCGTTAATAATGCCGTTTCCGTCTACATCACCTACGAGAGACCAGCTGTAATCTACGCTGACATAGCTGTTATCCCCATCATTCTGAAGTTCAGGGCCTCTATATGTTGAATATGTATTATTAATTTTGTCGTGAACCCTGAAGCTTTTTAATGTAACAGGGGAACCATCTTGCTCATCGTCTCCCACCATTAAATACCACTTGTATGTTTTAGTCTTGTCCAAATTGAACTTTGTAATAAAGTCTGTCATATCAACTGCAAAGTTGCCATCACAAGCAGTTCCGTCATCATTAAAGTCAAAAGGCTCTTCATGAGAGAAATAGTTTAAGGTGCTAGGAAAGAAATATGCTTCTGGCATGTTTTTATCCATTTCAGAATAGCCTACGGCAATCCTAAGCTGATTTTCTTTTGCATGGCTTACCGTAAACTCCGCAATAAGCTGAGGTTCATAATTCCTTCTGGGTGTTATCCACTCAAATGCATCCTTAAAAATTGGTTTTCTTGTTGGGGTGTTAAACTGACTGAATTGAGAATTTCTATATAAACTGTCATAAGTGACATAGTAGAAACCATCATAGCCATAATTTGTTCCCCAACTGTTGGCTAGTTTAAAAATGCCTTTTTCTTCAGGCTGAGGTATTCCATCACCATTCACATCGCCCCACCAAATATTGTCATCGTAACCTACAAGGGTCATTTGATGACCTGCGTCAATTTCGTCAACCATATAATAGAAGTGCTTTCCAACTGCATAATCGTCATTTACTGTAGGATCAGGATTATCAAGAATTACATTGGGATATTGCACAAAATTGTAAATACCTGTATCAAAGGATAATACATAACCATTGTTCAATAGCTGTTTTATACGATCTAAATTATTTTCATTTGCATCTATATATCCGTACTTATCCATTCTGTAGTTTATTGCATTTTCCCATGCATTTAAATCGGTACTCAGTTTGAATCCATCCACACCATCATCTACATACGGTGCATCCGCCAATGTTGCACAACCAGAATCCAAATACGATTTATATATGCTGCTCATAACTCCGGTGCCACTAAATGTAGTACTTACACTATTAGCAAACTTGGGAGAAAAAACTTTACTTCCGGTAGTATCATTTTTAACATCCCATTGTTGGCCTGCGTTTATCTTGGCAAGGCCAACCATATGTGTCATCATATAATACCCGGTGGACCAGGCAATGCAATCCCCATTAACCTGCAAGCCTATATTGGGGAAACACTGCAAGGTACTGTTATCCACCGATGAAGGAAGTGACTCAGCGTATATTGTATTCAAATCTACCGAATTTCCCTGAACGATAACGTTGTTGGGAGTATCGTCTGTAATAATTTCTTCTCCAACCTGAACAGGATTAACTTCTACCAAAGGTTTATTTTCCTGTTGCCGTCTTGTATTAATACGATCCAAACCAATGGAATTTAACCGGATATTATTAATATCGCTTGATGGTACCAGTGCATTCTGTGACACTATTTTTATAGGGCTGCTTTCTGGTGACCTGTTCCCCTTTGCATCCACTGCAACCACGTAGAGCTCAATGATATCTTTGTAATCAATACCATAGCAATTAAACATACAATTCTTTGTATAATGTTTCAGATTGCCATTAACGTAGATCTCATACATTGCTGTTCCTGAATCATCAGAGGCTTCGTCCCATGCTATTTGACACGAGGGCTGGGACTCATAAACAACTCTTAGATTAGTGGGTGCCAGTGGCGGAGTATTATCTGTATACTCAATATCAATATTTTCAAAGCGGGCTGTACACAGCTTGTTGGGGTCAGTTGATGTAGCTGCAAAACCTATATATACCTTTGAATTCATAGATATTGTCTGAGTATTGCCAACCTTTGTCCAATTACTTCCGTCAGTTGACATAAATGATTCGAAGTTATTCCCCAACCTTGTCATTTTTAAATAAACGGGTACACTGCCAGAAGTACCAGCATCAGCAGCGCTAGAACCTCCTGTCACAGTTCTGTACTGGAACTGGATCTGATTTGATTTATTTAATGCAATAAATGCATTCTTACTATCTGTACTTAGACTCTCTCTTATCATAAGTCCTGCTTTACCAAAAATATCTGAACAGCTCTCCGAGACAATTTTTGCCTGAATTGTACAGTCACCATGTACAGGTATGTATGAATAAATTAATGAATCCTCGGTATTAAAAGCACCTGACCCGCTACCTGCAACAATTATCTTATCTGTAAAAACATCAGCGGAAGAGAATTCATGTGTACTACCTATTTTGCTGTAATTCCAGTAGTTTACATTAGTTATACCTTCTGCACTGACTTGGATTGTATCAAATCCAAGATTAAACATCATATACTGGATTAGAACTGCAAGAGCCAGTACTATACTTATCTTATTTAGTTTTTTTCTCATGTAGCCTCCTCTTAAAATGAGTATTAGAATATATTGGAAGAATATAATATATATTTATACCATTTTTGGTAAAAAAGTGTCAATGTTCCGATATATTGCACATGGATTAATTATATTAACTTTTTTCAGACTTTTTAAAAATTAATCCTTATAATAATATATAAGAATCAAAACAGCTGTGTTAATAATTTTTATATATGCTATTTAAGGACTTTTAAGGAGGATTTTTATGAATAACAGGCATAGAGGTACCATGGTTGTAGGAGTGGTGCTGATAATATTAGGAATACTTTTCCTACTAAGTAATTTTGGTATATTTGAGATTTATTTTGATATTTTTGATATAGGTTTTCTATTTGCACATTTCTGGCCTATGTTTTTGATAATTCCCGGAGTGGTTTTCCATTATGCATACTTTACGGCAAAAACACCTGATGCAGGCTTGTTGGTACCAGGAGGTATTTTACTTGTAACAGGTCTTACTTGTCAGATTTCAATGCTGTTTGACTTGTGGGCTTTCATGTGGCCGGGATTTATACTTGCAGTTGCAGTAGGCCTCTTTGAACTTTATCTTTTTGGTACAAGAGAAAAAGGACTTTTGATTCCTGTGTTTATTCTGGGAGGATTATCTCTTATTTTCTTTACTTTCTCACTGGGAAGCTCATGGGTACTCAGAACTTACCTTGTACCGGGTATACTCATATTGGGTGGAATTTTAATAGTAACTCGAAATCGAAGAATTTAAGTGCCTGTTTGCTCATTAATTGCATATACTGTATTAGTTATTAAGAAGATTCTTGGGAGTTGTCCTTAAGAATCTTTTTAAAAATAAATACATAAACACTGCTCAAGGGACATTATGAGCAGGGGACAGAGGTGTGCTTTTATGAGTAGCGAGGATAATATTACAGTAAAGCTTGAAAATCCTAAATGCTATATGTATAATGAAATACAACATTTATTTTCCCAAAATACGGAAGTTTCGGAGGTCGGAGATTTTGTGGATACCCAGAAGTATAAACCGACTAAACACCAGAAGGCTTTTAAATTTAATAAAAATTTAAAAAAAAGGTGTTATGCGAGATAAAATTTGGGAATATATATTGTAGTAAATACAATACGATGAGGCCGAATTTCTTTTTTCGGCTAAGATTAAATTAGGAGGGTAACTATGGATAAATACGTTTGTACAGTATGCGGTTATGTTTATGACCCCGAAGAAGGGGATCCTGATGGTGGAATTGCACCGGGAACAGCTTTTGAAGATATACCTGAGGATTGGGTTTGCCCAGTCTGTGGAGTAGGCAAGGATATGTTTGAAAAACAATAAAAGCATATTACAATAAAAAACGTAAGCAAGAGAGAAACGGTTTTCCCTATAGTCAGCGGAAAACCGTTTTTATTCGCCGACAGAAAATCTAAATATCAGGATGGGGGATGAATAAATGTATAAGGGCAAGCCGATAATTGGAATTACTGCTGCATTTGATTATGACAAAAACATCAGCACTTTGAAGAATGATTATTATGAGGCAATTATTCAATGTGGTGGATTACCCGTTATAATCCCTGTAACTGAAGAAAAAAGCTCATGGGTTGAGTACTTGGATATATGCAGCGGATTTATACTTTCAGGAGGTCCGGATATTGATGCTGCATATTTTGGTAAAGGCAATATGCCATATGCAAATGAGATTTCACCAATACGGGACAGTATGGAAATTTTTATTACACAACAGGCTATAGCTATGGATAAACCCATTCTTGGTATTTGCAGAGGCTGTCAGATAATGAATATTGCAGCAGGGGGAAGCATATATCAGGACATATATGCCGAGTGCAGCGACAAAAATACATTGTTAAAGCACAACCAGCAGGCCCCAAGATGGTTTCAGATACATGATGTTACTATATACAAACCATCCTGCTTATACAATGTTTTTGGTATGGATAGCATCAAGGTTAATTCATTTCATCATCAGGCTGTCGGTGAAGTAGCTCCGGGATTTACAGTAAATGCTTGCTCTCAGGATGGTATTATTGAAGCAATAAGTAATGAAAATAAGAAATTTGTTTTAAGTGTACAGTGGCATCCGGAGAATTTGTGGAGAAAGAACCGGACGCATTTAAAGCTATTTGAAAGGCTTGTTTCAGTATGTTAAAATAGTCCGAAGAACACTTTGTAGTTTTGCGAAACAGAAGCGGAGGGAAAGGATGCTTAGCACTGTAAAGGGAAAGCTTGAGAATCTGCTTGGAGATTTTTATGCTCCTGTAATGATATTACTTAAAACACTCGTAGTGCTTATAGTTGCATTTGCGTTAGTCAAAATAGGCAGGATAGTTATAAAGAAACTTTTCGATAAACAAAAAAAATTAAAGTATAAGATTGATGATAAAAGAATCGACACTATATCAACGTTGACTATAAGCATATTCAAATATACTGTATATATAGGAGCGCTACTCACAATATTATCGGGGATACTGGACTTGAAGGCAATACTGGCTGCAGCGGGGGTAGGAGGTGTTGCTTTGGGATTCGGAGCCCAGAGCCTTGTGAAGGATACAATTTCAGGTTTTTTTATACTACTTGAAGATCAGTATGCTGTAGGGGATACGGTAACTATTGAAGGTCTTACGGGTAGAGTTGAACATATGGAGCTTAGAGTTACTAGACTGAAAAACTATACCGGGGATTTGTATATTATTCCTAACGGTGAAATCAGAAAAGTTATTAACCACACCAGAGATAACAAGCTGGTTGTTGTGGATATTCCAATAGCATATTCAAGCAATATGACTAAGGTTACTGAAATCACTAAAAAGGTATGTGAGGAGGTTAAAAAGAAATTTGACAAATTCACTGAAGACCCGTCCATATTGGGAATAACCAGTTTTAGCGAACATAATATGAATTTAAGGATTACGGCACGTACACTCCCAAATGAACAGTGGGAGATTGAACGGCAAATACGTCTTAAAGTAAAGGAAGAGTTTGAGAAAAACGGGCTTGAGTTTTTTGACAGAACACGACTCATAAAGCCGGAATGAAAGGAATAATGGATTATGCCTGATAAATTTTCAGTTGGTGATGTAGTAGAAATGAAAAAACAGCATCCCTGCGGTAGCAAGCAATGGGAGATAATTCGAACTGGAGCTGATTTTAGGATAAAATGTGTGGGATGTGCCCACCAGGTAATGCTTGCAAGGACAAAGTTTGAGAAAAGTGTAAAGAAGATTATTAAAAGTGCAGTATTAGATGAAGGTAATGTATAGGAAATCCATGTCATGGAAACAATTCGTAATATTATTAAATATTACAAAAGTACCGTTGTTTTAGGTATTAAGACATGGAGGCTGAAATGGCAGATACTAATAAGGCGCAACCATCACAAACATTTGAAACCATCATAAAAGATTACCTGCATCAGGGAAAAGAAAAACTTGAAAAGGATTTGGCAGGTACAAGAGAGGCTATAAAGCTTATAGCCCGGGATAAAACAAGAAATTTTATGCGTACAATGGATATGGGACTTAATGAAGAAGAAAGGGAATGCTTACATTCATTAATAGTAACAAGTATGTACCAATCTTTTTGCTACGGTTACGGTATAGGAAAAATAGAAGGAGAAACAAAACAAAAAGTATGTATTTAATCCTTATAGGATAGAAGCCGTTAAAAGCAATCTAAGTTGCTTTTAACGGCCGTTTTTATTTAGACTTTTCCTTTTGTGCATACAAAAACCCTTCTATAGCATGAATCTTAAAATATTACCAAATAATACTAAGATTATAATTTTATGGGAATAATAAATACTAACAGTTTTACAGATTGGAAGTAGGTGTTTATTATATCAAAAGTAATTGATTTATCAAAATCCGTACATGATATCTGCAAAGAATATCCGGAAATGATAGGTATTCTTAAAGAAATAGGCTTTGAGAATATTACTGCACCGGGTATGTTAAAAACTGCAGGACGTATTATGACAATACCCAAAGGAGCTGTTATGAAGGGTATAGAGATGCAAAAGATTAAAGAAATACTTGAAGGAAAGGGCTTTAGCATTAAAGAATGAAAGGTTGGTGTTTATGAGCGAAGTAATCAATAACAGAGAATACAGGCAAAAAGTTTTAAAAGAACTTATTTCCGAATTGCACAGAGGCAAAAGTGTAGATGAAGTTAAAGAGCGGTTTGAAAAGCTTATTGAGGGAGTTTCTCCTACTGAAATATCTGAAATGGAACATTCTCTTATGATGGAGGGAATGCCTGTAGAAGAGGTACAAAGGCTTTGCGATGTTCATGCGGCAGTTTTTAAGGGTTCAATTGAAGAAATTCACAGGCCCCAAAAGCCTGAAGATGTGCCTGGACACCCTGTACACACTTTTAAACTTGAAAATAAAAAAATAGAAAGTCTGATTGATAAAATTAAGACTGACATTGAAAAATTTCGAAGTCAGGATACACGTGAGAATATACAAAATCTTAGAAATGACTTTGAAAAGCTTTGGGAAATAGACAAGCATTATTTAAGAAAAGAGAACCTTTTATTCCCTTTTATGGAAAAGTACCAAATCACAGCACCTCCAAAGGTAATGTGGGGAGTTGATGATGAAATACGAGATGCAATAAAGGACGTAAAGGCCCTTCTAACAGACTACAGTAGCGTAAACAAAGAGCAGTTGTCAGATAAGGCTGAAGAGACGGTAGTAAGAGTCAAAGAAATGATATTTAAGGAAGAGAATATACTATTTCCAATGGTATTGGAAACATTGTCTGAGGACGAATGGCTCATTATTGAAGAGGGCAGCAGTGAAATAGGGTACTGTCTTTTGGAAAATGTTGTTAAATGGAAGCCAGTAAAGATAAACGTTGAAAAAAAGGCTGAAAAAGAAGGTGAGGAGCCTTCGAATAACGGTTATATAAAGTTTGATGCAGGAATTATGTCTCCTGATGAAATTAATGCGGTTTTGAATACGCTTCCATTGGATATGACCTTTGTAGATAAGGACGGTATAGTAAAATACTTTACACAGGGGAAGGAAAGAATATTTGCCAGAACAAAAGCCATTATAGGCAGGGAAGTGAAAAATTGTCATCCTCCGGCAAGTGTTCATATTGTAGAAAAAATTGTAGAGGATCTCAGCTCGGGTAAAAAGGATCATGAAGATTTTTGGATACGGATGGGAGATAAATTTGTGTATATAAGGTATTTTGCAGTTAGAAATACCAAAGGTGAATACCTGGGAACTATTGAGGTTACACAGGATATCAAACCAATACAGGATATTACAGGTGAGAAGAGACTTGCATCCTCTTGATTTTTTCTTTTTGGCCTGTACGAGAGTATAAATTGTATCAATGGAAGCTTGATTAAAGATATTTGCAGTTGTTTCTCGGCGAAGTCGGATATTTTACCGGAACACCTACACGATGTAGGTGTTAGCGATACAATGAATCATGGATGATGAATGTGAGCGACGGTAAAATATCCTAAGATGAGCAGCTAGAAACACTTGCAAATATCTTGGAAGCAATCATTGATATAATTTTATACGGGAAGTACTCGTGCAAAGACAGAAAAACTTTACTCCCCTAAGCCTTCAAACTGCATATTATAATACTTTGCGTACAAACCGTCCTGTTTTAGCAAAGTATCATGTGTACCCCTTTCCTGAATCCCGTTTTGGTCTATAACTATTATTTCATCTGCATTACGGATTGTACTAAGTCTGTGAGCTATTACAATTGTTGTACGATTCTTTGCAAGATCTTCAAGAGAAGTCTGAATATGACGTTCACTTTCATTGTCCAGTGCTGATGTGGCTTCGTCCAGAATAAGAATAGGTGGATTCTTTAAAAATACACGGGCAATGGCTATTCGCTGCTTCTGGCCACCTGAAAGACGTGTACCACGTTCCCCTACAAATGTGTCATAACCGTCTTCTAGACTCATAACAAAGTCATGTATGTTGGCATTTTTGGCGGCTTGGATTATTTCTTCTTCAGATGCACCCGGTTTGCCATATGCAATGTTTTCACGGATGCTTCCTGCAAATAAGTATACATCCTGCTGAACTATTCCGATACAATTCCTAAGAGATTTAAGAGTTACATCCCTGATGTCTTTACCATCGATTGTAATTTGTCCCTGAGTAACATCATAAAATCTGGGAAGAAGAGAGCATAAGGTTGTTTTTCCTCCGCCAGATGGACCCACAAATGCTACGGTTTTCCCTGCTTCAATGGATATGTTTATGTTATCTAATACTTCTGAATCTTTCTCATACCTAAATGAAACATTATTGTATCTGATATCTCCACGTGGGTTTACCAGAGGTTTTGCACCTTTTTTGTCCACTATTTCAGGCTTAGTTTCCACTACATCAAGAAAACGTCTGAAGCCTGAAAATCCTTTTTGAAAGGCTTCGGTAAAGTTAATAAGAACATCAATTGGATTAAGAAAGATACCAATATACAGTGCATAAATAGCCAGGTCTGAGGCTTTAAGGCCACCCTTGGCTATAAAGAAACCTCCGCTGACAAGTACTACCGTGTAAAGCAGCCCCTGAAAGAAGGAGTTTCCAGCATGAAAGCTTCCCATTATAAGATAGCTGTCTTTTTTGGAATCCAGAAATTTCAGATTACTTTCACAAAATTTATCCCTTTCGATTTCTTCATTTGCAAAGGACTGTACAACTCTTATTCCTGACAGGCTGTCCTGCAAACGAGAATTTACGGTTGCAATCTTTTTTCTATTATCAAAGAAAACTAAACGCATTTTTCGATTTTTAAACAGGCTGAAAATACCCATTATTAATGTAATAACTAGCAAAATTAGTGTCATTGGGACATTAATCATTGCCAGCAGTGTAAACGAACCTATTATCTTTATGGCAGATATGAAAAAGTTTTCAGGACCGTGATGAGCCAACTCGGTTATATCGAATAAATCAGAAATGAGTTTTGACATCATTTCCCCTGTATTGTTTTTATCATAGTAAGAAAAGGATAGCTTTTGATAGTGGTCAAATAATTCTTGCCTCATGTCGCTTTCCATGCGAGCCCCCATTATGTGTCCCCATGAGGTTATAAAATATTGGCAGTAATACCTGACTATATACATTACAATAAGTCCTGTTCCGATAATCCATAGAGAGCGAAGTATTTGAGAGGAACTGCCAGTGAATATACCCTTTGTAAGCAGATTCAATATCTGTGGGAAAGCAAGGTCTATGGCAGAGGCAATAAGTGCACATAACATATCAATGAAGAATAGTTTTTTATATGGTTTATAAAATCTAATAAACTTTTTAAAAGTTTCCATATGACCTCCGAAAAATTATATAATATTCTTTATTTTAATTTATATGATGTATTTTACCACAACGGAGAGTTAATATGGGTGAAAAATATATGATAAGAACCTTTTACTGTATAAAAATCCATAATGTTGATTATATTAAACTTGATAAAGGGATACAAAGGAGAAATACCGATGAAAAAAAGATTGTTATCTTTTATATTGGCTTTTGTTCTGGCTGTGAGTATGATGACAGGATGCAGAAAAGAGGATCCAATGGATAAAATGCCTTCGAAAGATACTGCCTCGAAAACATCAAAGGAATCTATGGAAAAATCCGTAGATATCAACATTTTTGTCAATAACCCTGAGTATGTTGATGCAATCAATGAGTATCTTAAGGAATACAAAAAGAACAAACCAAACTTAACAGTAAACTTAAAAACAATTCAATCGGATTATTCTCAAATACTTAAAACAAAGATTAAATCTGGTGATATGCCGGATGTATTTACAACTTCCGCGGGAAGCGAGATAAAAGAATACGCGAAATACTCCTATGACCTTACAGGTCAACCTCTTGCAAAAGCCATGACAGACGAGGTAAGAATGAATATGTCATATAAAGGTAAAGTATATGGCTTTCCTATCAAAGAAAATGTATATGGCTTAGTATACAACAAGGAGTTGTTTGATAAGAGCAAAATACCTGTGCCGAAAACATTAGTTGAGCTTGAAGCTGCGGCTCAGAAGCTGAAATCTATGGGCATACAGCCTTTTTCAACTGGATATAAGGAGCCATGGGTGTTCAGGCATGTTTTTATGCATTTCATGGATGCCTCCAAGCCGGATGATGTTGAAGGACTAGTAAAGAATTTTTCTTCCGGAAAAGATAAATTTGAAACGTATCCGCTTATTAATGATAATTTCTTTAAATTTATTGATTTAACAGTAAAGTATGGTGACATAAAGCCTCTTGAAACAGACCTGTCAGCAGAACTTGCTGATTTTGCCATGGGAAAGGCGGCTATGATAATAGGGCAGGGTTCATGGGCCGAATCTGATATTTTAAATATTAACCCTAAAATAAAGATAGGAATTACAGGTTATCCGGTAGATGACAAAACGGCAAATGCATTTATTGTAGCCGGAACTGAGCAGGCTACCAGAATATATAAGGATTCCCCCGTATTGTCTGAGGTTTTGGATTTGTATAACTGGCTTTTTACTTCCGACTACGGCAAGAAATGGTTTTCAAAAATTGCAAAGGTAATGCCACCTGTAAATGGTGCCGATATGTCAAAAATGCAGATTGCAAAGGAGTTTGAGACATATAAAAAGGACAATATGGTTGGAGATATGTATGTAAACTATGTGAATGACGATTTTCACCAGAAGTTTGGAGAGATAATGCAAGGATATATTGCAAAAACTTATACCAAGGAACAGGCCGTTAAGGAAATCCAAAATACATTTAAGAAAACGGGCAAAGAAAAATAATATTCATCATAGTATTCCTTTAATCATATTATGTAAGTAATACAACAAATATGAAAGAAGGAATTGTATTATGACAACAGTAGTAGTGGATATTCCAAACACGACATTTGTGTCTTCTGCACAACCTACTATTAATTTTTCGGTATATCCAACCATCTATTCAGGTAATGATGCACAGTATCAAAATTGCATAAGTCTGATGCAAATAGCATTGCCAGCATTGCCCGTAAGTTTTGTTGACAGTGCTGTGCTTCAGTTAGCTGTTATTGCAAAAAGCGGTACCAATCCCAGTCCCGTTGTGGTAAATACGGTAATGGAGCCTTTCAACAAAACTACTGTGACCTACAATACACAACCGGCCTATACACCTACACAATCACAGGTTAATGTTACTACAAATGACCTTTATAAAACAGTTGAGATTGATGTAACAGCTTTAGTAAACAGTTGGCTCAACGGAACTGTTGCAAACAATGGCTTAGCATTAACTAATTCTGACGGTACTACTGTTGTTCAGTTTGGAACGAATAATATCTCTTGGGAGCCATACTTTCCTAAATTAGTGCTTACATATACAGGTACTCCGTCAGAAAATTCAGCAACAAACTTTTGTTATTCACAGTTATCACACATAATACAGCAGATTATTATGTTCTATCCTACCAATACGGTAACTGTATTTACCAAAGGGTTAACGGCTTCTTCCATAACAGGTACACCTTATCAGCTGTTTGCTTCTCCTGCTGCAAACAACGGGGCGGTATTCATAGTAATGGACAACGGGCAAGAACAAGCCATTCCACTTAATTCTATTACAGCAATATACACCGGTAATAGTACGGTATACAATCCTTCTTTTACATATCTATCGGTACCTGCTTTCACGCCGGGATACGATACAGATATTGTAACGACGCTTTATGAGTATTTAAACAGTAAAACCGATGTTGATATATATACAGGTTCAAATGTACATGCTACAGGGACAATATATAAAAACGAATACGGGATAGTCGTAATATCTGATGGAAGTGGAAATACGCCAGTCTTTATTCCTATTTTGCCTATAACAGCGATTATCCCTGCAACAAGCAATTTATTGAAAAAATCAGAAAGTAATAAAGGTCAGGTTTTAATTAGTGTGGAAAAACAAATAGAAAAGGAAACAAGTAAGAAATAAATCGAAAGCCCGGTCTTATGACCGGGTTTTGACTATTTTCTTGAGAATATTCTGCATTGTAGGTAAAGCTTTAACAGAAAAATAAGCAGCTCCTATGCCAAGAATCAACCCTGCGGCTACATCGGAAGGATAATGAACATACAGGTAGAGCCTTGAAACGGATATCATAGCTGCAACAAGTAAGGCCCATACCCCTAATTTTTTGCTTCTTAAGAAAAGAACGACAGCGGCTGCAAAGGAAGACATGGTGTGTCCCGATGGGAAAGAATAATCCTGAGGGGATGACACCAGCAAATGTACACTTGTATTGACCCAACAGGGGCGTGACCTTGCAATAATAGGCTTTAGGGTAAGGTTGCCTATTATCAGGCAAATTACTAATGCACCTATAAGCATAAGTCCAGTTGTCCTGTATTTTTTTGAAATCACAAGTAAAATAGCAATTACAATCCAAACCATACCGTTGTTGCCCAAAAAAGTAATTACCGGCATAAATTTATCCATAAAAACTGAGTGCAAATTGTTTTGAATAAAGTTTAATATATTTGTATCTATATATTGTATAGCGGAAATCATTTTATCACCTCGTTAGAACATATTTTAACACATATAGATACTAATTCAAAAATGGTATTTTATGAAAACGGAGCTTTGCACTAACTGTAATTTAGTACAAAGCTCCGTTTTCATTCATTATATAAAGGTTAATATCAAATTATGTGCTATTTGAAAAATGCAGCAACAACTTTTGTAAGTAATTCCTTTTCAATACTGTTTAATTGCTTGGTCTTCATTAAATCAATAATTTCTGAATATTCCTTTAGCACATCAAAATCTGAAACTAAATCTGCTTTGGCTGACTGGCTGTCAGCACCATCCAAAGTTTCGGTGATATAAATCATTTCATTGGATATATCAATTATTACGGTTTTACTGAAGCAGGAATTACTATCAACTTCCCAAGTGGTAACACATTCGTACGCACCTTTTTTAATTTCTCTCATGGAAATGATATTTAATACTTCATCTATACCCCTATTTGAGATAGCATTCATAATTTCAGAAGAATGTTTATAAAACGAATACTCAATGTAACCTTCAGTTTCCTTGAGATATGCAATAAGCTCAAAAATATCCATATTGGCACCCCTTAAAATAATTGTATTTTCATTAGTTATCGGCTAAACGCAGGTAAGCTATTAGTAACATTTTAGCTGAATTTTCCTGCTACTTATTGACGATTTCCAGTCTTCCTTCATCAATAAACTTCTGTATGTGGGATACGCTTATATCAAGAGCAGTTGCTACCATACTGACCGATGACTTTGGATTGTCTTTTAAAAATTCTTTAATTCTCCGAAATTCGGACTCGTTTTTCTGACTGCAGCTCAAACATAATTGCTCACTGGTTACATATTGGAAAGTGCAGTTACACTCTTTGCAGCGTTTAGGTTCAGCCACCGAATTTTCCCCCTGATAAAATAAATTAAACTACGCATCTTCCGAGCTTAGTCGAATATTTTTGGCTTTGACCCCTGGAATTTCATTTAATTTGTTTTCCAGTCTTTCTATTTCATCGTCAGAACCAGTCAGATGAAGTATTATAAGGCCTTCATTTGAACAGCTGTTTTCGCTTGCATCATGTATACCAAGTCTTGTCTTAATTATACAACCAGACTCAGTGAGAACATTTTGCATTAGATTCACATTTTGTATTCTGTTATTTGTCAGAACAGACATAACATTATATTTTGCCATAGCATTGCCTCCTATTGTTTTTTATATAAGGAAAGTATACCCTATTAACTGTTGTTTGAATCTGATGTAGCAGGTGCATCAGGATTTTTGACTTCCAAAACATCAAGTATAAATATAAAAATCGGAATACCTATAATAAGTCCCCATATTCCAAGTATATGCTCTGAAACTATTAATACCACAAATGTGTAGAACACAGGAAGTTTTGTTTTTTGAGACATAAGTTTAGGGTTAAGAATATAGCTTTCAATAGCATGAAGAATTGCAATCAGTATTAAAACGTAGAGAATCATTGTAGGCCCGCCGACTCTGAGTGCTATCATGGAAAGGGGGACAAGTGATATTACAACACCTGCAACAGGGACAAGACCAAGAATAAAAATCATAAATCCAAGTCCAAAAATCTGCGGAAACTTGAGTATATAAAGCATTATCATAGAAAGAATGGCGTTGATAAATGAAATAGTTATCTGAGTCTGAATTACCTTTCCGAAAGACTGCAGAAATTTACGTCCAAAGAATGAAAGTTCATCATAAACTACAGATAGTTTACTGTTTTTAAAACCTGATGTAAATCTGACAATTCGGTTTTTCTCCAATATAAAGAACAGGCTTAACACAATTGCCATAACAAAGTCAAAACCGATTTTACCTATATTTGAAATTGATTTATATAGAACTTCAAAATTATCTCTTATATAGGAAGAGATCTTGATTTCTTTGGATAACGAAATAATGTAGTTCAAAGTCTCGTTTTCGTAAGTGGTATTATAAAAGGTTTTTACTTGTGCGGTAAGGGCTTTTAGCTCTGATATAATTACCGGAATATACTTGTAAAGAACTAGCACAGCCAATGTTACAGCTACAAGATAAAAGGCTATAATTATTGCTTTGAGCAATCTTGAATTAATGATTTTAGTCCGTTTGAATACATAACTTTGTGCAGTATACCCCAGATATGCAAATATGAAGGTCAGCAGAAACATGTTGGCCATACCCCTCAAAAGGTATATCAGAAGTGCAAATGCAGCAAGTATGAGTACCCTCTTAGTTATTTTTTTTGACAAAATGGATTTAAAATCTGTCATAGTCTTGTTTCCTTATCATTTATATTTGGAAATACATAAAATCCTCTGCTAATTTAAATTCTTCGCAAAAGTGATGTACTAACTTATATAAATTATATATAAAGATTATCAAGTAATAAAGTACTATAGTGTTAATTTTAAAATAAAAGGATGCACGTCATAAAAGACGAGCATCCTTTTATTATTTATTACTTAGCATAAAATTTATTCTTACTGATTTTGGTGTTGATCCCTGTATACCTGGAATACTCTCTTAGTGATATTTCCACCGACTTTACCAGCTTCTCTTGAAGTTAAATCACCATTATAACCTTCTTTGAGGTTTACACCAACCTGAGAAGCTATCTCATATTTCAAGTTTTCAAATCCTGAAGGTCTGTTATTACTATTGTTATTAGCCATAATTAAATTCCTCCTTTGTGATTTTCACCTGTGATTTACCGGTGTACTAATATAATTTGCATTATTGCTTAAAATATAACGGAAATTTATGTCTACTTGCTGTCACTTCTTTCTAAAATCAATGGCGTTATCTTCCATTAAGATTATTTATTGCTGACGTACAGCTTGATCACTTTCTCTGAAAAGAAGACTGATGCTGTACAGTCCTGCTATACCGACGATAACAAAAATTGCTCTTGTAATTAATGAAGCGGAACCAAACATTGCACTTACAAGATCATAGCGGAATAACCCTACAGAAAGCCAGTTAAGAGCTCCGATTATAATGAGTACTAATGCAACTCTATCCAATGGTGTTCTCATATTACCAACTCCCTTCTTTTTTAAAATTTAATTAGATTCTGTTACAGTTCTATATTATTATTAAATAAACAGATTTTATTAGTGGGAAAAGACACCACAAATAAAATAACCGCATCTCCATTTTTGGAAATGCGGTGTATTTGAATAACTGTCCCGCTTTCGCAGAGCAGTTAGTACTGGAATAAGAAGATTTTTGATTTTCAAGATTCTTTCTTTAGTATAATATGAAATATTAAAAATATGTGTGATACTAAAATTTAACTTGAGACAAAAGACCATAAGAGGGAAAAATATGAAAACAGTTAAAATACCTAATTTGCCGGATGGAAATGTTTCCTCTGTTATATTAGATATGAGGGCTCCCAAAAAGCTAATTGATGAGTTGAAAAATAGAAAAATAGATATAATTCCCGTATTAGAGCATCCTGATGTGTATCCTGCCGTATCATGCCATCCTGATATTATGTTTCACCATATTTCGGGAAATATTATTGTATATGCACCTAACACATCGTTGCAAATAATTGAATTACTTTGCAAAAAGGGCTTTGAAATGATAAAGGGAGAAACTTTCCTTCATAATAAATATCCGGGAACTATTGCTTACAATGTTGCAAGTGTGGGCAAGTATGCATTTCATAATACTAAATACACAGACCCCGTTATCAAAAAAATGTTGGATGAAAATGGAGTACAACTTATACATGTAAATCAGGGGTACTCTAAGTGTCTTACATGTGTTGTTGACAGTAATAGCATTATCACATCAGACCAGGATATTTATAGAAAAGCAACATCAGTGGGACTAGATGTGCTTTTAATTGAGCCTGATACTGCTATAAAGCTGAAACCCTTTGATATGGGGTTTATTGGGGGAGCAACGGGATTGATAGCAAAAGATAAATTGCTTTTTACCGGAGATATAACACTTCATAAAAATTATAAAGAAATAAATGATTTTTTAAGTTTAAAAGCTGTGGACATGGTTATTATTAAAGATGAACATTTGATTGATTTGGGGACAATCATCCCAGTTACTCAGGAATAGTTACCATACAAATAATCTTAATGTGTGTAGTACCTATAAAATATAGGATGCATATAATGTAACATAACTTAGAATAAACTGTTAAATGCCTTTTGAATACAACATTATACGAAAACATATACTACACACGAAGGGAAGTGAAGTTGATGCAGTATCAATACCTCTCAATCGGAGTTAATGATAGCGCAGAAAACGTTATACAGCATATAGATAATGAACTTCAGCAATTAAGAGAAAAAAGAATTAATTACTCAATAAAAGTAGTTGATATTGAAGGTGCAACTTCCATCCTATGCAATTTGGAGGAGGAGGGATTATTTTCAAAGAAAACCAGTCAGTATGAGCTGTTAAAATACCATATATCAAATGCACTTGCGGATTATATAATTCAGCAATACGAAGAACGTCTTTTAAACAGAATAATAAACAGCAACTATGGTTATTTTAATTCTGCTGACAAACGGGAAATATTGGAAATATGTAAAAAGATTATTAGAAATGATGACAAGGTTTTTTTTAATACACTTTTTCAAATACGTAGAAGGAATCTTATTGTAAATAAGTTATTAGAATACTTTGAAGGTTCTAATAATATTATACTTGACGGATTTGTAAATTTTAGATTAAAAGATTATAACAAAGAGTTGGAAGAAATTATTGATAATGCAGTGGATGATTTTTTAATTGAACGTGAATACAAGGAGTTTATAAGGCTTTTGAAATATTTTGTTGAAATACAGGATCCAAAATTCAACGTTGTTCATGTTGTTATGGAGTATGATGATAACTACATGCTTTTAGATGAAAAAAAGCATGAAATAACCAATGAATGTATTCAGGAATTTGTAACTGAGCTGTCTGAAGCAGATATAAGCCATGATGATCTTTTGGTTAGTTCCCTGATAACACTGGCTCCCAGAAACATTATAGTTCACAACTGGGAGAGGTTTAAAAATAAGAAACTTCTTGATACCATAAAAAATGTTTTTTCAGGAAAAGTTGTTTTATGCAATGGCTGCGACATATGCTCTATTGTAATGGTAAAATCAGACAGCAAAGAATAATATTTACAAATGCCGGGAAAAATAGTAATATAGTACTAGACCTTTTGAGGTTGATATATATTGACAAAGAGTCGGTATATAAATACAATATATTGTGTAATTGCAGTATATTGATAATAAATAATATGTATTGGCAATACGCTAATATAACTAATTTACAAATGACAAAATATAACTTAATTACTAAAGACAAAACATTAAAAGTAACAAAAGAAGAATGTCCGGGGAGAAGAAAAGAGAGTCTTGAGACTCTCTTTTCCCTTTTTACGAAATTTGTGCTATATTAATATTATAAGGATGCAATAATTAAGTACAAAATAATAAAATAAACGTGAAATTCTTAGGAGGAGTACTTTTTGAAAGTAATAGGATTTGTGGGCCCGAGTGGGACAGGCAAAAGCCACAGAGCTTCATGGGTTGCCAGAGAACGCGGAACTGATTTTATTATAGATGACGGGCTTCTTATAAAGGGCAATCAGATTATTGCAGGCGTTTCAGCGAAAAAGGAAAGCACTAAGATTGCCTCAATTAAAAGAGCATTATTCACGGACAAAAAACATACGGAAGATGTAGCAAATGCACTTACCCGCTACAATGCACAAGCACTTCTCATTCTGGGAACCTCTGACGGGATGGTAGAAACCATAGCTGAAAGGCTTGGAATAGGCCCTGTAGATGAGAAAGTATATATTACCGATGTTGCCAGCGAATATGAAATCAAGCAGGCTTTGGCAACAAGAAGAGAACAGGGAAAACATGTTATTCCTGTTCCAACCTTCGAAATTAAGAAAGATTTCTCGGGTTATTTTCTTGACCCACTTCAGATATTTAGACGAAAAGGAAAAGGCAGCTATCAGTTGGTAGGAGAAAAATCCGTTGTTCGGCCCACCTTTAGTTACATGGGGAATTACACCATATCAGATTACACAATTTACCAGATAGTTGAGTATGTAACGTCAAATATCCCTGGTGTATCAAAAATATCCAGGTTTAGAGCTGAAAACAGGCCGGACGGAATATACATTGAGATGGATTTGGTTCTGATTTATGGTTATATGATTAAACCTCTTTTAAGAGAGGTTCAGGAAAAAGTAAGTGAGCAAATAAAGCATTTGACTGCACTAAATATCCAGAGAATGAATGTTGTGGCCAAAAGCCTTGTTGTTGAGAATAAGAAATAGAGGACTCCGTAAAATCCCTATCATCTGCCCAAATACTCCTCATACTGAGAAGTAAAATACTCTATTTTATGAGTAACTTTTATCAGATGGTTTTGCATCTCCTCAATTTGACTTTCAACTATCTTTTTATGCGCTATGAGCATATCACAACGCTGCTTCAGGGTTTCTTTACCCTGAGCGCTTAGTGCCACAAATTCTCTGATTTGCTTAATGGACATTCCGGTGTTTTTCAGACAGCAGATAAGACCCAACCATTCAAGGTCTTCTTCTGAATACCGGCGTATCCCGCTTTCGCTTCTGGATACATTAGGAAGGAGGCCTTCTCTTTCATAATAGCGTAAAACATGGGCTTTCAAATTAGTTTTATCCGATACTTCCTTTATAGAATAGGTCATTAAAGATTCTCCTGTATTTTTAAAATTACTATTGACTTAAAGTTTACGTTAAGGTTTACAATTTTATTATACTTTAAGTAATATGCTCCATCAACGTTCTAATTGAAGATGGGTCAAATAATTAAGGTGAAAAATTAGTATAATAACATTTGAGAAAAATAATAGTAAGTGAGAAAGGAAAATGACTATGCTAAACTTCGATATGCATCTACCTACACGTATTATATTTGGTAGGGACACACAAAAGGAAATAGGCAGTTTAATTAAACCATATACAAAAAAAGCGCTTTTACATTATGGAGGAAACAGCATCAAGAAAAGTGGACTATATCATCAGGTGGTTGATTCCCTGAAAGAAAATAACATAGAATTTGTTGAACTGGGTGGTGTAGTTCCTAATCCTAGGTTGTCATTAGCCGAGGAGGGGGCCGAACTTTGTAAAAAAGAAGGGGTGGACCTGATACTTGCAGTAGGCGGCGGAAGTGTAATAGACTCTGCAAAGGCCATAGCACTAGGTGCACGCAATGACAATATATGGAATTTCTATGAAAATGGCGGTGAAATTAAAGGTGCTCTGCCTGTTGCCACTGTTCTTACAATACCAGCAGCAGGAAGTGAATCCAGTCCTCATACGGTAATTACAAATGAAGAAAAACAAATTAAAAAGGGATATGGCAGCAATTATCTAAAACCTGTACTTAGCATGGTAAATCCGGAATTGTTTTTTACACTTCCTAAAAATCAAATCGCTAATGGGGTAGCGGATATGATGAGCCATATTTTTGAGAGATATTTCACAAATACTACACATACAGACCTTACAGATGGCTTGTGTGAGACAACCCTTAAAACCATTATGAAAAATGCTTTGATAGTTTCACAAAACCCTGAAAATTATGACGCATGGTGCCAGGTTGGTTTTGGAGGTACTATTGCACATAATGACATACTTGGACTTGGAAGGGCACAGGATTGGGCTTGTCATGATATGGAGCATGAGTTGAGTGCCATATATGATATTGCACATGGTGCTGGTCTGGCAATATTAACTCCCGCATGGATGCAGTATGTTTATAAGACGAACATTAATATGTTTGTACAGTTTGCTGTTAATGTAATGGGAGTAGAAGGCAGCTATCGTGACCCAGATGCAATTGTGATGGAAGGAATTACAAAACTTCGTGAATTTTATAAAAAGATGGGTCTTCCGGCGACTTTAACAGAAATCGGTATAGAGGAAAGCAAGTTCGAGCTTATGGCTAAAAAAGCCACTGGTGAGGCGTATGGAAAAGAACATCCAATCGGAGGACTAAAGAAGCTTTACTGGCAGGATGTACTTGAAATTTATAAACTTGCAAAATAAAAATACGTATAATCAAATAACATTTTACCTAACAAACCCTAAAAGGCGGTAATTAAAGCTTTTTAGGGTTTTGATTTGTTTTGAAAAAATTTATAAATTTTGTTTATTTTATGACTAAATTGCAAATAACTATAATCAATATATAGAATTGATTGCGGTGATGACGTTATGTATAAAAAAGGCTCAAAAAAGTATAAAGCAAACTATCCTGAAAATGCTTGGCAGTTTCAAAATCCTTCACAATTAAAAAAAATGACGGTAAATTTGGAGGATAATATATCGCTGTTTAGAGCCATATTCAAGGATGATCAGACACTTGTAACAAGGGAATTCCAGAATAAGAGCTTTAAGCAGGCCAAGTGTTGCATTATTTATATAGAAGGTATGGTTAACACAGAGGTTGTGAATGAAAATATTATTCAGCCTGTTCTACAAGATAATCTTGCTCAGAATATTGATATTAATAATCTGTTGGAAGACATCAAGGAAAAGGTCATAGTATCAAACAATGTAAAAATTGAGACAGATATTAATAAGATGGTTAGTTCAATAATTTCAGGTGATACCCTTTTTATTTTAGAGGGATATGATAAAGGTCTGGTCATTGAAACCAAGGGTTGGGAAAAGAGGTCAATTTCAGAGCCGGAATCTTCAAAGGTTGTGCGTGGTCCCAGAGAAGGTTTTACGGAATCACTGATGGTGAACCTTTCGTTGTTACGAAGAAAAATTCAAAATCCTGATTTGAAGTTCAAGTTCAGGGAATTGGGAGAAAGAACTCATACGTCTATCTGTATATGCTATTTGGAAGGTTTGGCCATAGAAGAAGTCTTAACTGAACTTGACAAACGTTTAGATAAAATAAAGATTGACGGAATTTTGGATTCAGGTTATATTCAGGAGCTTATTAAAGATGCTCCCTATTCGCCTTTTGAGACTGTAGGAGCATTTGAGAGGCCGGATGTTGTAGCGTCTAAACTTCTTGAAGGGCGAGTTGCTTTATTTGTAGATGGAAGCCCATTCGTATTAACAGTGCCATTTCTTGCCGTAGAGTATTTTCAGGCTAGCGAGGATTATTATAACAACTACATCTTTGCAAACACAAATCGTATAATTAGGGGCTTTACAGCAGTGGCTTCTTCTATCATACCTGCATTATTTTTGGCTCTTGTCACATATGATCAGGAGATGATTCCGACTCCGCTGCTGATAAGCATTTCTTCTTCCAGGGCGGGTGTTCCTTTTCCAACCTCTCTCTCTTTGTTTCTTATGCTTTTTATATTTGATATTTTAAGAGAAGTGGGTACAAGAATGCCCGGGCCGGTAGGACAAGCAGTAAATATTGTGGGCACTTTGGTTTTAGGTCAGGCTGCAGTTGAGGCAAAACTGGTTAGTGCCCCGGTAATCATAGTTACTGCACTTACGGGAATTACCACATTGATTAATATGTATGCCATAGGTGTCACTATTGTATTCCGTACGATTTTTTTGATGGGAGCGTCATTCCTTGGCATATACGGATTATTGATGTGTATTATTGCACTATATCTCCACATGATGAGTATTCGTTCTTTTGGAGTTCCATATATGATGAATAATACTCGGGCTACAAACCATGATGGCCAAGATGCTTGGATTCGTGCACCCTGGTGGAAGATGACTCTAAGACCCAAAATCTTCTCGAAGGATTTGACAAGACAAGTTTCAAATAAAAACAATAGGAATAAGAATAAATGAAAAAATTAAAAAGTGTTGTTATGACCATAATTATTTTTTTGAATTTATTTTTTACAGCCGGATGCTGGAACTACAGAGAAGTGGACGAGCTTGCCATTGTTGCGGGAGCAGCTATAGATAAAGACTCTGAACAATATAACATAACAGCTGAAGTAGTTGAGAGCGTTGGTGATAATGATACAAAATCAAAATCAAAACTTATCTCTGTAAAGGGAAAAACCATACTGGATGCTATAAGAAACGGAATATCGGTTACAGGAAAGAAACTTTATTGGAGCCATTGCAAGATTGTAATTTTAAGCAAGGAGGTAGCAGAAGAAGGAATTACAAAGGCTCTTGATGTTTATATCCGGGATGCTGAAATAAGGAATGATGTGAATATACTGTACTCACAGCAGGATACAGCCAAAGAAATACTTGAGGGACATGAAACAACGGAAAGTATAAAATCATTTGCTCTTGATAAAATATTGCAAAATGAGTCCAGGCTAAGTAAAGCACCTAAAATGGATTTGTTGGATTACAGTATTGAATTACAAACTAAAGGGACTTCTACGGTAATTCCTGCGGTACATCTTGAAAATATAGAGGGGAATTTAATTCCTCGTGTAGCAGGTGCAGCCATTATAAGAAACGATAAATTGGCAGGTGAACTAGATGGTGAAGAAACAAAAGACCTGCTTTTTATAAGGGACGAAGTGAAAGGCGGAGTTCTGGTTAGCCATGAGGACGCGGGTTTATCGGCTCCCATATCTTTAGAAATATTACGAAGTAGAACAAAGGTTAAACCTATTGTAGAAACAGGAAAGCTTAAATTTAAGGTAGATATACAAGCAACTGTGGGTATCGATGAAGTTGGAGGGTATGAAAACTTTTCTAATGAACGGGCTGTAATAAGGCTGGAAGACAGTGCTTCAAAAGCAACTCAAAAAAAAATAGAAACATTCATTAAGAAAATTCAGTCAGAGTATGGTACTGATATATTTAAGTTTGGCGAGAAGTTTATGGAAAGGGATGTAAAAAAATGGAAAAGAGTGGCGGATAAGTGGGAGGAGGTTTTCAGGAACTCGGAGGTTGAAGTTGATGCTAAAGTGCATATAAAAAACAGTGCTTTATTGTACAAAACAGTAAAAAAAGGTGGGTAAAGAATTTGATTGTTTTTATAATTGCAGGTTATACGTTTTTGATTATTTTTAATTGTTTTCCGTTGTATAAAAAGAAATTATGGCCTGACTATTTAATAAACGGCATATTGGGAGCATTGTCATTAACTTTAGCAGTTTTATTATCGCTTAATGTTAAAATCCCCACTCCTCTTAGGCCTATAGAGCATTTGATTACATTAATACTTGGAAGGTAGGTTTAAAATGCTAAAGGAACAGATATCAGATAAAGAAGGAATAATTTTATTATTAATGTTTATTATTGGGACAACCATGATTATAGGTGCAGGTGGAAATGCTAAGAATGATGCATGGATTTCAGCGATACTTGCCACAGTTTTCTTTATCCCAATGCTCCTGATATATTCAAGATTACTGTCGATTTTTCCAGGAAAAGATTTATTTGATATATTTGGTATTGTATTTGGGAAAGTAACGGGTAAAATTTTGTCTGCTATATATATTTGGTATGGCTTTCACCTGGGAGGAATTGTACTTAGAAATTTTGGGGAATTTGTAACTGTAGTGGCTTTACCTGAGACCCCTATGTTTGTATCTTTGTTTTGTTTGGGGCTGGTGTGTATAGCTGCAGTTTATCTTGGCGTTGAGGTTATTAGCAGGACCGCGTCTGTTTTTGCACCGTTAATTATTTTTTTTACAGCTCTTGTATTTATATTGGGAATGACACAGCTTCGACTAAATTATCTTCAACCGATACTTGGAAATGGTTTAACCCCGGTACTGAAAGGGGGATTTATAACATTTTCCTTCCCTATGGCTGAGACTGTCCTTTTTCTTTGTATTTTTTCATCTCTTCAAACAAAAAAATCACCTAAAAAGGTGTACATATGGGGAACCCTTATTGCAAGCAGTATGATTATCATAACTACAATAAGGAATATTGCTGTACTAGGAAACTTAACGGAAAACTTTTATTTTTCGTCTTACGCAGCTACCAGTAGAATTAGAATTGGTACTTTTATACAGGGAGTAGAAGTAACAGTTTCCTTTATATTTATATTCTCCGTTTTTGTAAAATGTGCGGTATGTCTTCTGGCCACATGTAAAGGAATAGCTAAAGTCTTTAATTTAAAGGATTATAGGTCTATTGTAATTCAAACGGGATTACTGATGATTTACTTTTCCTATATTGTTTATCATACTATAATAGAAATGACTTACTGGACTATGGAAATATATCCGTACTATACTTTCCCAATGCAGGTGATAATACCGACTATTACTTGGTTTGTTGCAGAGATAAAAAAATCCAGAAACCTCTTGGAAATGGGTAAATAGTTAATGAAAAAACATGATTTTAAGATATAATATACCTTGAATCAAAAATTAAATCTATTGAGAGGTGCACTAGTGAAAAAAATAACAATCCCTTTATTATGTGTTCAATTATGTCTAATTGCCATGATACTGTCATCATCAGGACTTGCTATGCCCAGACTGGCTGAAGAGCTGGGTTTTACGTCAGTACAGCAGGGCAGTATGGTAAGCATTCAGTTTTTGGGATTTACACTGGGAGTTTTAATTGGAGGAACTCTTGTAGACAGCTATGGAGGACAAAAGATATTAAGAGCTGCGTTTGCCGGATTAGGAGCAGCAACATTGATATTCGGGTTTTCAAGGTATTACATTATGACTATGGCAGGGATATTTTTCATAGGATTTTTCGGCAGTATATGTCAGAATGCAATTGTGTCTCTCACAACAGCATATGATACACAAAAGGCAGACTCTAACATAGCATTTATCAATGTTTTTTTTACCGTAGGAGCTATAATAACTCCTCTTCTGCTTCTGATGTTCACGGTCTTTCTTGGAATGTGGAGAATTACATATTATATTATCGGTATATTATTTTTAGGTATGGCATTATATACTGTAAAATACAAAGGTCATTCAGAGGTAAATACAGTTTCTCTGAAGAATACATTAAAGCAGTACAAAATAGTATTTACAAGACCTATAAATATGGTAGCACCTCTGACACTATTTTTATATGTTGCGGCAGAAACCGGACTTTGGGGGTTTGCGCCAATGTTTTTTGAAAGCCGTGGCTATGGAAAGATTTCAGGAATTGCGGCAAGTATCTTCATATGGGCTGCTATGTTTGCAGGGCGAACCCTTTCGGTTAGGCTAATTAAAAGCATTGATATGGTCAGGATATTGCTGGTACACGGAATTTTGGCGATAATCTCATTTGTTATGGTTATTTACTCAAACCAGGGTATGGCAATAGCCTGGTTTGCACTGGCCGGCTTTGCGTGTTCACCTTTTTATCCTTTGCTTACTATTTGGATTACAAGGCTTACCGGGGAAAAAAGCAGTACTATGCTGGCTTTTAACATGGGAGCCGGAGCGTTGGGGCCTGTGGTAATGGGTCTTTTTACCGGAATGATAGTAAGCAGCTATGGAAGCAGTTATACCACTGCCGTACCGGCTTTTGCAATGTTGCTGGCAGTTATAATACTGTTTTTGTTCAGAAATCGGAAATCAGAACATTATATTGATTAAGGAGAAACAGACATGGATAAGGGTGTTCGAATTACAAACCCACGATACCAGCAGATTGCTGCGGATGTTGCATCCAAAATTGCAAGCAAATACTACCCGGTAGGCGAAAAAATATATGCTCGGTCTTCTATAGCGAGCCAATACGGGGTATCACCTGAAACCGCAAGGCGTGCTATATGTGTTCTGACTGATTTGGGAATAGTGGAGACAGAAATTGGAAATGGTGTAATAATTAAGTCCTATGAAAAAGCTGTGGATTTCGTGCGCCATTACCATGAAATACAAACTGTAAATAATTTAAAAAAGGATATTCAGGACAGCATGGAGCGGCAATCCAGGGAATTGCAATTTTTTAATGATTGCCTGTCAAAGCTTATAGAGAAGACGGACCGTTTTCGCTCAATAAATCCTTTTACCCCATTTGAAATAGAGATTACACAGGATACTCCGTACTTGAACCGGACTGCATCCGAAACAAACTTCTGGCACACCACAACTGCAACAATAGTTGCGATAAAAAGAGAAACTAAGCTATTGCTGTCCCCGGGTCCGTATGCAATATTTTTGAAGGGTGATATCGTGTATTTTATAGGAGATGAAAATTGTTTTGAAAGAGTAAGAAAATTCTTATACCCATAAAATTTGAAAGAGTAGAATAATGACATTGAATAAAAACCTCCATTGTAGCAATTAATACAATAGGAGGTTTTTTTGGGTAATTTGACAAAGGTGACAACTTGACTATATAATGAAGTTGTTGCTCAAATTTGATTGGGAAAAGAAGGTAAAGTAAATGATTCGATTTGAAAACATATCAAAAAAATACAAAGATAAAACTGTACTAAAAAGCATTTCTCTGGAAATTGAAAAAGGCCAATTGGTTTCATTTATCGGAGAAAGCGGCTGCGGCAAAACAACCACTTTAAAAATGATTAACCGCCTAATCAAACCCTCATCCGGAAAGATATTTATCAATGGAGAGGATATAGAAAAAAAAGATATTATAAAGCTAAGAAGGAATATGGGATATGTTATCCAGCAGACAGGTTTGTTTCCCCATATGACAATAAAAGAGAATATTGAGCTGATCCCTAAGGTTCAAAAAAAGGATGCTACGGAAATAAGAAGACGCACTTACGAACTATTGGAAATGATAGGATTGGAACCAGATGAGTTCCTTAACAGGTATCCATCAGAAATAAGTGGTGGACAGCAGCAGAGGGTTGGAGTAGCAAGAGCGTTTGCCACAGACCCTGAGATTATTCTTATGGATGAGCCATTTTCTGCACTTGACCCTATTACGAGAATCAGCCTGCAGGATGAGCTTATAAATATACAGGCATCCATTAAAAAGACAATAGTCTTTGTTACACATGATATGGATGAGGCGATAAAGATATCGGACAAGATATGTATCATGAAAGACGGAGAGATACTACAATATGATACACCTGAAAATATATTGAAAAATCCAAGTAATGATTTTGTGTCAGAATTTGTAGGAAAAAATAGAATATGGACTTCTCCTGAATTTATAAAGGCAAAGGATATCATGATTGATACTCCGGTAACCTGTCATAGTAATATGACACTTCTCAGATGTATTGAGAGAATGCGTAATGAGAAGGTGGATAGCCTGTTGGTAATTGAAGAGAAAACAAAAAGGCTGATAGGTATAGTGAATGCAAGGCAGATACAAAGCCAGAGTGACCGTAAAATAAGTGTTGGAAATATTATGTCTACCGAATTTTTGAGTGTCCATGAAGATGAGTCAATTATAGATATTTTGAAAATAGTTGACGAAAGGCATGTATCCACAATCCCGGTTCTAAGTGAAGACGGAAAGCTTCTGGGATTGATAACAAAGAGCAGTCTTGTTACTACTTTGAGTCAGCAGTATCTGGATATGGAGAATTTGGAATAATTTACTTAGAAAAGGGGGGTTTATATGAATTTTATTGATTACTTAGTACTAAATAAATCCCAAATACTGAATCTTCTGGTTGAGCATGTTAAGCTTACAGTTATTGCTGTAGGATTAGCCATAATTTTGGGTGTACCACTTGGAATATTAATTAGTTATGTGAAAAAATTAAACAGACCAGTATTGGGTTTTGCTAATGTAGTTCAGGCAATTCCAAGCATGGCTCTGCTTGGATTTTCCATACCCTTTTTAGGGATAGGTACACTTCCGGCTGTGGTCATGGTAATACTGTATTCACTTTTGCCTATTATTAAAAATACGTTTACAGGGATACAAAATATAAATCCGCTGACACTGGAAGCTGCCCGGGGAATAGGTCTTACGAAATTTCAGATATTAGCAAAAATACAAATTCCACTGGCATTGCCTGTAATAATGGCAGGAGTCCGAATTTCAGCTGTAACGGCCGTTGGACTGATGACCATAGCCGCGTTTATCGGCGCTGGAGGATTGGGTTTTCTGGTTTTCTCAGGTATAAGAACAGTAAATAACAACCAGATTTTGGCAGGTGCTATTCCGGCATGTCTACTTGCGCTGTTGGTAGATTATCTGGTAGGCTTGATTGAAAAAATGGTTACGCCAATAAGTCTGCAAAAAATAAAAAAATCAAAGGAAAAGCAGATGAGGGAAAGAAGATATAATAAGATAGTGTTGTCAGTGGCCGGACTTCTGACAGTTATTATTATATTTTCAACCATAATTTCCAGCTTAGGAACTGGCGGAAAAGTAATACGTATTGCAGGAAAAGATTTTACTGAGCAGCATATACTTGTAAATATGTTTGCTGACCTTATTGAAGAAAAAACTGATTTAAATGTGGAAAGGAAAGTAAATCTGGGGGGTACACAGGTGTGCTTCTCGGCTCTGAAGTCAGGGGATATTGATTTATATTTTGACTATAGCGGGACGGCATATGGAGATACACTGAATTATCCACCCATATCAGATATGAATAAGGTGTATAATACTGTAAAAAAAGATTTCAAAGAAAAGTTCAATATCAGTGTACTAAAGCAGATGGGCTTCAATAATACCTATGTTCTTGCAGTTACAAAAGAAACGGCGCAAAAATATAATTTAAAAAGTATTAGTGACATGGCAAAGGTAGCCCCTAATTTAATTGCAGGAACAACATTGGAATTTCTTAACCGGGAAGATGGACTTTTAGGAATTACAAAAAAGTATAATTTTGAATTTAAAGATACCAAGGGGTTAGACGGTTCTCCAAGGTATACAGCTTTAATAAATAAGGAAACAAGTGTTGTGGATGCGTTTTCTACAGATGGGTTACTTAAGAAATTTGATCTTGTTTCTTTGGAGGATGACAAGAACTTTTTTCCTCCATATTATGCAATTCCTTTGGTACGAGAGGAAATACTACAGAAGTATCCTGAAATAGAGCCGGTGATTGAAGAATTGGGAGATATTCTTACAAATGAAGTTATGATAGAGCTGAATTATAAAGTTGATGAGCTTCAAAAGGAACCTGCAGCAGTAGCAAAAGAGTTTTTGATTGAAAAAGGATTATTGAAAAAGGATTAATATAAAATCGATGTAAATAAATATAGAAATCAAATAGAAGGCCATTGCAAAAGAAGTTGATGTGTTTGCAATGGTTTTTTATTTTAATTATAGCAAAATATATAATTCATAAAATAATCAAGTATGTAAAATAAAATTTTACAGTTAAAAATAAATACATAACAAAATTATATATAAAAGGTATTGACTAAAATTAAATTTGGTTTTATTATATATATTATAATAAAACCTATAAACTTACTAGCATATAAAGGGGGATACCATATATGAGCAGAAAACTTAGTTTTGATACATTGCAAGTCCACGCAGGGCAGGAAATAGATCCTGTTACAAGGTCAAGAGCAGTGCCTATATACCAGACAACATCATATGTATTCAAAGATTCAGATAACGCAGCAGATTTATTTGGTCTTAAAGATTCGGGAAATATTTATACAAGAATTATGAACCCTACAACAGATGTATTTGAAAAAAGAATTGCAGCACTGGAAGGCGGTTCGGCAGCCCTTGCAGTTTCATCTGGTTCAGCAGCAATAACATATTCAGTACTGAATCTTGCTGGAGCTGGAGACGAGATTGTGGCTGCAAACACCTTGTATGGAGGAACTTACAACCTTTTTGCGGTAACCTTGCCCAAATACGGAATAAACACTACTTTTGTAGATCCTGATAACATGCAAAACTTTGAAGCCGCTATTACAGAAAAAACAAAAGCTCTGTACATAGAATCAATAGGTAATCCAAATGCAAATCTAATCGATATTCAAGCCGTTGCAGACATTGCACATAAGCATGGTATCCCCCTTATAGTTGATAATACATTCGGCACACCATACCTAATAAAACCTATTGATTTCGGAGCAGACGTAGTAGTACATTCTGCAACCAAATTTATAGGCGGACATGGAACTTCTATCGGTGGAGTGATTATTGATGGAGGTAAATTTGACTATTCTGCAAGCAATAAATTCCCTGGCTTTACAACACCTGATGAAAGCTACCATGGGGTTGTATTCAGTCAGTTGGGAGAAGTGGCATTTGTAACGAAAGCTAGAGTTCAGCTCTTAAGAGATACAGGAGCATCCCTTAGTCCTTTTAACTCATTCTTATTCTTACAGGGACTTGAGACATTATCTTTAAGGGTGGAAAGACATGTAAGCAATTCAAAAAAGGTTGCAGAATACCTTGAAAAACATCCGTTGGTGGAGAAAGTAAATTACCCAAGCCTGAAGGGAAATAAATATTTTGAACTTGCTCAAAAATATTTCCCAAAAGGAGCAGGCTCAATATTTACATTTGAAATAAAAGGAGGCTTCGAAGCTGCAAAGAAATTTATAGACAGCTTAGAAATATTCTCATTATTGGCAAATGTTGCTGATGCTAAATCTTTGGTAATACATCCTGCAAGCACTACACATTCCCAGCTTTCGGAGAATGAACTTTTAGAATCAGGAATAACACCTGGAACAGTAAGACTTTCCATAGGAATTGAAGATCCTGATGATTTAATATATGACATAGAACAGGCTCTTGAAAAGAGCAAATAATAAACCTATATTGGCTGACAGTTGACTTTTCGTTATTGCATAATATAATTTATATTATGCACTTTTTTTACAATTTATTTATTTAGTTGATGGAGGTCAATATGCCAATCAGAATCCCTGACAATCTACCTGCGGTGGAAACCTTGAATAGTGAGAACATATTTGTCATGTCTGAGGACAGGGCATACCATCAGGATATAAGACCGCTAAAAATTGCAATATTAAATATAATGCCTACTAAAATAACTACGGAAACGCAGCTACTGAGACTTCTTGGAAACACACCCCTTCAGGTGGAGATTGTTCTGCTGCACCCCGCATCCCATATGTCAAAAAATACTCCTGAGGAACACCTTAAAACTTTTTATAAAACCTTTGACGAGGTACAAGGTGAGCATTTTGACGGATTGATTATCACAGGAGCACCAGTTGAGCAAATGCCATTTGAGGACGTATATTACTGGGAAGAACTTAAACGTATAATGGCCTGGAGTAAGAAAAACGTATACTCTACACTACATATATGCTGGGGGGCACAGGCAGGGCTGTATTATCATTACGGCGTACCAAAACGCGATTTGCCTAAGAAGATGTTTGGTGTATTTGAACACAAAAAAATAAAGGAGCATGTTAAACTTCTCAGAGGCTTTGATGATGTGTTTTTTGTGCCCCATTCCAGACATACTGAAGTTGCCCATGAGGATATAGCAATGGTTGAACAACTAGAAATATTGGCTGAGTCTAAAGAAGCAGGGGTATATCTAGTTGCATCAAAAGATGGGCGTCACATTTTTGCGACGGGTCATTCCGAATATGATCCTTACACGCTTAAATATGAGTACGAGAGAGATGTAGAAAAGGGGATGGACATAGAGGTTCCCAAAAACTACTTTCCCGGAGATGATCCAACAAAGGAACCTATTGTAAGGTGGCGGGGACATGGAAACCTTTTATTTTTAAATTGGCTCAACTACTATGTATATCAGGAAACACCTTACGATTTAAATAACTTAGGAAAGTAATGAATTATTAAATGCCTTGAGCACCTGAAAGGATGAACCTTTTGACGGGCATAGCATGTTATGACTCGATAACTGTGCCAGGGGGAGGGCCGGTACAGGACTGGTGGTAGTCATGTGGTGCTCAAGGCTAAATAGACATTTGCCTATCTACTTTACATAATATTATTTTTTACATAAAATGTTACTGTTTTAAATTACAATTTCCTCTTATTTTTTGAATACTTCTTAAAACAGCATCCTTTGAGTTTCCCCAAGGTGCGTCGCTATACCTATAATCGAACTTTTTTGTAAACCAATCAACTTCCTTTTCTACTCTATCAAGGTTGGTAATTTGCATTTCCATGAGCTTTTTAGTGAATATTGCTGTTTCACTTGTATTAAGATACTTTTTTGTTGAAATAAGCAATTGTTTAAGATGTTTCAGGCAAAATCCTTTTTTGGAATCAAAAACTTTTCTGAAATCAGGTTCCCTGAAATACAAATAAAAAATAACATCAATATATCTATCCATTGTGTGTTCAAGCTTACTGCATATGGAACAGCTGTTTTCTATTTTATCAAGCTCCCCTACAAGTTCCTGTACCAGCTTGTCAGTTTCAGTCTGCTTCGATGAAATTTTATTCGAAATATTCTTCATAAGTCCGGCATTAGCATCCTTTTCCAATGAGCTGGCACGTGTCTCAAATATGCTTTGAAGCTTTTTATTTTTTTCCTGCAAAAATGTATTAATCATGAGGGCAAGGCCAAGACGATTAGCCTGACTATTAAACATAGCCTCAAAGTGGTCTTTGCAAAATCCCTTTTCATTTGTCTCCTGTCTCATATCTGGCTCCATCAGGGATGGTCCTAGAGCGTACTCTATACACTCATTTTCCAGCTTTTTTTCCAGAACGCAAAGAGGACATTCGCAATCCTCTGCAAAAGCATCTGACACAGGTATTGTATATATTTTCTCCTTCATTGTGACCTCCGTTATAATAAAAAGTGAATTACACTATTTTTCAAATTATATCATATTTCTCCCACACATAACCATTGATATTCCCAGTGCTAATTAATATCCTTAATATATTGTTTTATAGGGCATATGATGGGGTACTATTTAATGGGGAGGAATAAAAATGGAATATAAAGGCTACACTTTAGAAACTACAAATGGAAACCTTTACGTAAAAAATGTCAAAGACTTCAATTTAACACACATATTTGACTGTGGACAGTGTTTCAGATGGATAAGACAGGATGATGGAAGCTATAGAGGAATAGCTGGAGGCCGACTGGTAAATGTAAGTTATAATAATGAGATTCTTTGTATAACCAATTCTACAGAGCGGGATTTTATAGACATTTGGTATGAGTATTTTGACTTGGGCACTGATTATTCAAAAATTAAGTCTATTCTTGAGCAAGATGAAATAATGAAAGAAGCAATAAAAACTGGCTGGGGAATAAGACTTCTGAAACAGGATTTCTGGGAGATGCTAATCTCATTTATAATATCTGCAAATAACATGATACCGAGAATAATGAAAACAGTAGATACTCTTTCTGCATTAAGAGGAAAGTGTATTGATTCCAGTCTTAATGCATTCAGTTTTCCAGATGCTGAAGCACTTGCAAGTATGTCATTAGAGGAAATACAGCAGTGTAAGGCAGGGTTCAGGTGCAAGTACATTCATAAAACATCTGCCTTAATGGCACAGGGGTTTTTAACAGAAGAACATTTAAGAAGCATGGATACAGCTGCGGCTCGTAAGGCGCTAATGAAGCTTCCCGGTGTTGGACCAAAGGTGGCTGACTGTATACTGCTTTTCAGCGGATTGAAATATGACGTATTTCCAATTGATGTTTGGGTAAAACGTGTGATGGAGGAGTTGTATTTAAAAAAAGAGTCAGGTCTTAAGGAAATACAGCAATTTGCCTCAAAGCAGTTTGGAGACCTTACAGGGTATGCGCAACAGTATTTATTTTATCATGCACGGTTAAATAAAATAGGTATGTCGAAATAAAAACATTTACGGAACTTTTTAAAAGCCATTTCAATATTATGTTAATGTAAAGCAACTAACTGTGGGTATAGTATATTATGGAATTGGAGTGGATTTTATGAAGTGTATTGCAATATTAGAATCTGGTAATTATGTTTATAAACTGAATTCTGAACTTGAAAAAAAAGGATATGATTTTGAAGTTATATCTACTCCTTGCAGCATTGCTAAGGGAGGATGTGGACTTTGCCTTAAATTCCCAGAAGAATATTTAGGAGTGATAAAGGCGGAAGCCGCTCGTATCAACACTCCTATAAAGGAAGTATACAGAGTTATTTCGGGGTTCTCAAAGAATAAGTATGAAAGATTATATTAGACAAATTATAAGGGAGAAAACAGTCGCTATTAACTGATATATTATTCAGATTCTGTTTTACATGAGTAAGAACCGATGTTATAATAAACCCATCGAAAGCAGTCATATATAGGACTGGTAAACTTTCAAAAATTGAATAACAGTTATCCTGAAATGAGCGAATCAAACCTTTATTTTGAACCTACATCTTTCATAAGGGAGTCTGCTGTCTGGTATACGATGTCAGGCCTTAGGTAATTCCGACACACGGCATGAACGTTGTGCAACGGCGAAGGAAGGCTGAAGATACCACCGGGACACCCACCTGGCTTTGGCTAGGTGTCAAAATACTGGGGACGCCATTTTGGGACTAACTCAAAGTGATGAGGGGCATTGCGATGCCCCTTTACATATTCTTCTTTCTTTTCAATTTCCATACTCCTTTGAAATTTTTATGTAACTTTGCTTTTTTCTTTACTCTATCTGCAAAAAGTTGCTTTAGTTCTTCTCTTGATTTCGGAAGATTGGTAAATGCTTGAGTATGGGGATTATTACGCTGTTTTAGGTTACTTGGAAATACTTCTGCAAAAGTGTTTCTTTTGGGCTGGATAGGTTCAATACCTGATTTTCCAGGCCTTAGCCCTATTAGTACTTTAGATATTTCTTTCATAAGAGAGAGTTCCATGGTCTTTTGATTTGACTCAAGTGCTTTAATATTGTTGATAATGCTATTTTGAGTTTCTTTTAAATCTGCTATCTGTCTTTTCAGCAATTTAATTTCTGTTGTTATAATATCCTTCATTTCGTCAGTACTAAGACTACCTTCCGAATCTATGGAATCATGTGTAAACATTAACTTAAAGCCGTTTACAAATGTGGCGGGTATTTCGTTGGCCTGTATATGCTCATATGGGCAATTTGACTTATATCTGACGCAAATGTGCTGCCTTGAAAGAGAGGTGCCTTTAGAAGCTTTTGTAAAACTGGCTCCGAAGTCATTTGATATAAATGAAAAAAGGGAATCATCCTTAATATAATAAACTACCAGACTGCTCTTTACCGATAGTAATGAATAATTGGAAAAAAGAGTTCCCGAAGCTGCCAGAATGCTTTCGGATGTCCACATGTTTCTGTCAGGTATCTTTTGCTGATATACCAACTGAAATTGCTTATCCTGTCTTCTTACATAACATATATGGAAAATACCGTTTCTGTCAACCACAACTCTGGGATTCTGACTGTTGGAGGAAAACATAGTAATTTGTGAATACTCGCTCCAGGTTTTATTAACAGTAGAATACTTCTTGTATCCTATTTGGTTGTTCTTTCCGTCGGATATATGATAAAAAACATATATGTCATCATTTAAATCATAGACAACAGTGTATGGATTTGGAAGTAAGGTTATATTATCAACTTTTTTTGGTGCAACAGGAACACCATCTGTTATTGTCTGATATGACAGCATATATATTCCGTTATGCTCAATTATAAAGAAAATATGTACACAACTATTTGCAACAATCAACGATAAATGTTTGTTAAATACAGAGTGTGATTTGCTGGTAAGAACTGGCAACGCTTTAACGGTTTCATTTTGCTGCATAAAGCAATAAATAATATTGCCTTTCTTATCCTGATATATAATATGGAAGCAATCCTTTTCATCAATTTCCACATAGAATTGCTCATAGGCTTCTGACTGCACCACTCGTGGCTCCGACCAAGCGAATCTTTTGGAAAATACGCTGTAACATATTCCTTGGTTGTTATCATAGTAAAAATTCCAAAGTTTACCCTCGGAATCTTTAAAAACAAATTGTTTATTGTTGGGATTGTACATATTTATCGGCCTCCAATCATTAATATATATGCTTAAAATTAGCTGTTTAGTAACAAAACAAAGTAATCACACATTTATCAAAATAACATAATATGTAATTAAGGGAAATCATCAAACAACTGCAATTAAGGGGGATTTTTATGGGTCAAGATAATGACAGAGTGGTATCGGGGCTTATTTGCGAGAGAGATCTCAGTAAAATAAGAGAAGCCGTCGGTGTACATGCTGAAAAAATATACGATTCATGTAAAGACAGGGATTGTATAGAAAATGCAAGAGTATATTTTGAACGTCTTACGGATGCTGAAGTTCGTGCTATTAATGATTCCTTTAACGTTAAAATTAGGACGGCAGAGGTAACTGATGTTATAACGGATATAGAAGCAGTTCCTTTTAAGAGAGGCTTTTATGCTGTAGATGTCAAATTTATTATTGCTGTAACACTTGATTTCTTTACCAGAATAACTGTGGGAGGCAGGGAAAGAATTCAGATAACTACAGTAGAAGGCAACATATCCTATGACAAGAAAATAATATTATTCGGTTCAGAAGGCGGAGTTAAGATTTTCAAATCACTTTACCAGCCAAGAGCACTGGACATTCAATCAAATGCCGAGCTGCAGCAAAGTAACCTGCCTTTCTGTAAGATAGAAGTTGCAGAGCCGATTCCGTTATCTGCAAGAACAAAGGGCTTTTTAGACAAACTGGATGATGACAGGGAAATGGAAAGAGGACCCGGTCCACAGCCTGGGCCTGTACTTACAAAAAGAGTGTACGTTACAGTAGGATTATTCTCAATAGTTAGTCTTGCAAGGGTTGTACCACTCTTAATACCTGCTTTCGATTTTTCATATCCGCATAAGCACTGTCCTGCAGGAACAGATGACAATGCATGTGAATTGTTTGATACCTTTGATTTTCCATATGATGAGTTCTATCCACCTCAAAAATTTGATTTCCCCGGTGCGACAGATCAAGAAAGGCTTTTGCTCGAAGACGTTAATCAATGCGAGGACTAGTGTAGCAACTGTAAGGCGAAAGAGGAAGGATTTAAATCCTTCCTTTTTTATTATATAGTATACTCAATGTTATACTTATTTACATAGAAAATTAAAACTGTTAAAATTACTATAGTTATAAAGGGTTGTTTTTTGAATAGGAATATAATGATTTAGAATTTAATTTATATATAAAGGATACAGTATGAAAAAAGGTCTGATGTATGATGCAAGATCAATAGCTAGTCGTGACCCTGCTGCAAAGAGTACGCTGGAGGTCATTTTGTTGTATCCAGGTTTTCACGCTCTGGTATATCACAGGATAGCTCATTGGTTTTATAAAAAGAAGAGGTTTTTTATAGCAAGGTTTATATCACAATTTGCTAGACATTTTACAGGGATAGAGATACATCCGGGTGCAAAAATAGGCAGCGGATTGTTTATAGATCACGGAATGGGTGTCGTTATAGGAGAGTCAGCCGAAATAGGAGACAACTGTACTATATACCACGGTGTTACCCTTGGAGGAACAGGGAAGGACAAGGGGAGAAAACGTCATCCTACAGTTGGGAATAATGTTCTTATTGGAGCAGGAGCCAAGGTTTTAGGACCCTTCAAAATCGGAGATAATTCAACTATAGGAGCAAATACTTTTGTTTCCTTTGAAGTTGAGCCATTTTCTACAGTGGTAGGAGTAAAAGGGAGAACCGTTAAAAAGGCAGGTAAGAGAGTTGATAATCCGTCGGAGTCTCTAGATCAGATACATATGCCGGATCCCTTGTCACAGGAGATTTGTAAACTTGCAAATCGTCTGCAACATCTTGAAAATATGATATGTGACATTGGAAGGGCGTCGAGTGAGAATTCTCAGCCCTTGAATAAAAAGAATGAAAATAATACAATTAATAAATAGAAGTACATGAGAGGAGAAAAGAATGAAGGTATACAATACACTTTCAAGGCAGAAAGAAGATTTCAAGCCTATTGACGATAAAGAGGTACGTATATATTCCTGCGGGCCTACAGTTTATAATTATGCTCATATTGGGAACCTTCGCACATATGTATTTATGGATATACTAAGGAGGGTTCTGGAATATAACGGATACAGCCTTAAACATGTTATGAATATTACAGACGTAGGACATCTTGTTTCAGATGAAGACGAGGGCGAGGATAAAATGGTAAAAGGTGCTCGTGAACAGAAAAAGACACCTTGGGAAATCGCCGAATATTATACTAACGTTTTTATGAAAGATATAAAAGCACTCAATATACAGGTTCCTGAAATTGTGCCAAAGGCAACTGAGCATATTCCGGAAATGCTGGAATTTGTTCATGGACTTGTTGATAAGGGCTATGGATATGAAACTAGCGACGGTATATATTTTGACATACAGAAGTTTGAGGGATACGGAAAGCTCTCAAGGGCAAACCTTGAAGACCAGATTGCAGGAGCAAGAGTCGAGGTAAATGAGGAAAAGCGTCATCCTGCGGACTTTGCCATATGGAAGAAAGCACCAAAGGAACACATTATGCAATGGCCAAGTCAATGGGGAATGGGATACCCTGGATGGCATATTGAGTGTTCTGCAATGGGACGAAAATATCTTGGAGATACCTTTGATATTCATACAGGTGGAGTTGACCACATACCCGTTCATCATGAAAATGAAATTGCTCAGTCTGAAGCGCTTTTGGGGAAACCAGCTGTAAACTACTGGATGCACGGCGAATTCATGATGGTTAACAATGGTAAAATGTCGAAGAGTCTTGGTAATACCTATACTATTGAAGATTTAAAGGAAAAGGGCTATGATCCTTTGGCTTTTAGGTATATGTGTCTGAATGCCCACTACAGAAATAAGCTGAACTTTACATGGGATGTTATGCAGTCGGCGCAGGTTTCTTATGACAGGTTTGTGGAAGGTGTGCTTTCTCACAAAGATGGAAATGAAAAAATCGACAGTGCTGTTGTAAAAGAGTTCCTCAGTGATTTTGAAGATGCAATAAATGATGACTTGAATATTCCAAAAGCTTTGGGAGTAGCTTGGAATGCAATCAGATACGGCAAAAAGTCACAGGAAATATATGACCTTCTTACTAAAATGAACAAAATATTCGGATTTAATCTGGAGAAAAAGAAGGGCGGGACAGGTGAGATAGAAGTAAGTCCAGAGGTCCAGAAACTCCTGGAAGAAAGACAGGAGGCCAGAGCTCAAAAGAACTGGAAACGTTCAGATGAGATAAGAGACGAATTAAAGGCTATGGGGTACGCAGTAGAAGATACTGCAAATGGGCCTAAATTAAAGCTTTTGTAATTTGATAACAAGTAAATTTAATATATTTCTCAAATCCTTTCACACCTTGGTCAAAACCAAGGTGTGATTTTTGTGTTTTCCTTCATATTATGTTAATAGGTATTTATTAACATAATATGAAGGAGTGATTGAATGAACAAGCTGCAGGAATTTATAGGGATTATCAGGTCAAAGATTGGCAGCGGATATGTTTATGGAGGACAGAATGATACGCCTTTAACCAAGGAAGCCTTGGCTGCATTGGTTAAACAGTTTGGAAGATCCCATTATTATTTTGACGGTTACTCCGCTGAAAGATGGTTGGGTAAAGAATATTATGATTGTTCGGGATTAATTGTGTATGCACTAAGAAAAATGAAACTTATTGCAAGTACTGCTGATTATACCTCCCAGCAGATATTTTCTAAGCTATGCAAAGCTATAGGTGTAAATGATTTACAAGCAGGAGATTTATGCTTTAATAAATCAGCTTCAGGTATTGTTCATGTAGGAGTATTCGTAGGCAATGGTAGAGTTATTCATGCAAGAGGAACTTTTTATGGAGTAGTTGAAACACAGCTGTTTTCATCCTTTAATACTTTTGGCAGACTGAATTTCTTTGCCAACGAAAAACCTGAAGCGGTTATTAAGCCTGAAAATTCTTTTAAAAAAGCAAAAGTTAAAACTTCGGTAAATGAACAGCCATTTGATAATACTGCAAGCATAGGAACCATAAATGCAGACAGTCTTGTACAAGTGACAGGAAAAACCGACAACGGATGGTATCAGATAAAATTAAACGGAAAAACTGGTTTTGTAAAAGTGAATACGCTGGATGATTATAATGAATTGGTAAAGGCTATTGCCTTTTTAAGCCAAAATGCGGGTATTGACAATGTTTACTGGTATAATCACAGTGGGGATACTAAATGGTTGGATGTCTGCTTTATTAAAATTGCAAAGGCATTCGGAGCAAATCTTAACTAGAAGAATTTTTTTTAGGTTTATGATATACTTGATTTAATTTATTTTAAAACGGGAGAAAATACTTATGACAAAGCTTGTTTCATGGAATGTGAATGGACTTAGAGCATGTATTGGCAAAGGCTTTTGGGATTTTTTCAAAAAGGTGGATGCCGATATATTTTGTGTTCAGGAAACAAAGCTTCAGGAAGGGCAGATTGAACTGGAGCTTGAAGGGTATGAACATTATTGGAATTATGCTGCTAAAAAAGGATACTCAGGTACAGCTATTTTTACAAAAATAAAGCCTTTATCATCTTCCTGCGGAATCGGTATCGAAGAACACGATAATGAAGGAAGAGTTATAACTCTGGAGTTTGAAGATTACTTTTTAGTAAACGTATATACGCCAAACTCCAAGAGAGAGCTTGAAAGACTGGAATATCGCATGAAGTGGGAAGATGACTTCAGGGTGTACCTGAAGCAGCTGGAGAAGACCAAACCTGTTATAGTTTGCGGAGACATGAATGTGGCTCACCAGGAAATAGATATAAAGAATCCTAAGTCAAATAAGAGAAGTGCAGGCTTTACCATGGAGGAAAGAGAAAAATTCTCGGAACTTTTGGCCCAGGGGTTTGTGGATACTTTCAGAACTCTGTATCCTGATAAAACAGAAGCCTACACATGGTGGTCATATATGTTTAAAGCAAGAGAAAAGAATGCAGGATGGAGAATAGATTATTTTTGTGTATCAGAAGCACTAAAGGATAGAATTGTAGATGCTGAAATATATTCTGACGTTATGGGTTCTGACCATTGTCCTGTAGGATTGACAATTAAGTGTGAATAATTAAGTTGCTTATCCCAGAATTATTCACATGGTGGATAAGCCTATTTTAAATATATACACAGATTTATGCACATTATCCACAGAAAACCTGTCCACAATATGAAAACAATGTGGATAATGTGTTAAATATCATTCAGTTTACCTTTTAGTTGTGGATAAGTAAAGGAAAAGTAATGATGGATAAAAATTGTTTTAACATATGCTACTTTCGTGTATAATAAATATGCATAAAAAGGCATATTAGAGTTGGAGAAAATGAATGTTTGAAGAAACCATACAAAACATGCGCAAAGATTTTGATATTAAACCGATGGACGTGATGAATCTTCAGCCATTGGTTTTAGCTTATATAGGGGATGCGGTTTATGAAGTCTATATACGTACTATGCTTGTAATAAACAACAAGTCAAATGTAAATATGCTTCATAAAATGTCTGTCAAGTATGTTAAGGCAAAGTCTCAGGCAGATATAGTTCACCGTGTTAATGACAAACTGACTGCGGAAGAGCAGGATATTGTCAGAAGAGGCCGTAATGCTAAATCAGCTACGGTGCCTAAACATGCAGATGTTACGGACTACAGGTATTCTACTGGCTTTGAGGCTTTGATAGGATATTTATACCTTACAAATAACTATGAACGTCTTATGGAAATTCTAAGACTGGCAGTTGAGGAATAACAATTAACGATGAAAGTGTGGATTTAAGAATATGGCGGAAGCAAGAAACAGAAAATCAGGTAATTCCCGTTTTGATAGAAAGAATTTTTCTGGAGACAGTAAAAAACGCGGGATAAAAGGGGATGAGCGCAAGGGGTTCAAGAGCGAGTCTGCAAAGAGAGGATTCTATGGGGCACCAGTAAAAAATACCGAGTTTGAAAACCTTGAAATGGTGAATGCTGTTCCCGAGGAAAGCGACAAGTTGGAGGGAAGAAACTCTGTAATGGAGGCTCTGAAAGCCAACAGGACCATCAACAAGCTATTTATAGCCAAGGGCGAAAAAGAAGGTTCTATTAGACAAATTATAGCTATTGCAAGGCAAAAAGGGATTATCACAACTGAGGTTGACAAAAATATACTGGATGGAATGTCTACAACCAGATCCCACCAAGGGGTTATAGCTTATGTGGCAGTCAAGGAATATGTGGAGGTGGACGATATACTTGCAGCTGCTCAGGAGAAGGGAGAACCTCCGTTTATTATCATACTGGATGAGATTTCTGATCCACATAATTTCGGGGCAATCTTAAGAACAGCTAATGCTGTTGGAGCTCATGGAGTAATTATTCCAAAGAGAAGGGCCATAGGACTGACTTCCACGGTTTCAAAGGCATCAGCGGGAGCAGTGGAGTACGTGCCTGTATCAAGAGTAACCAATATTTCACAGACTATAGAATATCTAAAGAAAAACAATGTCTGGGTTGTTGGAACTGACTCTACAGGTGAAAAAGCTTTTTATGAAAGCGATTTAAAGGGCCCCATAGCTCTCGTTGTGGGAAGTGAAGGCGAAGGAATGGGTAAACTTGTAAGAGAGAAATGTGATTTTGTTGTTAATATCCCTATGCATGGGGAAATCAGCTCATTAAATGCGTCTGTTGCAGCAGCTATAGTTATGTATGAAATACTAAAGCAAAGAGGTAAATAAAAATACTTTTTATTTATAATCAAACCTTATTTTTTCCATACCTGCAACATTTATGGAATATCAAAGTAAACTTGACATACAGAACATAGACACTTATAATTTTAAATGAGTGTCTATATCTTTATTTTAAAATAATTCTTACCATACTTATGTAAGCCAAAATGGGGGCAGATGTATTGAAAACAAACTTAAAGGCTGAGGTCTATCAAACATATTCTGGTATGGTTGATGAAGATGTAATACTAGAGGCTAGAGCAGGTGACCAACAAGCTCTGGAATATATTATTAACAAGTATAAAAGTTTTGTTAGGGCTAAAGCCAGAACATACTTTCTTATAGGTGCGGACAGAGAAGACATAATTCAGGAAGGAATGATTGGACTTTTTAAAGCTATACGAGACTTTAAAGGGGACAAGCTTTCATCCTTCAGGGCATTTGCAGAACTCTGTATTACCAGACAAATAATTACCGCTATTAAAACTGCTACCAGACAAAAACATATTCCGCTTAATTCATATGTATCTTTGAATAAGCCTATTTTTGACGAAGAATCTGACCGAACTTTGATGGATATAATCAGTGAGGAAAGCATAAGTGATCCGGAAGAGTTGATTATAAACAGGGAAGAGTTTAAAGGAATAGAAAGTAAGATGGGTGAGATTCTGAGTTCTCTTGAATGGGAGGTTTTGACCTCATACCTAGACGGAAAATCATACCAAGAGATTGCGGAAGATTTGGACAGGCATGTAAAATCTATTGATAATGCGCTACAGCGTGTAAAACGTAAATTGGAGAAATATCTAGAAGAACAAAAAGCCTAATTTGCTTAAATTGGAGTTTTCAGTACTGGACTATATAGCTTCCAACATGCTATAATACGTTCGTTCTAATGTCCCGTACTTGTGCGGGTGTAGTTCAATGGTAGAACATCAGCTTCCCAAGCTGACAGCGTGGGTTCGATTCCCATCACCCGCTCCAATATATGCTCCCATAGCTCAGTAGGCAGAGCGCATCCATGGTAAGGATGAGGTCATCGGTTCGATTCCGATTGGGAGCTCCACTAAAATAAAGGCTTCCGAGATTGTAAAATCTCGGAAGTTTTTATTTTGACAGAAATTTGACAGAAATAGGTCGGATTTTCGTTATCATTCTTAGGCATATCTCTCATATCACTTATGTATTTTATTTCCATTTAATTTATTCATATAAAGCTGAGAAAAATGCACGTAAAAAGCAGCAAAGATTGCTTACTTGCATATTAATTACGCCTACAACCCTGTTTGCTATTACGGCTAATTATATTTTAAGAGCATTACGGATTGAGAGTATATGGAGATATAATGCGATAACAATATCGGGTGCTTTCATAATATTCGTATATGCAAGCTTTAGGTATGGAGTTATGGGGGTTAGAGTTAAATTTGAAAAATATCGTTTGGACAGTACTATTAAGGCTATAACCTCAGGAACATCAATTATGAATCATAGTATAAAGAATGAGATTATAAAAATAGGAATGTGTACAAATACGATTAAATCCAAGCTTAAAAATCAAAATATCAATATCCCGGATATTGACGAAAATATTGGATTTATTCTTGATTCTAGTGATTACCTTACAAAGATGGTTAAGCATATTCAGAAGCATATTCAAGAGATTACCTTGAACGAGCAGGTTAATAATGTTAAGGATATATTTACAAACTCTATAAACATGGTAATTCCATTTATCAAAAATAAAGAAATCATACTGGAAAACAATTTTGACAATGACCTTTTTATTAAATGTGATAGCCTTCATATTCAGGAAGTGTTTCATAATATATTAAAAAATGCCATAGAAGCGATGGAAAAGGCAGGTAAACTCAAGATAGATACTGTTTCAAATAAATCAACATTTATTATTGCTATAAGTGACATTGGATGTGGAATATCAAAAGAAAATCTTCCTTATGTATTTGATCCGTTTTTTTCTACAAAACGAACCAGTAATAATTTTGGACTGGGGCTATCATACTGTGTTAACGTTATGAACTTACATGGTGGTAAATTGGAAGTAATCAGCGAAAAAAATGTGGGAACAACGATACAAATTATTTTTCATAAAAGTAGAGTATCCGGTTTGCTTGATAAGCTAATCAAAAGGAGTTTGGTCAATGGATAAAATACAGGTAATGATAGTTGAGGATGATCCTGCATGGATTAAAATATGTTAATGTCAATCAAAATTTAGGCCACTTACCGGAGTAAAATCAGGCCACCATTTCATAAAAAATCAGTCATTATTTGCCTGCTTGGAAAGAGCCTGCTTAAACCTGTAGCTTTCACCATTGATGTTCAGTATGTGTGCATTATGGGTCAGGCGGTCAAGCAGGGCAGCTGTCATTTGTTCATCGCCTAACACCTCCGTCCATTTTGGAAATTCTAAGTTTGTAGTTATGATCAGGCTGCCTCTCTCATATCGGGAGGAGCAGAACTGGAACAATAATTCAGCTCCGACTTTATTGAAGGGCACATAGCCCAATTCGTCAAGGATCACTAATTGCGGCGCCAGCCATTGCTTTTCGAACTTGTTAAGACGATATTCCTGCTGTGCTGCAAGCAATTCATTTATCAAACCAGCTGCCGTATAGAATTTGACCTTCATACCCTGCCGACAAGCCTCGTAACCGAGCGCAGTTGCAATATGGGTTTTCCCTACTCCGGAGTTGCCTATCAAAATGACATTTTCTCTTCTTCGGATATATTCTCCCTGCATGAGTTTCAATACCCGTGGTTTGTTCAAAGAAGGTATGGCAAGGAAGTCAAAGCTTTCAATCGTTTTGATTACGGGGAAGCCCGCTTGTCGTATCCCTCTCTGAATCCGGTTGTTCTCCCGCTGGTGTACTTCCTGCTCCAGCACACACAGCAGATATTCTTCATAATCCAGATTGTTGTCTGCGGCTTCTCTTGCCAGGGATTCATAGGTTTTTGCCACCTGAGGCATTTTTAGCTTCTTCAAGTAAGTTTCAATAAGCATTTTATTGACCGGCATTATTGCCCACCTCCTGACATGAGAGCGCTGTATTTGCTGAGATCAGGAGGTATTACAACAACCTCGGGGATGCCCTGAAGCTTGTCTTTGCTGACAGGAGCCGTCTTAGGATTGCCTGAGACCAGCAGCTGTCCTAATATGTTAAATAAACCGTCATAACTGTATACATTGTATGCCATAGCTATTTCAATAGCTTCTGTCACCAGTGCCGTAGGGTAATCCCTGTGCAGCATAAGTATCTTTACGAATTCCCTGTTGCCTCTCGGACTTCTTGCATTTAAGCTTCGACGATACTGCTCATAAACGGGTGCCAGCATCTGAGGTTTATATACTTTTGTGTTGCCCAGGGCGCGTGATTTTTGCAGCAGCAGTTCCAGATAGTGATCAAGCTTTATCTGCTCCTGGTATCGTCCGTATATCCTTGGATGGCTTGCTATCATTGTCCCTTTGTATAGTATTTTTACTTCATCTGCTGTAGCTTTAACAGTGACTTTCTCTCCCACATATATCGTGGGAACAGAGTATCGGTTAGTTTCAAACTGTACCATAGAATAGCGGTTGACCTTTGCTTCTTTATACCTCGCGCCATCAAACCTTACTGTCGGTAATGGCCTCAAAGCAGCCCTTTCCGCCTCCCATTTCGGATTACTTTCCAAAATCTTTATGCATTCGTTGTGCAGATATTCATTCAACTCCTCAAAGGAATCAACCTCAGGGTAGGGTACGAAGAACCTTCGCACAGCCTCTTTGCCTGCATTCTCCACACCGCCTTTATCGCTTCCCTTTGCTGGCCGGCAGAATGAAGATTCATAAAGGTAATGGGTACGTAAGGCGATAAATTGCTCCTGTTCTTCTCTGTTGCTGCCTTCGAGTATCTTCTTCACTGCCGTTTTTAGATTGTCATATGCTATCTTGTATGGTACACCGTTCATAAACTCAAAGCATTTGATATGCCCATCAAAAAATGCTTCCTGTTTCTCAAAAGGGTATGCTCTTACGTAGAATCCGCCTGATCCTCTCAACTTCATTACAAACAAATGTGCCTTGGTTTCTTTGCCTTTCAGATAAAAGTATGCTTCTGTCCAGTCCACTTCTGCATAGGCCCCCAGTTCGAACTCCAATGGCAGGAAAGCTTCCTTTTGCTTTCTGTATTCCTTCCTCAGGTAATCCATTACAGTATTGTATCCGCCCAAGAAGCCTTCTTTTTTAAGTGTCTCAAATATTTTAGTCCCTGTGTGACGCTGCTTACGATGCCTTGTTTTATCGTCTTCTATTATTTGCTTGATCATTGGTATGTATGGGCCTAATACCGGATGGCTACGTTCTTTTGTCAACTTATATTTCGGCGGTTTTGGTTCATCCATGGAAATATATTTTGAGATCGTATCCCTGTGCATTCCAGTTCTGCGGCTTATTTCCCTGATACTTAGGTCTTCCATGAAGTACATTTTTCTGATATCCTCTAATTGTGCCATCTTAATCATATCCTTTCCTCCTGTACGATGATGCTGTCAACATAATCATACAGGAAATTTGATTAAGGTGGCCTAATTTTTTACCGGTATGTGGTACAATTTTAGAGTAGCACTAACATAAAATATTAAATTCTTTTCTTTCGCAGGAGGATGATATATTTGTTAAAGCTTCAGCAAACAGTAAAGTCGAGGCTGTACGGCTGGCAGCAGATATCAAAATAGATGTAATAATTATGGACATTAACTTGTCGGAAAACCTTAAGGATGGGGTGGCTGCAGCACTTGAAATAAAGGAATTTTCCAATGCTAAAATAATCATGCTTACTTCGTATAACGATGACGAATTAATCAAAGATTCCTTTGAAGTTGGGGCTGTAGATTACCTTCTAAAAGAAGATTATTTGGACTTGCCAAACACAATAAGAAAAACTTTCAACAATCGCTCGTCAATACAGGTAATTCTTGATGATTATGCAAGACTTAAAAAAGATGAAAGGTTAAGGGAATTGACAACAGCAGAAAAAGAAGTATTTGAACTTATGGAACAAGGGCTTTCCCATTCACAAATTGCTGCAAAATTATCAAAGACAAACAACACGTTGCGTACACAGGTCAAGAATATACTAAAAAAACTTGGAGCTAAAAATAGTAAAGAAGCTATTAAAAAAATAAAATTTAAAGGTCTTTTCGAAAAATATAACTACAAAAATTAAAATTTCAAGAGTAGTTAGGGGCTATAATATATCACCCCTGACGCTGACATGGGAGTATAAAAGATAACTATAGTAAGCTAAAAGATAATGGTATATAATATGTGTCAACATCTACTTACAAAATTATACTTGACTAGGGGAATATGTAAAATAGTATGATAGAATCAGGAAAAGAACTTAAATTAGAAAATGTCTTGTCACTCAGAAAAAGAATGACACAAGAAGAAATAAACAATGAAATGTCCCAAATGGTAAATTTCTTCAGGATAATGGAATAAAAAAAGCCGGACCGATTGTTACCGTAACTTTTGCAATTGAAGAACATTGTGGACAAACTATTATGGATATGGAAATTCTTATTCCAATAGATAAGAATTTTGAATTTTCAGGTGAATACATATTTAAACCATTATTTCACATATTTGATGCTGTATATGCAAGGCATGAAGGTAATCCGGCAACATTACAAAATACATATAATGAGATACTTGCATTCATACAACAGAATAAATTACAACAGATAACGGCAGGTTATAATGTTCAGGTTAAAGATCTTTTGCCAGGAATGACTGCTGATGAAATGGCAATTGATGTTTATATAGGTGTAAGTCGCAATGTCCTGTAATTATCTGCTGTAAACCCCATGGGACAGTAGTTAATATAAACTATGAATGTAAAAACTTTATTATTGAAGTTTATGCGCAGAATGGATAGAAGTGGATACATTTGTAAAAAAATCAGTAAAAGTGAGGTAGAAATTATGACATATGCTATGAACTTAAACAATATTGGTTTTGCTGAGTTAACACAGGATGAAATGATGTGTGTTGATGGAGGGAACCTTTTTGGTGATGTTTGCAAAGTTGTTACTTGTGCTACTGTAAGTGCGGTAATTGGCGCTATAGTTTCTCCATATGCTACACCAGCAGGAGGATATATAGCAGGAGTAGTATCATATGAGATAATATCCCAAGCGTGGGATAAAGCTTTCAAATAGGATAGGAGGTGCAAGTTATGGGAGACTTCATTGAATTAAATTATGAAGAAATTCAAGCTATAGAAGCTGGCGGATTATTGTCTGCGGTTTGTGGAGCAGCAGCAGGTGCCATTGTTGGATTGTATGTTGGTGGTACCGCAGTAGCAATAAGTGGAGATTCAAAAAAATATTGCCCAGTCTGTAATCGCGGGTGCATCAACAGGATTATGGGTGGGGTTGGGCTGCCCTATTCCGTAATTAAATAATTTAAGAACCAGATATGCGGATTAAAATTATTCTGCATATTTGGTTCTGGATTTTTACTGGTACATTATTAATTACAGGCACTGAACGCATTAGTGAGAATTAATATATATAATAAATAAAATGTCTAGGGAGAATTTTATTATGAGTGTTAAGGATAAGTTATTATTAAAAAAGATATTTAAAAAATTCATACCAATGTGTATTGCTATATTAGGATTATATCTTTTAGATATATATTATTTTAGACGGGATGAATTCAGGATCAGTTATGTAATAATTATAGTAATAACTTGTTTTGCTGTTGTGACCATATCAAGTATTGTAAATACAAAAAAAGATAATAATGGAGTTAGCTAATGCAAACCCCATTCAAACATTTCTACTGTGTCAAGCAGCATGACATCACAGATTGCGGTGCCGCATGTCTGGCTACTATAAGCAAGCAGTACGGCTTTAAAACTTCAATAACAAAAATAAGGGAGATTGCAGGAACCGACAAGCAAGGTACAAATGAATATGGAGTGATAAAGGCTGCTGAGAGTCTTGGCTTCACAGTAAAGGGAGTAAAGGGAAATCAGGAGGCCTTTTTTTCTGAGTTTCCTCTGTCATGCATAGCACATGTTGTTGTCGAAGGTACAAAAGTTATTAGATACGATCTCAAATGCTAAAACCCAAGAATATAATTCTTTGGTATTTTCGTCTTATTCCAGCATAAAGCAAGCAAAAGAATCAGAACCTCAACGAATGTATGATGCACTGCTGGCAGCAAAAGAAAGCACTACCCGCTTGATTGATGAATTATAAAGTCTTTATCACAACATTCGAACCTATCATCGTCAAATTAGCGAAGTTAATGGAATCAATGAGTTGCTTAGAGATCACTTTGAAGAATATAAGTCTCTCATAGATCGGATTTATCACCCGCTCAAAACGCAAAAGCAGTTACAGGGAGATCAAATAGCTGAAAAATTGAGTTTAAAAGAATATATTGATTCGTTCACGGAGGAGCAGGTAAAAGGAAGCAAATAAATAGAGCCACCCTATAGGGTGGCCACTGGAAAAGTTTTGCAATTGGCAGTATATTCAGAGCGCGAGTAGCGCATACCAGTAACATGCCCTTATAAGGCTTAATCAAGCCACTAGCTAAGTGGTAATTGACTTTGTGTGCTCTGACTTATTTAAAGTACTGACCTCAATTCATAACAAGCTTCTTGAAGAATGCCGTGAACAGTTTATTGAAGACAATGATCATCATGAACAGGTATATCAAGTAATGAACAGGATGGATTTAATCAGCAAATTCTAGAAAGAGACTATAATGAATGGAAAACTTCTAGTAAATATTGACAATAAAACGTTAATTGAAAAGTTAAATTCCACTGTAAATTTTAATTCCACAATGAAGAGTAAATTCCACTAAATCAAGTCTTTGAACTATATTCTTTGTGCCTGAAATATAGTATAATAAGCATACAGAAAATTGCTCTGAAGAAAAAATTGCATGGCAAACAGCCGACTGGAGGATTTTTTGTAAAACTAAATTCCACTCGGAATAGAGTTGATATTGAGGTTTCTATCCGCAGTTTTAACTCTTGGTTTGTGTTTCTATTTCAGCAGTTTTGGTTTTAGGATGATATCGTCGCAGGATATCTCTCTTAGTCCGAATGCATTTAATGCATGTTTTTCCAGTAGCAATTGAGCCAGTTTTAATGGGGTTCTTCCATTTAGACTGGCTCTTGCTGTACTGTTAATATGATTTGCAAGTCTTGTTACATCCCATTGCGTTAGTTTATCAAAGGATGAGCCTTTGGGAAGAACAGAACGTATATATTCGTGGTTCTTTTCTATACCTGGTTTTTGCCACGAAGCCATAGGAACACAAAAAAATATGGATGTGCGTATGGTATTATCAATCCCACATTCCAGTCCTTCTGGGTTTGAAAATTCCGTACCTCTGTCTGTTAAAATAACTGGAAATGTGTTGTAGAAGCCGATAGGAGACATTTTTTCTTCCAGATGGTCAAATGTTTTTTTAACAGAAGTTGCTGTCTTATCTGGCAATAGATAAATTAACATCAATTTGCAGCTGCGAAAGAATAATGTAAGTAGTACTTTTCGGCTACCCTCACAACCGACTACTGTATCCATTTCAACAACATTCGTCTCTGGATGGGATTCCATATATTTCATGAAATTATTATAAGTTCGTCCTTCAAAAATCCCTGTATCTTTGGCTTTTGGTCTGTATTGTTTGCGAGGCTTATACTTTACTTTTCTGGGGAGATCAATGTTTTTCACAGATAACACACCAGATGCAATATAATTATAAATTGTTTTTTCAGAGCATTTTATTTCGGGATGATTTTTAAGTATTTGGTACGGAGTCTGCCCTGCAAAATTAAAGGTGTGACAATTGCATCCATCTGATTAAGTGAATCTTCAGATATATTGATTCCATTTCTAGATTCAACAAGGATAGTCTTATATTGACGATTAGCCTGAGTTGCTTTGTAGAAATATTTATCAAGCCTGCATCCAGCTTTTTTAGAACAACCGTTACAAACAAAAGGAGCCTTTAATACTTTACTGCATATTTCATTTTTAAACTGGTCACAATGGGTATTACAAGCATTACATGTTCTGCATTGCTTCTTACAAGCAACAGTACGTTTGCAGACATTTGTAAGGCCACATTTACCACGATGAACACAATGATTATGGGATACAAAATTGTTTCTAGAAGTAAGAGAACGGTGTTTCTTGACTTCCTTTGAAACAGTAGTAGGGTCTTTGCACAAATATTTCGCAATCACTTTAAAAGGTAAATTGTTGTCTAGTGATTTTTCAATAAAAATCCTATTATCTAGGGTAAGATGTTTTTGGTTTCCTGGTATTAAATTAGACATAATTAACTCCTTTCACTGCGGATTGGGAAACCAAAATTAATTATACATGAAGTAGTGGAATTTACGTAAGACTAAATTCTACTCTAATTTTTTAAAAGTGGAATTTACTTTTTCATTCAACAATTGATAACAAAAATACATGAAAATGTTGCCTTATAATAGATTTTCTGGTATAATAGGATAAGAAATTAAAATATGTATTTAATTGTTATTATAGGAAAATATTATAACATATTCTTAAGATTCTAAAAAGCACTTATCGCACAATAATCGTAGCCAGTGCTCGTTATCTGAAGATAAGGAAAATACAGTAAAATCTTTATAGTTTATTTTATATCTAATAAACGAAAGGGGAAGCTATGCTTTTTTAGAATAATTAAAGGCCGGTTTTACTTTAGTTTAAGAAAAGTCAGTAGTATTCTTCAATAAGTTAAAATGGATAGTGAGTGGATATTTGATAGCATTGCATAGAAATATGCAGTGTTTTTTAAATATGTATTCTATTCACTCTCAAATATAACTCCAAGTAAATTTTGAAAGTATTTATGATGGGACCCTGTAGTGACGAATTATTGTAGAGAATAAAGTGTTTACTGTGTTTGCTGTTTCAGGTCTAAGAGCAAAAAAAATAATATAAACTTACATAAAGGGAAGGATATTTTGTTTAAATTTAAAAATTATAAAAAAGATGCCGAGTATACATATACCTTTGGAGCTTATCCTACTATTGAGCTTCTAAAGTTAATGCCGGGTGTTATATTAAAAGTATTTATTTCAACAAGCTTTTATAAGAGCGAATTCTTTAATAATCTAAATGAGATATGTATAAGGGAAAGAGTAGAAGTAGTTACAGATGACAAATTTATTCAAAGAATATCTCCAAAGGAAAATTGTTTGGTTGTTGGTGTTTTAAAAAAGTACAATTCAAAAATTAATGCATCAAATAATCATGTTGTCTTAGTTAACCCAAGTAATATGGGAAATTTGGGGACAATTATTCGAACATTAGTTGGATTTGGAATTAGCGATTTGGCGCTTGTCCGTCCGGCGGTTGATATATTTGACCCAAAAGTTATAAGGGCTTCAATGGGGGCATTATTTAGTATTAATTTTGAGTACTATAATGAATTTGACGAGTATCTGAGTTTTGCAGGTAATCATAATTTATATATGTTCATGCTGGATGGTAAAGAAAAGCTTCACGAGATTAACCAGAAAGATAATATCAAATATCCTTTTTCATTAGTTTTTGGAAATGAGTCAAGAGGACTACCAAAGGAATTCAGTAATTATGGTGTTAGTTTAGCTATATCACAGAATGACTGTATTGACTCATTAAGTCTTCAAATAGCTGTGAGCATTGCAGCTTATGAATTTACGAAGGAACTTGTATAATGAAAAAAATAAAAATATATGGTATTGGTGGCCAGGGAGTTGTAACAGCATCTAAACTAATATGTAGTTTGGCATGTATTTATGAAAATAAATATGCTAAAATCATACCGGCTTATGGACATGAAAGAAGAGGTGCGCCTGTTTCTTCAGATGTTTATATTGACGAAAAGCCAATACTTCTTAATACATTTATATATGAGCCAGATATTGTTATGTTGTTCGATCCATTTATAAAAAATAACGGAATTGATATATCTAAAGGAATACACCAAGACACAATACTCATTGTTAATTCGTCAGAAAGTACTATTTTCACGAAATATTCATTTAAAAATATATATTATGTTGATGCATCTCAATTATCTATGGACAGATTACAACAGGATAGGGCAAATATTCCAATGCTTGGAGCGCTAGCACAAGCAGGAGCTGTGGGTTTGGAGAGCCTTGTAGAATGTATTAAGGATATATTTGATCGAAATATTGGTAAAGTCTATGAAGGACTTATAAGAGAGGCCTATGAAAAAACAAAAATTACTTAATTGCTTGCTAGGACCGGTTGCAACCAAGTTTGACAATGCTCCTGTAGGTAATTGGAAGACCGTCAAGCCTGTTATCAATAATGGTAAGTGTATTATGTGTAGACAATGTGAGGAGTATTGTCCAACTGGGATAATAAGTATTGATAACGAAAATAAGATTTCTATAGACTATAATTTTTGTAAAGGTTGCGGCATCTGTGCAAATATTTGTAGAAAAAATTATATTTTAATGGTGAAGAATGAATAAGTATACAAAATCAAATAAAGAAATGTTGGACGGTAATGGCGCGGCTGCCCAGGCTATGAAACTCGCAAGAGTATCTGTTATTGCTGCTTATCCTATTACACCGCAAAGTCCTATTGTAGAAAAACTTTCTACAATGGTGGACAAAAAAGAGATAAGCTGCAAATACACATGTGTGGAGTCAGAACATTCTGCGTTATCCTATATTATTGGAGCTCAGTTAGCCGGTGTTAGAACTGGTACTGCGACATCATCTGTTGGCCTGGCCTTAATGCATGAAGTACTTGGTGTTGCTTCAGGCTGCAGGCTTCCTATTGTTATGCCTGTGGTTAATAGGGCACTGGTATCCCCTTGGAGTCTATGGTGTGATCATCAGGATACAATGGCTGAACGAGACTCAGGCTGGATGCAATTTTATGCTGAGAATACACAAGAAGTATTAGACTTAATGCTTATGGGGTATAAAATTGCTGAACATTGTAAAGTGATGCTGCCTCTTATGGTGTGTATGGATGGTTTTTTTGTATCCCACTCCCTTCAACAGGTATGGCTTCCGTCTCAAGAGTCTGTGGACGCTTTTTTGCCTCCATATACGCCTAAAAACTTATTTCTTGATATGAATAACCCTATGCTGATAAACAATTTGATTCCACCTGAGGAATTTACGGAAATGCGTTATCAGCAAGAAATAGCTTTTAATAATGCAATTGATATTATTTCATCAGTTCAGAATGAATTCAATGATATATTCCACCGAGACTATGACATGGTGAGTACATATAGGTGTGATGGTGCTCAGGCGGTCATTGTGAGTATGGGCTCTTCCTGTGGTACAGTCAAACATGTTGTCAACAAACTTAGGAATAACGGAATTAGGGTAGGGGCGATAAAGGTTACGTGCTTCAGACCATTTCCATATAAAAAACTAAAGGCTATATTGAAGGAAATAAAATGTATAGGGGTCTTAGATAGGAGTGCGGGATTGGGAGCAGAATTTGGGCCACTTTGCATGGAGATAAAAAATTTAATAGGAGACGACAAGTGTAAAGTTAAGAACTTTATAACAGGCTTGGGTGGAAGAGACATAACGGAAAAAATCATTGAGCATATCTTCTACGGTTTATTAGACGATCAATTTAGTGATAAAAATTGGATAGATGTACAGCAAGATGCAATGAAAATAAGAAAGCTAAATAAAAAAGGTGGAAGTGTTTAAATATGAAAAAACTGAGAGAAATACTGAACTTTATATATGATGTAAAAAATGATGACCATGACGTTATGCTCACAAGGTATATTGCATATGAGTAATAATCTAGTAGCTAATGGTGTTAGTACTTGTGCAGGATGTGGGTTAGAAATTGCAATTAGATGTGTATTGGGTGTGTTGGGCGAAAAAACCATCATAGTAATTCCCCCCGGTTGCGCAGCGCTTTTTTCCGGTTATGGCAATTCCACAGCTCTAAAAATACCGGGATTTCAAGGTAATCTTGAGAACACTGCTGCATATGCGGCAGGAATCCGTGCTGGTCTTGATATTCGAGGCAAAGAAGACATAACAGTATTGGGATTCGCTGGAGATGGGGCAACAGTAGACATAGGGTTACAGTCGTTGTCCGGTATGCTTGAAAGAAGAGAAAGAGTGTTGTACATATGCTATGACAATGAAGCATATATGAATACTGGGATGCAAGGTAGTGGCTCAAGTCCTTACAGTGCGTGGACAACAACTACACCAGGGGGTAAGCTTACTCCCAAAAAAGATATGCTTAAAATTGTTGAGGCACATAATATACCATACGTAGCATCAGCTTCAATAGGTTATTTAAACGATTTGAAAAAAAAGGTTAAAACTGCTAAAGATGTGAATGGGCCTGCATATATTCATATACATACTCCTTGCCCTACGGGGTGGGGGTTTGATGCCAGTATGACAGTTGAGGTGGCAAGAAAAGCAGTGGAAACAGGGCTGTGGACACTTTACGAGATTATTGAAGGACAAAAAAAGATTAATATTCAAATATCAGAGAATATAAATACACTTAAATATCTAAAACTTCAAAAACGATTTAAAAAAGTAATTAAAGAGGATAGTACCCCTTAAAAATACATAAATAGGCTCTAGGGTATTTTCTTCAAAATGTATACTACAAAAGTATTTAGGCCATTGTACCAGTAAGCCTAATAATTGTATATCGGGTATCTATTCACTCAAGAACGAGAAGCACAATACTAAGTTTGTCCTTTCTGGCCATTTAACTTATACGGAAATTTCTAGGAGAGTACAGGACTATCATGGTAGCTGTGATTCAATAATATATAATGCAGGTAGGTTTGAAATATGAATACTAATAAAGAATCATCTATTTACTGGAACCCGTACATGGAAACCCTTGATGTAACCAAGATAAAAGAATTACAGTTTAAAAGGTTTAAAGATATTTTTACATTTGCATATCTAAACTCACCGGCATATAGGAATTTATATGATGCACATGGTGTAAATCCGGACATGATTAAGTGTTTCGATGATATAAATAAGGTTCCTATAGTTAACAAGGAATTTCTAGATAAAAATAAATCTAGTTCAATTTACGGTAATTTACTTGCCGTTCCAGAAGATGAGGTTGTTTTCTATCATCAAACAAGTGGTACAACGCATAATCCCATAAGACAACCTGACACCCTAGAGGATTGGTATTGGTGGGCTGAATGTTGGGCTACGGTTCTTTGGGCTCAGGGGATAAGGGAGAATGATAGAGTATTAATTGCCTTTAATTATAACTTGTTTATTGGTTTTTGGGGAGCTCACTACGGGTGTGAAAAAATCGGTGCTGAGATAGTATCGGCTGGAGGGCTTACATCTCAGCAAAGGATTGAAAAAATTCTGGAACTGGATATCACGACAATAATATCTACTCCAACATATATTTTTAGATTAATAGATGTAGCAAAAGAAAAAGGTATTGATTTAAGAAAAACTTCAGTAAAAAAGATTATATGTGCTGGTGAACCGGGTGCGTTGATCAATTCAACCAAAAAAGAAATAGAGTCACAATGGGATTGTGATGTTTACGATCATATCGGAGCAACTGAGATTGGAGCCTGGGGATTCGAATGTTCTGAAAAGTCAGGGGGACTCCACATAAATGAAAGTATGTTTTTAGTAGAAATACTAGATCTTGATACTCATGAAATAATTACAGAACCTAACAAATACGGCTATTTGGTAATAACTGCTTTACACAGGAAGGGTAGGCCGTGTATTCGATTTAATTCAAATGATTTGGCTTGCTGGCAGGATTTACCCTGTACGTGTAATCGGACATATAGGATGTTAAAAGGTGGCGTAAAGGGAAGAATAGATCATTTGATTAAAGTGCGTGGAACATTTGTTACCCCTGCGGTTATAGAAGACATCGTACAGAGCGAGGAAAAACTAGGAAGAGAATATATAATACAAGTCAGTGAAAAGATCAGAAAGTTAGAGCTTGTGGTAGAGACGGCTTGTGGAGTTGCAGATTCAGAATATGACGAAATAAGGGAAAGGCTGAGAGAAAGAATATATAGCAAAACTTTTCTTAACTTTGTTATTACATTAAAGAAAAATGGAGAATTACAAACAAATGAACTGAAATCCAAGCGCTACATAAATATAAAGGAGGAAACATAAATATGCTTGTAGCTGAGAATAGTAAAACTCATGAAGATATTGCCGATATACAAAGGCTAATTCAGAAGTTAGAGGAATCAGTCCAAGATTTAGTTCAAAGTGGTAATTCAATTCCATGCATTAAAAAAAATGCTAAACAGTTAAAGGTTCTGGTTGAAATATTAAAAATAGAGTGTATGGATATTTAAATGTGAGGTAAACCGAGTGAATAATAACTTATTTGATACATATCTTGAATCAATGAATTTTCTCAATGAAATAAGCGTTAAACATCCGTCAGCAATCTCATTCGGTTCCGGGAGACCAAATGAGGAATTCTTTAATGTAGAGGAAGTAGTCTTGGGAATAAAGGACTTTGTGAAAAAAAATAAACCCCGGAATATGGACGAAAATGCTTACTTTAATTATTTGGGACAATATAATTTCACAAAAGGCATAATAAATGAATATATAGCAAAACTTGTATACAATGACGAAGGTATAACTATAGATTCGGAAGATATTATCATAACTGATGGAGCACAGGAAGCAATGGCTATAGTTATAAATTCGCTTTTTTCATCTAAGAAGGATGTTCTTATGGTTAGCGAGCCTTCTTATATAGGTTTTATAGGGTATGCAAAAATAGCCGGAGTAAATGTATGTACAATTAAAAGAAAAAATCAAAGTATAGATATGGATGACTTAGAAGATACAGTTATTAATCTAATAAAACAGGGTAAAAAACCAAAAGTATTATACGAAGTCCCTGATTTTCATAATCCGACAGGTAGCTACATGCCTTTAAGTGAACGAAAAAAAATCATTGAATTAGCTGAAAAATATGACTTTTATATCGTAGAAGATAATCCTTATGGATATTATATTTATGATACAGAGAAAATACCCACTCTGAAAGCAATTGATAAATATAAAAGAGTAATTCATATAGGCAGTTTTTCAAAAACTATTTTTCCTTCTATGAGACTTGGGTATTTACTTGCAGATGGAAAGATAAAGCATAATAATGTATCGTATAGTCTTTCCGAGATGTTAAAAAAGGTGAAAAGCTTTATCACTGTTAATTCATCAGTAATTCTTCAGGCAATGCTAGGTGCAGTTTTAGAAAAGGAAAATTATTCTCTGAAAGCATTGTGTAAACCAAAAGTTGAAAGTTGTATGAAAAATAGAAATATATTAATAGATACTATTGGACGGTGCATTGGACATGGCCTGAATTGGCAAAAACCGTTAGGAGGATTTTTTATGAGTTTGGACATTCCGTTCTCATTAACGGATAGCTTAATTCTTGAATGTGTTGAAAAATACTCCGTTATAGTTTGCCCTATGTATATGTTTTGTATAAATAAGAGCCAAGGAACAAATCAAATAAGGATAGCATTCAGCAATCTTACGGAAAAGCAAATCGAAGATGGTTTAGAAAGACTGGCTAAGTTTATCAGGAGTAAGTCATGAAAATTGATGCAAATAATGTAGAGGATATTATTGGTTTATCATTTATGCAGGAAGCAATGCTTTTTGATTATATTGCTAATGAGGGCAAAGACCAATATTTTGAACAGATTCATATTAAACTTGTGGGGAATGTGGTATTTCCCTTATGCATAAAAGCGTGGCAGCACGTAGTAGACAGTAATGGAGCTTTGAGGACAATCTTTCGGTGGGAAGGGTTAAGGTCACCTGTACAGATTATTCTTAAGAAAAATGATGTTGAAATTACTTACTACGATCTAAGTGAGATACAAGATTCTAAAAGTATAAGTGAAAGAATAGAGCAAATCAAATTTGATGAAATAAGTAAAGGATTTGATCTGGCAACAGTTCCATTTCGCATAACTTTCTGTTGCGAGGAAAGTAATTTGCTTCACATGATAATTAATATCCATCATATTATATATGATGGATGGAGTAATGGAATTCTATTAAAAGAATTTGTACAAGCATATATTAGTTTAAGCCAGAACAAAAGTCTTCCAAGAGTGTATAAGACAAGTTATAAGGAGTTTGTCAAATTATCAAAGAAGCAAAAAAATGCAGAAAGCTTCTGGAAAAAATACTTGAACAAGATTGATACTATACAGACTACAAAAAGAGAGCCAGATAATGATACTAAATCCTATGATATTGGAGCTTACGACTCAATAATAAGCAAACAAATACTTGACAAGTTAAATTGTATTGCAATGGAAAATCAGATAACTGTATCATCTATATTATTTACAGTTTGGGGTTTGTGTCTTCAAAAAAAAAGCTATACTGATGATATTATTTTTGGAACTGTAGTGTCAGGCAGAAATTCTTTAATAAAAGATGTAGATAAAATTATTGGTCTGTTTATCAATACTATACCTTTAAGAGTCAAAGTAAAGCCAAAAGACACTATAATAGATCTTCTAACTAGAGTTAATAAGGAGATTGAAGCCAGAAGTGATTTTGAACAAGTTCCTATTTCAGAGATAAAGAAATATGTTTCGTGTAATAAAAATGAGGAACTGTTTGATTCAATTATGGTTATTGAAAATTATCCTGTAGATATGGAATTTTTGTTTAATAACAATATTCTGAGGGTTATTGATTATCAAAACAATAGATTGAAAACCAGTTTTCCTATAACTTTTGAAATACGATTGTTTCAAGAGTGTGAGGTAAGTATTAAATATAGAAAAGATATTTATGAAAATCAAGAAGTGGAAAAAATGATGAAGAGCTTTATGCAAATTATTGTAGACTTGATAGACAATCCTAAATGCTTAGTGGAAAATCTTGTTTATACTGGCAATGTATTAGAGGAGTTTATTCCCAATATTGAGTTCGATTTTAAATAAAAATGGGGTTACTTATGAGAACATTTATTAATAACGATTCGTTGGAAAAAGCAAAAGAGTATTGGATAAATCAATTATCTGGTAGCATTTATAATGCAGGAATTATGTATGATTACCCAAATAATAGCAGAGTAGAAGTAAAGTCTTGTTGTTTTAATCTTGACAGGGATGAATGCCAGAAATTATATAGAATATGTAGAAATGACGATATTTCAATTTTCGTATTTCAACTTGCGGTATTTACGATATTGATGCACAAATATACCGGCGGTAATAACATTGGCATATCTGTTCCCATGTTGATAAACCAGGTATTAGATTTCGAAAATTGCATAGTAATTAATACTGACATAAATAGTGACGATACATTCATGGCAATACTTACAAAAGTAAAAGAGAAGGTATCTGGAGGGTATAAAAACTATTTCTATCCCATAAAAAAAGTAATCAAAAAATTAGATCAATATAAAAACAGTGAAATTTTTAGATATTTTTTTATGTTTGATAAGATACATGAAAAAAATAAGACTGAAAGCTTCTACGGGGAATTTGGCAGTGAAATGGTTTTACTTCTCAGGAGAAGTAATGTTGATTTAGAGTTAGTTATTTCATATAATGCCTGTTTGTTTAAAGATAGTACAATAAATGCCCTGGGTCAGCGGTTTTCATTTTTATTCTCACAAATAATTGAGAATCCCTACGGTAAAATAAAAGATTATAAAATCATAACAAAGTACGAAGAAGAAAAAATTCTCAATGAATATAACAATACACAGGTACCATATCCACAGGGTTCGACTATACATAAATTATTTAAAGAAACAGCAGAAAAATTCTCCGAAAATGATGCTGTAATTTATAATAATGAATCTTTAACGTATAGGCAAATAGATTATTTGTCGGATATACTAGCCTGTAAACTCATTGATAACGGTATCGAACCTGGTTCAATTATTGGGATAATGACACATTCATCACCGGAAACCATAGTGGGTTTGCTGGCGATATTAAAAATTGGCTGCGCATACTTGCCTCTTGATCCAAATTATCCTTTGAACAGGATAAAATACATGCTAGATGATTCGCAAGTGAAAATTATATTGTCATTTGAGGAGTATTTTGACAAAATAATCGACCTTGGTTTTAAAGGAGACATTATTAGTTTAAATACGGTTACAGACACAAATGCTAATGAAGATTTTTCGTGTATTCAAGAGTATACAGATGCGGCTCAACTTGCTTATGTCATTTATACGTCAGGTTCCACAGGTAATCCTAAGGGCGTAATGATAGAGCATAAGGGAGTCATAAGTCTTGTTAAGGGAATGAATTTCATTGAAGTAGAGCCATCAGATCATCTGCTTATGACAGGATCTTTTGTATTTGACATTACTACATTTGAAGTGTGGGCATCATTGCTAAACGGCTTGACACTACATATTATAAATAATAAGGTTTTGTTGGATCCTTTTCAACTTGGGGATTATATAAACAATAATAATATAACAATATTGCACTTAATACCTCAATTGTTTAATCAGATAGCATTTTATAATGATAGTGTCTTCAAAAATCTAAAGTACTTTCTAATCGGTGGGGATCTTGTGAGGCCAAAGTACTTAAATAATATTAGAACAAAATATAAAAACCTTAAAATACTACACATGTATGGACCTACTGAAAATACAACCTTTTCATCATGGATACCTGTAGATAAGACTTACGAGCAAACTATTCCTATTGGAAGACCAATAAATAATTCAAGTATATACATTATGAACAGCGATGGTGAACTGCAGCCATCAGGTGTTCCGGGAGAAATATATGTAGGTGGGTCAGGTATAGCGCGGGGATATTTAAATAAACCAGAACTAACTGAGGAAAGATTTGTCGCAAATCCTTTCCGTACCGGTGAAAAAATATATAAAACAGGTGATCAGGGAAGATGGCTACCTGATGGGACTGTAGAGTTTCTGGGACGTAATGATCAGCAGGTGAAAATAAGGGGTTCACGACTTGAAATAAGCGAAATAGAAATTATGATATCCAAATATGAGGGTATCAAGGAAGCAATAATAACAGTTCGTGATACTACCGAGGATGAAAAAGAATTAATTGCTTATATAGTTCCTGAAACAAAAGTTGATACGGTTCGTTTACGAAACTATCTTAGCACTAAATTGCCTGAGTTTATGATTCCGTCACAGCTTATAGAGATTCAGGAAATACCAGTGACTCCAAATGGTAAAGTGGACTACAAAAAGTTAGCTGAATTTGAAACTGGCATGGATGAAGAATATGTTGCTCCGAGAGATGATATTGAAGAAAAAATAAGTGATATTTGGGCGGAAATTTTATCTATAGAAAAGAACCGGATTGGCATTGATACGGATTTTTTCAGATTAGGCGGACATTCACTTAAAATAACAGTTTTAGTATCAAGACTATATAAAGAGTTCTGTATAAAGATACCTGTCGATGAGGTGTTTAAGAAATCTACTATAAGGCAAATTGCGGAGTATATTAGAAACGGTGTAGAGGAGAATTATTCTGGTATCCCGAAAGCACAGGAAAAAGAGTTTTACGCTCTAGCATCAGCTCAAAAACGTCTGTATATATTAAATCAAATGAACCCTAAAAGCACTAATTATAATATGACAGAGGCTTATCTTATAGAAGATACTGTTGATATAGAGAAACTTAAAAATGCTTTTAAATGCCTTATACAACGTCATGAAAGCTTAAGGACGGCTTTTTTACTTAAAGATGAGGAAGTCGTACAAAAAATTTACGAAAAAGTAGATTTTTGTATTGAAGAGTTGGAATCTACAGAGTCCAGCATACAAGATAAAATAAACCAATTTGTGCGTTCATTTGATTTGAGTAAGCCATGTCTGTTTAGAGTAGGTTTAATTAGCCTGAAAAATAGCTTACATGTTCTTGTAATTGACATGCACCATATAATCTCAGATGGCTTTTCAAGCAGTATTCTAATTAATGATATTTATAGGTTATATTCCGGAGTTGAATTGCCTGCACTTACAAAAAGCTATAAGGATTATGCCCAATGGCAATTAGAGCAAAAATTAAATAAAAAGCTTGAAAGGCAGAAGCAATATTGGTTAGAAGAGTTTAAAGGTGATATTCCCGTTTTAAATCTTATAACGGACTACATAAGACCCGACATCCAGAATTATGATGGTGATAGAATAAGATTTACAATTGAAAGAGAAGTGGTGCATAAGCTTGAAGAGATTGCAAGAAAGGAAAATTGTTCAAACTTCATGCTGTTAATGGCAGTCTCTTTTATTCTGTTTAATAAGCTAACAAACCAGGATGATATAGTAATAGGAACTGTTACATCTGGAAGAACTCATCCCGATACACATGATATAGTGGGGATGTTTGCTAATACTATTCCTATTAAAGGGAATATTGACAAACAGTTACCATTTACTACTCTGCTTTCTCAGATTAGAGATAAAGTATTAAATGCTTTTGAAAATCAGGATTATCAATTTGAAGATATAATAGAGGATTTGGATGTACAACGGAACACAAATCGAAATCCGCTTTTTGATGTATCCTTTGTTATGCAGAATTCAGATAACTCTGATTTCAGAATTCCCGGTATGAGCCTGGTAAAGTATAGGTATGAGAGAAAGACATCTAAATTTGATTTAACTTTCTTTGCAACAGAGAATAATGGAACTATAGACTTTGAACTTGAGTATTGTTCCAGATTATTTAAGAAAACTACAATTGAGCGATACATAGCTTTTTATAAAAGAATAATAAATGCTGTTATACATAATCCTGATATTTCTATTAAAGATATTAAAATAATATCTCCAGAGAATGAGAAAAAATTCATCTTAGAATACAATGATACTGCAAAGAAGTTTTCTTCACAGAAGACAATTCAGCAATTATTTGATAAGCGTGTTCAGGAAACACCTGATAAGATTGCAATTATACATAACAGCATTAAGATAACTTATCTAGAATTGAAACAGATTTCTAACAGCTTGGCACATAAGCTGAAAAATGAAGGTGTGGCTAAGGGAGAGATTGTTGGATTAATGATGAACAATTCACCTTGGCTAATTATAGCTATTTTAGGTATTATAAAATCAGGTGCTACATACTTACCAATTGATCCTGATTTTCCTCATGAAAGAAAAATGTTTATGCTGCAAGATTGCAACTGTAATGTTTTATTAACGGAAAACTCTATAGAAACTCAAGAAATCCAGAGGCTATATAAAGTGATAAATATTGACAAGGTTGATTTATCTTCTGGTAAAGGGGAATACGTTGAGAATAGTTATAGCCCTGAGGATTTGATATATATTATTTACACATCCGGTTCAACAGGAAAGCCCAAAGGTTGTATGATAAAACAAAAAGGCGTAGTTAATTATGTTGAATGGGCGATAAAACAATATTTTGAAAATGAACAGATTTATTTTCCGCTATATTCTTCAGTTGCATACGACCTAACTGTTACCTCTATATACACACCTTTAATAAGTGGTAATACTATAGTAATTTACCCCAAGGAAATAACTGTGTTAAATAATATTGTCAAAGATGGAGTATCAAATATTATAAAAGCTACGCCTACTCATTTAAGGTTACTTCTCGAAATGGACTGTTCGAAATCAATGATTAAAAAAATTATTGTTGGAGGTGAACAGCTTACTACGGAATTGGCACTTAAAGTATATGAGAAATTTGACGGCAGGGTTAGTATATATAATGAGTACGGTCCTACTGAGACGGTAGTAGGATGTATGATTCATAAATTTAATCCGTTTACTGACAGAAGAAGTGTTGTCCCAATCGGGATACCTGCTCAAAATATGCAAATATATATACTTGATGAAGAAATGAATCTTTGTCCTATTGGAGTTCCTGGAGAGATATATATTGGAGGTATTGGAGTTTCTCCGGGGTACATAAAGCAGGAGGAATTGACAAATAGCCGGTTTGTTGCCAACAGATTTAGCAAAAATCCTGCTGAAAAGCTTTATAAATCAGGTGATTTAGGGGTTTTCTTGGAAGAAGGGATTATAGAGTATATCGGTAGAATGGATTCTCAAATAAAAATCAGAGGATTCCGTGTAGAACTAGAAGAGATAGAAAGAAACATATTGAGTTACCCGGGTATAAAAAATGTTGCAATTGCTCCAAAAGAAGGACATAATAATGAAAAAATTTTATGTGCATATTATGTCTCAGAAAATGACATAGGAACGAGTGATATTAGGAATTATCTATCCCACAATCTGCCAGACTATATGATACCGAACTATTACGTAAGGCTTGATTCAATCCCGTGTACACCAAGCGGTAAAGCAGATATTAGAGCTTTACCAGAGCCGGAGGTATCTTTTAATTCTGAGAATATCCTTCCTTCTAATGAGATTGAAGCTTATTTATATGAGGTTTGGTCTCAAAACTTAAACATTGATAAGTTTGGGGTTACAGATAATTATTTTGACATAGGAGGTAATTCATTTTTACTTGTTAAAATGCACTCTCAAATAAGTGTTAAATTTCCAGAAATAAAAGTAACCGATTTTTTCAAATATCCAACAATCCAAGCTCTGGCAGAATATCTTTTGGAATTGAAAACTGCATTTGAAAGTAAAGAATTAGATTTAGAAGTAGCGTTAAATGAAGATTTTTTTAGTAATACCATAAATACAGAAAAAGAAATTAAGTATGAATTCAGATTGTCTAAAAAGACTACTATGGGTTTAAAATCATTAGCGCAAAAAGAAAATGTAACTTATTGGGATATAGTGGTATCTCTTTTTGCTTTACTGATTTCTGACTCAAGTAAAAATCAATTAATTAAGATTCAGACTTCTTCAGGAAATGAGGATAATAAGGCTTTATCCATCGAGTTAGACTTTAGTGAAATTTATGGGATTGAAGATATATTCTATGCTGTAAATTCTGCAATTATCCGTGAAAAGGAAAGCAAATTATATAAAATAGATAGTCTTAAGCTAACAAAGTTTAAAAAGAACTCCAACTCTATAATACCGTTTATATATAGGTCAGGTCTTGTTTACAACGGTAATTTGGGAGATGTTTATGACATTCTTATTGAGGTGAGAGAAGAAGTAGGAAATGAAATTTTATTCAATTGTAGTTATAGCTATTGTAATTTACGAGAGGATAAGATGGAGGAATTTTTCAAGATGTTTGCTGGGTTACTTGATAATATTACTGTTTGATTATTAGAGTACTAAATTTTAAAAATAGATAATGGTGGTTTTAATGAACAATGGAAGTTTTGAGTTATTAAATAAATTGAAATCTGGAGAGTTAACTAACAAGGTAAAATTAGAGAAAATTAACAATAGCGATGATATCGCTATTATAGGTATATCAATAAAGCTATCTAATGCAGAAAATTTAAGTGAGTTATTTAATGTACTGTATAACGGTACGAATTGTATTTCATCCTTAAGTAAGGAAAGAATGGATGATGTAAATGATTATCTTGGCTTTAAAGGAGTTAGTAAGGAAAGCTATCAATTCATAAATGCAGCGTTTTTACCGGAAATAGATAAATTTGATTTCCCGTTTTTCAAGATATCTGCAAAGGAAGCAAGTTTAATGGACCCGTTACAAAGGCTTTTTCTTGAAACTTCATGGCATGCTTTTGAAGATGCGGGTTATACGAGACAAAAGTTAAAAGGTACAAAAACAGGTGTGTTTTTGGGACATCCTTATCCAACTGAGTACTATAAACGTGTGAAGGAAATCGAACCTGAAATGGCTATTATGGCAGGGCCCGGAAATATTGATTCTATAATAGGGAGTCGAATAGCTTATATCTTTGACCTTACAGGTGTTTCTTTATCAGTTGATACAGCATGTTCTTCAGCTCTGGTAGCAGTTCATTTGGCCTGCCAATCCATAAAAAATAATGAATGTGAAATGGCTCTTGTAGGGGGGATTAACCTGCTACTTGAACCAATAAGATATAAAGGTGAGCAAGTACCTGATATAGCGTCACCAACAGATAAAGTTAAGACATTTAGTGATGATGCTGATGGGACTGTACAAGGAGAAGGATGTATTGCCATTGTACTTAAATCTCTTAATAAAGCTATTAGGGACAAAGATAACATTTATGCCGTAATAAAAGGTAGTGCCTGCAATAACGATGGAGCTTCTATAGGGATTACCGCACCTAGTGTATCAGCACAAGAAAAAGTAATAACTCAGGCTTTTGAAAATAGTAATGTTAACCCGGAGACTATAAGTTATGTGGAAGCTCATGGTACAGGTACAAAGCTCGGGGATCCTATAGAAATTGAGGCAATTACAAATGCATTTAAAAAATATACTTCTAGAGCTCACTTTTGTGGAATAGGATCAATAAAAACAAACTACGGGCACTTAGATTCCGCAGCGGGATTACTGGGATTGGTTAAATGTGTAATAGGGTTAAAAACACACACATTATTTCCAACTATCAATTTTTCCGAACCAAACAAAAATATTAACTTTATAAATTCAGCTGTATATGTTGTTGACAAGGTTCAGCCATGGGAGAATTTTGGTAAAAATCCAAGAAGATGTGGAATTAGTTCTTTTGGTTTGAGCGGTACAAATTGTCATATTATTCTGGAAGAGTACGTTAATAATGAGAGTAAACGCATGGTTAGCGATACAAGATGTTATCTATTGCCAATTTCGGCAAAGACAGAAGTAGCATTAATGGAATACGTAAAAAGATATCGGGACTTTCTTGAAATAAATAAAGATTTTGATATTAGAGACATATGTTATACAGCTCAGGAAGGAAAGGAGCATTATACATATCGTTTAGCTCTTTTGGGTGATAGTAGAGAGGATTTTATTTCAAAGCTTGAGTATATAACGAGAAATAAATTTATTACCAATAAAAAATTAGGAATTTACTTTGGTTCTTTAAAAGGTGAACCCGTAACAGCTATTTCTCAATTAAAGGGTGAGAAGACTTTAGATATAAACACGGAATACATGATTGAGTTAGCACAAAAATTTGTTACCGGGACAGAATTAGATTGGAAACTGATACACGATGGAGAATACTTAATAAAAGTTAGTACGCCTCTCTACCCATTTGAGAAAAAAAGGTGCTGGCTGAAAATAACTGAGAATAGAAATCTTCAATGTAAAGTCGAAAGTAAAGAAAGGTTATTTATGGAACAAACACATTTAATTAATAATGTTGATGAAGAGAATGAGATATTGACTGAACTCAAAAGGTTTGTAGCTAGTTTATTTGAAATGGAAATAGCAGAAGTTGATGAAAACGTTAATTTTTTTGAGTTAGGAATAGATTCAATTTCCATAATACAGCTTAAGCAAGAAATAAAGAATAATTTCGATATGGATATATCTGCGGAAAAGCTGTTTGGTGAGATAAATACTTTAAAAAACCTTTCAAAATACATTTGTGCAAACAAGCCTAAAGAACAAAATCCTTCTTATACCATAAAGGAACCTTTTCAAGTTGATACTAAAGATGAAACTTCGTTAGATACTTGTACAGAAGAGAACCCCGGAACTGTTGTAGAGAACCTCAAAGTTGAGGGAAGGAACGGATTTGAAGAGATAATAAAAACCCAACTTGAAATTATGTCGCAACAGCTTCAGCTACTGAAAGGCGCTAACCCTACATCAAATTCGATTAATAAAAGTGTACCTAATATACATAACAAAACTACTATAAGAGCACCAAAAAATGATGATAATCGCTTACTTCAAAAATTTATTGTAAAATCAGCCTTTGAATTAACAGAAAATCAAAAAGCTTATATTGACAAGTTTATTAAAAACTACGTGAAGAAGACACAAAGATCTAAGGATTTAGCACAAGAATACAGAAAAAAATGGGCAAATGGTAGGATGACACAGGGATTTAGCAAACCATGGAAGGAATTAGTATACCCTATTTTTGCTAAGGCAGCAAAAGGCTCGAAAATGTGGGATGTTGATGGAAACGAGTATGTTGATTTTGCAATGGGATTTGGTGTTAACTTATTTGGCTACAATAATCCTGAAATAGCAAAGGCAATACAAAACCAACTAGATAACGGAATTATATTGGGTTCATTAGTTACATCACCCGGAGAAGTAGCCGAAATGATATCAGAAATAACTGGGGTAGAAAGAGTAGCTTTTTGCAATTCGGGTACAGAGGCAATTATGAATGCAGTAAGAATAGCGAGAGCAACCACTGGTAAAGATAAGATAGTATTGTTCTCAGGTTCATTCCACGGAACGTTTGATGGTGTATATGCCTTAAAAGATATTACAAGCCTAAATGAAAAAGCTATTCCATTAAGTTTGGGTACTCCTTACAATATGGTTGATGATGTTATCATTTTAGACTATGGAGATGAGCAGTCTCTTGAAAGAATTAAACAACATGCAGATGAGTTAGCGGCGGTCTTAGTAGAGCCTGTACAGAGCAGGACCCCTGACTTACAGCCGCGAGAATTCTTACTTAATCTAAGAAAAATAACATCTGATGCTGGGATTGCTCTTATATTTGATGAAATAATAACAGGTTTTCGAATAAACATTGGTGGAGCACAGGCATTTTTTAATATTGAAGCAGATATAGTAGCTTACGGTAAAATATTAGGCGGAGGACTGCCTATTGGTGTTTTTGCCGGTAAGTCCAAATTCATGGACCGCGTCGATGGTGGAACATGGAATTATCATGATGATTCGGCTCCAAGCGGTTTTCTTGCACACACTGGAGGAACATTCTGCCATCATCCTCTTGCCATGGTTGCAGCTAAAGCAACTTTGGAATTAATTAAGAAGGGCGGAAATGCAATACAGGAAGACTTGAACGAAAAGACTTCATTACTGGCCAATTACCTTAATTCCTACTTTGAAAGATGTGAAATACCGCTTAAAATTGCACATTTCGGCTCTTTATTTATTTTTAAAATTGATAAAGAAACTACATTATTGAGATTTTTATTCTACAAGTTGATAGAGAAAGGTTTCTATTTGTGGGAAGGCGCTACATGTTTCATATCTACTGCCCATACAGTAGATGAAATTGCTTCTTTTGCTAAGGCAGTACAGGAATGTTGTTATGAATTAGTTCAGGAAGGTTGCTTTCATTTTAAAAATGTATTTAAGCCGGCAGATGTAACTAGCATTAAGCATGACATTTTTATGGGCCTTAAAAATAACAGGTTTATAAGTGAAAGTCTATCGTTAATTTATCATGAATCAGATAGATTAAAAGCTAAAGAGCTATTTGAAAAAGCCCCAAATATTGAGGCCATTTATCCATTGTCACCCATGCAGGAAAGAATTCTTTCTCAAAATATAAATTACAAAGGTACTGGTAACGATATCTCAATATTGTCATATAAAATAGACGGTAATATTAATGTTGCTGATTTTAAAAGAGCATGGGATATTATAGTAAATAGGCATCCTATATTAAGAACTACAATTCTATGGAGGAGGCTAAAAAACCCACTCCAAGTGATTAATGGTCAAGTAGGCACATTCTTTGAAGAAGTAGATTTCACAGATGTTAATAAAGACGAGTTGCTTGAGCGCTCCAAAGAGTATTTGGAAAGAGAAAAAATGCAAAGCTTTGACACAACTGTTTATCCATTGATGAAAGTAATTTTGATAAAAGTAAGCCAGTCAGAACACAAACTCATTATAAAATATCTGAATTCTTTATTCGACGGATGGAGTTCAGGATTAATGTTTGGTGAATTATTAGATACATACAAGTCGCTGGTAACTCAACAGAAAATTAATTATATAAATTTGAGTTCTTATATGGATTATATTTCTTGGCTGAAAACACAAAAAGATGAGGATGCTAGGGCGTTTTGGGGGAGGGTATTTCAGAACTTTAAATTTGATACTAACAACTATTCTGCAAAGTATCAAGTTAAAGGTTCAATTGAACCAAGTGAATATTCAATAAATATAAATGAAAGTGAATTAAATAATATTAAAAAATTTACGAGCCAAAATAACTTAACAGTTTATACCTTATTCTTAGGAGCATGGGCAATACTGCATAGTAATAAAGAAGAAAGAGATGACGTTATAATATCCACAATATGTTCAGGGCGTCCAACTAGTATTCCAGGTATTGATAAAGTTGTAGGACTGTTTTCAAATGTATTACCATTACGTATAGCAGTATCCAAGACAAATTTGGTGGAATGGTTGAAAAAAATTCAAGAAAACAATTTAAAGCTGCGGAATTTTGAACATGTAACAGTAAGCCAAATTTCACACTGGTGTAATATACCTATCGAATTATTACAAGAATCAGTATACACCAAAACATTAGTATATTTAAATTTTCCAAAAAGTGTAGGAATCAAAGAACTGGATATAAGTATTGAACTTGAAGAAGAAAAAAGCTATGTAAATGTTCCTTTGAGAGTTTATATTGAACCCTATGCTAATTATAGAGTCGTTGCGCAGTATGACAAATCCCTATTATCGGAAGATTATGTTGCTGAATTACTTAGAAGTTATAAAAATATAATTTTAGATATAATTGAAAATAGAGAAGAATTGCAGTAGTTTTTCAAAGTACGACAGCATTGGGGGAATCAAACTTGGATATGTTAAAGTATATCAAGGAAAGAAATGATAGAAATAGCAAATTGACCTCACTTATAAATTTTACATCTGGTACATTAAGAAATAATCTATCATCAGGGATAAACCAGCTATTGCCTCCGTCATTATATACGGATAATTTTATACGAGAGATAGAAAGTAATAGGTTTGTAAAAAATTATTCGGGCATCGACGGAAATCTTGTGCTTAAAGAAGTAATTTTGTTATATGAAATGTATTTGGCAAATGAAGAGTTTTCAATACATAATGCTTGGTCACAAGAGGTCTGCGTTACTGTGGGTGCTACTGCAGCAATAACATCATTTATGGAATATTATTCTTACAGCTATCCAAATTCAACAGTTATGCTTTTAGGGTTGAATTATTATCTTTTTTATGAATGTTGTAACCGTTTTCAGATCAATAATATTACAGTAAAATCTAAAGAAAAAAACAGGGTGGCACCTAATCTACATGAATTTGAGAAAGAAATGGAGCATCATAAACCGAAGTTGGTAATACTAACCTTGCCATTAAATCCGTCAGGTGAGGTGTACTCAGAAACTGAACTGTCTCAAATGATAGCAATCTGCAAAAAATGGAATACAATGCTCCTGATAGATAAGATACAGATGGACGAGTTTGCTGATATATATTCTTTTATTTCAATAAACAAAATCGTAAATAAAGCTGATTATTGGGAGAATACAGTTATTATTAACAGTATCTCAAAAACAAGAAGCTTACCGGGTGCCAGGATTGGATATATATTGGCTAATAAAGAAATCACCAGCTATTTAAAGTATATATACGAGGTTAGCTATTTCTGTCCACCGAGTGTGTATGTGGTACCGATAATAACTGATTTGCTATACAGGATTCTATACATAAATAGTTCAAAAAAAGAAAATATTCAAGATACTAATACCATATTAAAATTATTCAGGTTCAGTATTCTTGAAACTTCCGGTAATGAAATTTATACGGAATTTATAAAGCCTATTATTAAAAATTGTGATATTAATAATGAAATTACTAAATTTCAATTAGAAATCAGTCAAAATTATAAAACTATTTACCAAAATTATGAATGGTTTAAGGACAAATTATACCGTCATATAGAAGAAATTACGGAATTGAAAGGAGGCTATAACTTTTGCGTAAAATTTAAGAACACAAGTTATAATTTACAAGATATCTTTTGTATAGATTTGTTTCGCGAAAAAAAAATTACACTTTTACCGGAGATTATGTTTAATAATCATAAATCAGAAAAGGAGTCAACTCCTTTTTGGATAAGGATAACAGCTGCTTTTTTTAATGAAAGTTTTTATTCATTAACAAACAAAGTCAATGAATATTTAGAACAAAAATACTGAACTAGGGGGAATTATTTATGAACAATGTAGAGATGAAAGTAGTAAGTATTTTAAAGGAGTACTCTGATAAAAAAGATTTAAGTGGTGCACAAATACTTAATAATGATTTCCGTGGGTTAGGAGTAAATTCATTAAACTTTATCAAAATTGTTGTGGCAATTGAGGAAGAGTTTGATATTGTATTTGATGATTCGCAGATTAATTATGAGCTATTTGGTAATGTACAGGATATAGTTTCACTTGTTGAAAAAGAATTAAATAATAAGGAGGAGTAATGTCAATTATGGATTACGAAGTAATTAAAGAAAAAGTAAGAAATGTACTACAGAACGGTAATTATTTCGAAAATTGTGGTGAAATCAGCTTTGACACAAAAGTTGGTGATTTATTTAACTCTATTACATTCATTAAGTTTTTAGTTTCACTTGAACAAGAATTTGACATTGAATTTGATGATGATGACTTGACTATTGATAATATTGATGACTTAAACTTCGTTGTTGAAAGAATATATGAAATGTTTCAAACAGCTAAATAATGCTATCAATAATTAAGATTCTTCTTAGGGGGATTGTATGGAAGTCGCAAACAACAAAAACAAACCATATATGCCAGAAGTAGAAAGAAATGATGGAGAGATACCGAAAGATTATAAAAATTCGTATTATATGGCTGAAGAAAAATTTATAAATAGCACTTTGTCTAGAAATATAAAGATTGAGGATATGGAATCTACGTCTATTTATAGACAAATGAGACGAATTTCATTTGAGCTATCTAATATGTGCGTCTACTCTTATATTCATAAAAGATGTCCTACAGCATGGGAAAAGCAGAAAGTTATACTTTCTGCTAAGGTGGTATATAAGGTTATTGACGAGCTTTCAAGAATTGATTATAGAGGAGTTATCGCATTCCATATTGATAATGAGCCTATGATTGATCCAAGATTATTTAAATTTCTTGATTATGCTGCAGAAAAATGCACGAATGCAAAGACACATATACTGACAAATGGCTTCTATTTGAACCAGATAATGATAGATGAACTTTACGAAGCAAAGTTATGGCTACTAATGGCGTCTGCATATAGTATGGAAGAATATAAAAGGTTATGCAGCCTGAATGCCGAATTTCCATACCGTGTGTTTTTCTCAATTTTAGATTCCAGAAAACACATGTATAATAGAGAACCAGTCAATAGTACTAAAAGCTGTTTTGCATTGTTGAACGATATATCAGTTTCGTGCACAGGAGACTTGACACTTTGCTGCTTAGATTGGAAACATATGCACTCATTTGGAAATCTATACGAAGAATCACTTGAACAAATTATGAATAAAGAAACATTTACCAAAGCATATATAGACCTTGCGAAAGGAAAAAGAAAGCTACACCTTTGTCAGAGATGTGATTGGCAGAGGTGATTTTCAATAATTCTAGATTCCATTAAAATTTTTCAGAAAGGTTTGCACGATGGGTTATTAAATATGAAAAAAGGCAAAATAATTAATCTTTTTTATGTAATTAAAGAGACAAAACGATACAATATACTTACAATTGCGGTTGTTACAGTTATTTTGGCAGCGATTGTACGTCAAGTTGTTACTTACTATCTTGGAAGTTTAGTAAATATTGCACTTAATAAGAGTATAGAAAAGGCTATACACGTGTTTGCATATTTACTCATTGGCATAGTAGTACTATTGGTAATGGATTTTATAAATAGTTATTTATTTGGTAAGTATACCAACGAGAGCCTTTACCGTATTAGAGCAAAAACAATAAAAGCAGTACAATCATTCCCACTTACTACAATATCAAGATATTCCACAGGGGATTTATTGAGTCGTATGAACAATGATTTAGGATTGATTGACTATTTTTTTAGAGTTGTAGCTCAGGATTCAATATATAAAATTCTTATTGGGCTGTTTGCAGGAATATATGGAATTTTCATAAACTACAAAGTAACAATTCTTCTCATTGCTGTGTGCTCTGCCATCAATGTACTTAATTATAAAATGTCAAAACCCATAGGCAAAAAACAGGATGAAGTACAGAGCATCGCTGGAGAAGTCAGCAGTATTTTTCAAGACTCTATAAATGGACATATAGAAATCAAGACCTTTGGGTTATATGATGCCTTTAAGTATAAATTTAGAAATTTATTAAGTTTATCTTTAAAAAAGGTTATAGAAATGTCTCGTATAGAATGTTTATGGGGAGCAATTGAGATAACGGCTTCTATAGGCGTACAAATAGGAACAGTATTTCTTTGTTTGTTCTTTGTCATAAGAAATGAAATGACAATAGGTGACTTAATTGTATTTCAACAGATTCAGGAAATGCTTAGGAATATATTTAATGTAAATTACATAAACATTCGTAAAGCAGTTGCAGCATCTGAACGGATTGTGGAACTTTGGGATGAAGAGCCTGAAAAAATGGAAGGAAAACAAAAGGAAGATGACAAAAATGCACCAATCATATCCTTAAAAGATGTATCTTTTTCTTACAAAGTGTATGATAGTAGCAACACAGAACAAGAAGGAAAGAAAGTTCTTGATAGTATTTCATTTGATATTGAAAGAAATGAGTCTGTTGCATTAGTGGGACCAAGTGGTTGCGGAAAAACAACTTTAATGAAGATAATATGTGGGTTTTTAAAGCCTGATTCAGGACAATATCTCTATAAAGGGTTTTTATATGATGATTGGGACAAAAAGTTGTTACGTAGGGGCATTTCTATAGTTGATCAGGACGCACATATATTTCCGGGGAGCATATTTGACAACATTGCTAGTGGAATATATGGTCAGGTGGAAAATGAGTCTGAACTTGACAAACAAGAATTAAAAAAAATGGTATATCAAGCAGCAGAACAATCATCTCTTACCGACTATATAAATTCATTGGATACTGGATATCAAACGAGTGTGGGAGAACTTGGTAGCAAGTTATCAGGAGGACAAAGGCAAAGGGTTGCTATTGCAAGAGCTTTTGTTAAAAACTCAGATCTTTTAATTTTGGATGAACCAACTAGCGCTCTCGATGCACAAACAGAACAGGAAATTCAAAAATCACTTGATAATTTAATGAAGAATAGAGCAACGCTCATTATTGCTCATAGGCTTAGTACTATAAAGAATGTTGATAGAATCCTTGTTTTGAATAATGGAAAAATAGTCGAAGAAGGAAACCATGAGAGTTTGCTTAACAAAAAGGGACTCTATTATAAATTATATCAGCAGCAATGTGGGAAGGTTGAGGAGTTAAAAAATGGAGCATAAAAATACATTTGAGATACTAAAAGAAAACTATAAAGTAGTATTAAGACTATTTAGATATTCACGCGGTTTCCGTAAAAGTTATATTGCAGCTTTAATTATAAATGCTTTTACAATGATAAGATTTAGTTTTGTTATAGGTTTTTCTGTTCAATGGGTAACTGACAGTGCAATAAATAGGAATTGGGAAGAGTTTGAGAAAGCTGCATGGTTTGCCGTAATTGCATTTGTTATTAACTCAATCTTATACTTTTTTGAAGGCTATTTGATGCAAACAAGGGTTGAGATGATAGTGACAAAAGTTAAAAGCGAATTGTTGGATAAAGTTATGCATATTTCTTCTGAGTATCATGACTCGAAACACTCAGGTGAACTCCAAAGTAGACTTACAAACGATCTTGCTGCGGTTAGCAATGCTATTTCTTTTACACTTGTAGATCCGATAAATTTTATGGTTCTTGGTATAGTTAATTTAATTCTTATTGCACTTATTAGCTTGAAAATGGCCTTTATTTGTATTATCTTGGTTATTTCTATAATTATACTTAATTTTGTATTTTTAAAGAGAATTCAACAATCTAGTTCAAAAATACAATCGACTATATCAGCTGCTACAGAAAGATTTTCAGATATAATTAACGGAATATCTATAATTAAAATATTTAATTTACAGAATTGGATATATAACCGTTATGACAATGAAAGTAAGAAAATACTTTTTTGGCAGTCTAAGTTAATAAATGCTTCTTCTATTCAAAAATCTATGAATGGAATGGTTGAAAATATGTGTAATGTGGGGGTAATTGGTATCGGAGCACTTTTGTTGGCTCAGGGAGACTTTACACCCGGTGCACTACTTGCTATTTTTAGGTATGTGAGCAAACTGGTATTTGCTTTTACCGGGTTTGGTTGGGTACTTTCTGAGATTTCAAAAAGTATGGTTGGTGCCAGCCGAGTTATGGAAATATTGGATTTACCCGAGGAAGACTTGAATGGTTCTGATATAAAACCTGACTATTCTAAAAATGATGTCCTTGAGTTTAAAGATGTAACTTTTACTTATGGGAATGAAGCGAAAGTAATTGTGAGTTTTTCCGCCCAAATTAAAAAAGGTGAAAAGGTTGCGATTGTAGGGCCTAGTGGGGCAGGGAAGACAACTATTTTCAAATTAACCATGGGTTTTTATCCCCTACTAAATAAAAATGGGAATATTTATTTGTATGGTAATGATATAAGAGAGTATTCTTTGAACACAAGAAGAGAAATAATGAGTTACGTGAGCCAATCAAATTACTTATTTTCAGGTACGATAAAAGAGAATATCGCGTATGGCAAGAAGGAAGCCTCGGAAGAAGAGATCATCCAAGCCGCTAAAGCGGCTTATGCTCATGATTTTATAACTAGACTTCCTCAGGGATACGACACTCAAGTAGGTGAACAGGGTGCGTTTTTATCAGGAGGGGAAAGGCAAAGAATAGCGATTGCTCGTGCACTGTTAAAGGATGCATTAATTTTATTGCTTGATGAACCAACAGCATCTTTAGATTCAGAATCTGAATATGAAGTTCAAAAGGCTTTAGAAGCCTTGATGAAAGGGAGAACTGTAATTGTAGTTGCCCACAGATTATTAACGGCAAAGAATGCAGACAGAATCATATTCTTAGATAACGGGCGTGTTATCGAAACCGGTTGTCATAATGAATTGCTAAAATTAAATGGCCGATACTCTCTTTACTATAAAATGTTATATGAGTAAGTGGAGGTAATTATGCTCAAAGATGATTTAATATTTCCGCCTGCACTAGCAATAGGCTACATTAATGAACAAGAAGTACGAATAATTAATCTCGATAAAGAGAAGATTCAGTTTGAGAGTGCGGACAAGCTAGAGGATCCTTTTCAGTGTAGAATCAAGATTCTGAACTTTAAGATTCATGCATATGAAGATTTTATACTAGATGAATGCAAGATTATTGGAGTTACAAATAATACTTTTTCGTATATATATAAAGTAAAAATCGGCAGTATACATACACAGGAAATTGATAGATATTATGAAATCATTGATAAAACTATGGAATTCTTTGAAATTAAAGAAAAGGTTGGAGTTTTCCGTAAAATAGCTGCAAGTAAATTTTTAGGTGAGAACTATGAAACTTATCCATATGAAAAGGATACCGTTTTTTCTGAAAATATAGAAAAGCAACGAAATGATTGGTATAGTTTCAATGAATACAGTCTAAACTATTCAGAATTTGCAGATCTTATGCAAAATTTAGATTTAGCATTTAACATTAATAGTCTGAAATTATTTAAACAATTTGAAGATCAAGATTTTGACACAGCAATAGAGGCTAACCTAGACAATGATGGTCTTAAAACTCACGGGATTTTTTCAAAGAGTTTTTCAAGAGTATATATTGGAAATGAGTTCTGCTCTAATATTTTTCCGAATATCAAGCAGTTGCTCAAATTAATGAATAAGGCATATGAGAGTAATTTTGACATAACTCTTGCATTTCCATTTATTAATGAAAATTACAATGGACAATTAACCGAAATACTTAACGAAACTGATAATTGGTGTAAGAGTAAAGATAAAAGCGTTGAAATATTAGTTAATGATTGGGGTATGTTGGAATTATTAAAGAAATACTCAAACCTGAAGCCTGTTATAGGAAGGTTGCTAAATAGAAGGAAAAAGGATCCCCGTCTTAATTGGTGGTGGGGATATAATAAAAATAGTGATAATTTAAAAGAAAATAGCTTAAATACCGATCACTTTATTAAGTTTATAAAAGAAATGGGTATTAGTAGATTAGAGTATGAATCCAGCCCTGGTGAAGTTTATATATCAAAAGGCAAACATAGTATGCATTTCCCATTTTATCAGATTAATACATCTCCATTTTGCCTTCTTTATGCACATTGCAACCTTAAAATGCCGGATTTAATAGTTTCTGGTTGTCCTAATTACTGTAGTGAATTTTATTTACAATATCCGGAACATTTGAATATGATTGGCAAAGGCAATTCGATTTTTGGTTTTCATAAATTGCTTTTTATAGAAGCCGAAATGTTAAAAAAATATATTGAGGCGGGCATCGATAGGCTTGTTTATTCAGTTTCATAAAAAGAATTAATTTGGAAGGATGATAATAATGAAAATTGTTGCCCCATTATCTAATACAGATTCCTATGAGAAACTTGTAGAAGCGGGAGCGGATGAGTTTTTTTGCGGGTATGTACCAATACAATGGCTAGAGAAACATACAAATATTGTACCGTTTAATAGGCGGGAATCTTTATTGGGATATCATAATATTACTGAAAAAGGTTCCATGAAGATCCTAGGCAGAATGGTAGAGAAGTATAAAGTTCCTATAAAAATAACATTTAACTCTCACTATTATGTAAGAAGTCTCTATCCCATACTAATGGATGTAGTAAAAGATTTAATGGATATGGGTTTTGACACATTTATTATAGCTGACATTGCATTTATTATTTACCTAAGAGAAAAAGGAATAGATTGTAATATACATATTAGCGGGGAAATGGAGGTATATAACAGTAATGCCGTAAAGTTTCTCAATCAGTTTGATATATCTAGAGTGGTTTTCCCACGGAAAGTTACTTTGAAAAATATTAAGGATTTGATTAGTAATAGTAAATTAAATACTATGGAATATGAAGCGTTTATATTAAATGCAATGTGTCTCTACTCAGGTGCTTTTTGTAATGGTATTCACAGTGATGAGCTACCTTTTATATGTGAAATTCCTTTTCAAGTGAAAAGGTTTAAAGGGGGTAGTAATAAGTTTAGAACCGCTGAAAAAGCATTAAACAAAATGGTAAATCTACAAAATTATTCACAACAGAACAAGCAAAATCCCCAAATTGGGCAAGGAAACTTTTCCTATACTCTGGCATCTTCAGGATGTGGGTTGTGTAGAATAAAGGAGCTGATGGACATAGGAGTTACACATTTGAAAGTGGTAGGAAGAGGTTGCATACTGGAAACTCTTATCAAAGATATACAATATACTAATAAAGCTATTAATATTGCTAATGAGCCGTTAACCTCTGAAGAGTATATAAGTAAAATAAGATCTGAATTTTTTAACAATATGTGTACATATCTTTGTTACTATCCGACAGGGTTATCTAAATCTTAAGAATTGCAAAAGTTTTAGGGGGAATTGTAATGAGCGAAAGTGTTGCTTATAAATGCTATAAAGTTCTTGAATTAAAGTCGGCAAGCTTGGAAGTTACTCAAAAATGTAATTCCAAATGCATTAGTTGTAAAATATGGGAGTTACCAGATTGTCTTTTAACAAAAAAAGAAACAAACTTAAATGAGATTAATTTTGAGGACCATATTAGAATTGTTAAAGAATTAAAAGAACTTGGTTGTCAGGAGATTGAACTCCACGGGGGTGAACCAACGTTATATGCAAATTTGCCGGAGCTAATTAAATATTGTTCATCTCTGAATATTTTTACATATTTTTTTACAAATGGATTATCAATGACACCTGATTTGGCGAAGTCTATCATAGATGCTGGAATTAGCAGAATCAATTTTTCTCTAGATGGCCCTAAAGAATGCCATAATTTTATGCGGGGAAGAGAAGATGCTTTTGACAAGCAAATTTATGCTATCGAGTGTGTGACAAAGGCAGACCATTCTAACAGGGTTTTGAAAAATATAGGTACTATGGTGTCAGATTATAATCTCCATAGAATCGATGAGGTGCTAGATATAGCAGCTTACTATAAAATCGATGGTGTAACTTTTACATTTCATTCTGTCATTGACGAAGAAAATGTAGAAGAAACCAATAGTATATTTGGCGAAAAAGTTGCTTCTTATCGTACAGTTCTTTCAAAAGATTTACTCCCCAAAAATATTGCAATGCTAGAAGAGAAAAGACAACAAATAAAAGAAAAGGCAAGGAAACTTGGTGTAAAAGTTGTTCGTACTAGGTTTACTACAGTTTCTCCAGAAACTATTTCAAAGGGTGTGAAACGTGATAAGGGAGTATGTGGAGCATTTTACCACAACTGTAGTATTGACGCTTTTGGTAATGTAATTCCATGTGAAATGTTAAGGTTCACACTGGGTAATGTTAGAGATATGACATTAAAAGAAATATATAAATCTGGTAGGTTTGAAGAATTTACTAAAAAGTATTGTGAGAATTATGATAACATGAAAATTTGTGATTATTGTGGGGATTCTCTATGATGATCAAAAAAGTATCTTAAATCAAGTCAAGGGGGAATTAATATGAATATTCAAAACGATGAAAATTATTGGCCTGTTCCAGCAGAGGAATTGAGAAATATACCAGAAGGTGAACCCTTTATATGTATGTTCAGTGGGGGAAAAGACTGCGGACTAGCCTTGTCTGTTGCCCTTGATAAAGGTAAGTTATTCGAAATTGTTCACTGCTTACATAAGGAAACCGAAAAGTCTATTTGGCACAGTCAATCGAGACAAATAGTTGAAAAACAGGCAGTTGAAATAAAGAAGAACGTAAATTTTTCGTATTCAAGTGTATGGTACCATCGGACAAAATATATTCATATGTTAATGGACTATGCTAAAAAAGGTGTTAAAAGTGTTGTTTTCGGAGATTTATTTGAGGAAAAGCAAGCTAAACTGGAAGTTGCACTTTGTAAATGTGCCGGCCTAATACCGAGAATGCCATTATGGCAAATACCAGAAGAAACCCTCATACAAGAGGTTCAAAAAAGAAAGATTAAAAGTATAATAACGCTTATTAGATCGCCTAAAATACCTCTTGAATGGCTTGGTAAACAATTTGATGAAGAGGCATACAAATATTTTATCAAATTAGGAATTGATCCGTTTGGAGAGAACGGGGAATTTCATACATCACTTGTAGGTGCTGATTATTTTGAAAAAGATTTATCATATAGTTTGGGAGAAGTAGTAAGAGATCCAGAGGGTATGAAGATAGAATTACTATTTTAAATTTCATGAGTATTTTATATTTTTATAAATTAATAATAGGAGTTATAAGTAATGAATATTTTATTTATTGTTTCTGAAACATTAAAAAAACGTCTTGGGGGAACAAATCCCTTGAAGCCTTTAAGAAACCAGGAAGAAATTCATTATGGAGTTTCATACATATCTGCCATGTTAAAAAAGCATGGTTATAATACAGATGTGTTTGTAGTTACAAGATATACAAAAAATGCAGAAATTGATAAAGCTATAAATCAATTTAAACCGCAGTTAATTGGTTTCTCAGCAGTTTTTAGAGAATTTGAAAGTATAGCTAAAATAGCTAAATATATAAATGAAACACATCCTTCAATATTACTGCTTGCCGGTGGAGCTCACCCAACTTTAGAACCCCAAGAAGCAATAAATGCGAGCTTCGACATAGTATGCATAGGAGAAGGAGAATATCCTATATTGGAGTTGGTTCAACAGCTTGAAAGTGGACAAACTCCCACAAAAATCCATAATTTATGGATAAAAAAAACAGATGGGACTATTGAAAAAAACCCAACGAGACAGTTCGTACAAAACCTGGATGAACTTCCATATCCAGATAGAGACATTTGGCAAAAGTGGATAAAGAATAAAAAGAGTATTCATAATGTCATAATAGGAAGGGGTTGCCCATTTAACTGTACATATTGTTGTAACCATGTATTAAGGCAAGTTGCTGAAGGTAAATATGTAAGGTTTCGCTCCCCTCAAAATGTAATAGGTGAGATTAAAGAGATTATTGAAAAATTTCCGGATACCGATACCATCTTTTTAGAAGCTGAAGCTCTTAATTTAAACCAAGAATATTTGTATGACTTTTGCGACCAGCTTGCTCAATTTAATAAAACTCTTAAAAAACCAATATCATATGGAGCTAATATACGATTGATTGCTAACTTTGACGCAGAGAAAACAATGCGGTATTTTACAAAGGCAAATATAGTAATCGTAAATATCGGCTTGGAATCAGGCAGTGAAAGGGTACGAAGAGATATATTAAAAAGAGGAGAATACACTAATGATGATGTTAGGCGTGCCGTACGTGCAGCAAAAAAATATCACAGGCATACTATGTTATTTGTACTGTTAGGCATTCCTAGTGAAACATATCAAGAATTCGAAGAAACACTTGAAATTACAAAAGAGTGTCGTCCAAGTTTTATTCACTTAGGTATTTTTACACCTTATCCCGGAACAGTATTATACGACTATTGTGTTGAAAACAATTATATATCTAAGGACACTTATCACGAAAAGGGACGAAGTGTTGCTTCCCTTGATATGGAAGGATTTTCTAAGAAGCAGGTTCAAAAGGAGTATTACAACTTCTTTGCTAATGTATATGCAAAAAGTAAGTTTCAGCACATTAGGATAAAGTTATCTTCATATTTGATTTTGAAGTGGAATTTATCTTTTGTTTTCGAGCGTACCTTGAAGTATATTCGTTCAATTTAACATTTCTTTTAATATAATTAAGGAGATGACATCGATGGAAGCAGAAATCCGCGACAAGATATGCAAAAAAATAATACCTAAAATTGAACCATTTGGTGAATTCTATTACTTTAATTGCTTTTACAGTTCCTTGATTCCGGTTATTCTACTCTATAATAAAAGCATTATGCCAATATTAATAAATGGTATATTTACGTATAGAATTAACCATGAAATAGATGATTTGTGTTTATGTGCCGGATATGAACACATAACTAATTTAAAGGATATTTTAAATGAACAGGGTATAGTTCTTAATGCAAAAGAAAAGTCAAATTGCATTATAGATGACATTATCAATTCAATATCTTCAGAAAGACCTGTTATCACTTGGGTAGACTGCTTCTATGAATCAATAAGAGATGACTTATATATGAAGGAACATTGGCGTCATTCTATATTATATTATGGTTTTGATCTTTCCGAAAGGCTTTTCTATATTATTGAGCATGATAAAAGGGATGATATTGAATATCGAAAAAAAACCATATCATTCGAAGATGTCATAAACTCATACCAAGGGTATCTTAAGCATTTTCATCAAAATAATACTATGTCTTATATTGATTTTAGCTGTCTGAATCTTATATCAGATAAAGTGGATATGGAGCAATATAAAAACAAATATCTTGAGAATTTTAGATTATCCAAAAAGAAAATAGATAAAGGACTGGTAACTCTAAAAGATACAATCGATAAATTATTAGAGTTGATAGACGATGAAGATTTGTTAAGTCAAAAATGCGAAAAAATCTTATTAGGTTTTAATGACATTATAGAAGCTAAAAGAACAGAAAAATATTTAGTAACCAGATTGTTTGGTGAAAGCAATACGAAAATCGCTATGCTTGACGAGGTTGCAACCCATTGGAAAGCAGTAAGGGCAGTATTTGCGAGGTATATTTATTCCAATATATATAGACAAAAATCCTTTTTTAATGCGAAAAATAGCCTCAAAGATATCTGTAATATAGAGCTAGAATACTATGGTAGTATGCTTAAATTATAAAATTTGGAGTGTCATATGTGTAGTTTTATATTAACAACTAAAGATATTATAAATAATAAAAAAGTAAATCGCTTTTCAGCTAAAAGAGGACCAGATCATACTGAAGAGGTAAAATTTGATAGGTATACCATTATTCATAATCTTCTGAGTATAACTGGAACATTTGTTAAACAGCCTTTCATAGAGGGCGATATTGCAGCTTTTTACAATGGGGAAATATATAATTATAAGGATTATGGTAAATTTTCCAGCGATGGAGAATGTCTTATAGAACTATATAAAGAGTATGGAAAAGATTTTTTTCGTAAACTGGATGGAGAGTTCGCAATTTGCATAGTAGATCTTGTAAATCAACGTATTGTGTTTAGTACAGATATTTTTAAAACAAAACCGCTCTGGTTTAGTTTGGATGGTAATGATATAGGAGTAAGCTCATATAAAAGTGATCTAGAGTATTTGGGACATTCAGATATCGTTAAAGCAAAGCCTAATACAATATATAATTATGATTTAAAAACCTTCAAACTAAAAGAGGAAGTTCTATATGAATTTGAACTCACGCAATATAAGGATTCCTTTGACGATTGGATTCGGGCTTTTGAAGCCTCAATAAGAAAGCGTACAGCGAATACCGATGAAAAGTTTTTTATAGGACTCAGTAGCGGGTATGATAGTGGAGCCATCTTCAACGAATTGCTAAAAAATCGGGTGGATTTTGCTGCTTATTCAATAGTTGGAGAAGAGAATGAGGCATTACTGTTAGAACGCCACAAAATGCATAATAATACTGTTGTTTTAGATAATAGCAAAGATAATCTCAACGTAATTATAAGGTACATTGCAAGGAACTGCGAAAAGTACAAACATCCGTATTATGATATGTTGCAAGATGAATCCAGCTGGGGGTTGGGACTACTATGCATGCAAGCTATTAAAGATGGAAGAAAGGTATTTTTATCAGGTTCAGGGGCAGATGAGATAATTTCTGATTATGGTTTTAGAGGGGTTAAATTGAATAATAACAGTCAATTCGGTGGACTTTTTCCCCAGGATTTATCTGCAATTTTTCCCTGGGATAATTTTTACTACGGAAGTCAGGAATGTTATCTTGCCAGAGAAGAGTATATTTGCGGCGCTTATGGCCTTGAGGCACGATATCCGTTTCTTGATAAAGCTGTTGTACAAGAATTTATATGGCTGAAGCCTGCTCTTAAAAACAAAGATTACAAAGCACCAATAAAAGAATACTTTGATAGAGTTAATTTTCCATATGTTGAGGAAAAAATAGGCTTCTTCTTTTTAAAACATGACTTTGATGTAAATAGTATTGACCCGTTAAATTTGAAAAAATAGTAGAGTCAAGTTGATTTTTTATAAAAGTTCCTGTGTATAACTAGAGGGGGGATATATACTATGCTAAACATAAATGATAATGAAGAACCTATATTAAGAAGGGGACTAATTAAAAAATATTTTAGATTAAAACATAGAGTGATTTTATTAACTTTTCCTATAGATAAGTACAATGATGTTATTAATATTTTGAGAAAATATAGTGAACTATTTATTTTCCTTGAAATAGGTGATATTAGTACATTAATGGCTCAAAAAGATATAAATATAATTACTCTATCTGAAAATTCAACAAAAAACGATATATTAAACATTGTTGACAACCTATTCAATTGTGATGATTTTGATGGCGATTCTTATAATATCGCAACTCAAAATAATGAACCTGTGTATGCTGTCATGTTCGAAGTAAGCAATACATACGAGAATATTCTTAAGGAAATCGGTTTTGAATACATGCTGCAAAGCCTTCCGAAAACTTTTTATGTTAAGGGTATTAAATGGATTGACAACTGCTTATGTCAATTTGAATTTACAAATATAAAAAGTTATAAGAATCTACAAACTAATAAAAAACCTGTGGCAATAATTATGAATGAAAGTCCCGGAAGCGGAGATTTTTATTTAATATATCCATATATTGATGAGTTTATAAAAAGACAAAAGGAATTAGGAAATGATGTACATATATTGACTGTCAAGGACTCTGGGTTATATATTTCACTAAATATGTATGATAAGGGCTATAAAGTTTTTGGCTGTCAGATTGCTTATATAAACGCAAGATTTTATGAAATAGTAATGAAGTCAGGGTATTATGCGGATTGTTACTGTATTTCAATGAACCCATTCAAGTTTCCCGGTAAGTTTATGCATATAACTGATATATGGGCTATAGAACTTGGGATTAAAGAAGACTTTGATTACTTTGGAGCTGTGGAGAGAGACTCGTTGCTTGTTAAATGTTTATCAAATATAGAAAATAAAGAACTTATAGATAAAATTACCGAGGACAAGAGGCCTATAGTGGGAGTTCAATTACATACCATGTCGGAGGGAATGGACGAAGGGAAAAATTGGACATATAAAAGTATAATAGAATTTGCTGATATGGCGAGAAATAATGGTATTACTCTAATAAATCTTAGCCCAAATCCATATGGAGAAATTACAGGAATGATAGACGCAAGTTTTCTAAAGAAGAATGAGGTATTTTATTTAATATCAAAGCTTGACGCGGTAGTAGGTGTAGATAGTTTTTGCGGACATATGGCTGCTCTGTTGGGTATACCCAATATTACTATCTGGGTAAAGCAGTATCCCGATATTTTAAACCCCTATGACCAATATTATATTCTAAGAAGTTTCAGGCCACTTAGGATGAACTATAGCATTTGCACAAGAACCTTAAAACCTGAAAATATAAAGCCGGAACTTGTTTTTAGACGATTACAGGAAGTATTATCCGGGGATATAACTCTTAGTAAAAATAGAATATCTGCTGAAGAAACTTCAGCAGGCGTGTTTGTAGAAATGCTAGACTTAGAATAATGTATATTGGGTAGGAGGAACAAATTAATGTGCCATATATTTTATATATTAAATCACTCGGGTGTTGACTCTGAAAAAGTTGTTCAATTTAAAGAAGGATTGAAAAAGGAATTTCTTATTTGGGGCTATAGTGTATCTGAAAAACTTGAAGAACTAAAGACGAACAATGTGTTATTTATTGATACTTTAGATTTTAATAACATATCAAAAGAAAATGTATCAGTTATCGTTATATCAACCGACATTCCGGATATAAATACTTCTATCATAACAGCTGAAGATTTTTATGGTATGTCCTATAAAGTTGATGCTGTTTTGTTTACAGAAGGCAATATTCAGGAAAGGTATAGAGGATATCAGCACATTCAGTTTTCACCGGCATTAATGATGTTTGATTTTAATAATATAAACTTTACTGATATTGTAGCATTCTTAATTAATAAAAATAGTATTGCCTAATAATAACCTATTTTGAGTAAATTACAATTTTAAGAATATTATTATAATTATTCAAAAGGAGATAGTAATGAGAAGTCTGTTGCCACTAACACACCCGCAAAAAAGAATATGGTATATGGAGAAAATTTATCCCGGAACATCACTATATAATATCGGAGGACCTGTACATATAAAGGGAAATGTTGATTTTGAATTACTTGAAAAATCCATAAATATATTCATAAAAAGAAACGATGGTTTGAGACTCAGAATTACTTCTAACGAAGGCGAACCCATGCAATACTTGACAGATTATGAAGAAACCAAAATAAATTTCTTTGATTTTACAAGCTATGATAAACCGGAAAAAGAATTTCAAAAATGGGTGGACACTGAAGCAAGGACACCTTTCATATTAGAAGACAACTGTCTTTTTTATTTTGCGTTGTTTAGAATTACTGAAAAGGATACAGGCTATTTTGTGAGATTTCATCATATTATATCCGATGGCTGGTCTATGAATATAATGACACAGCAAATATGTGATATATATGTTAAGCTGGTAAATGGTGAAGAGGTAGCTGAAGCCAATGAATTTTCTTATTTACAATATATAGACAATGAGAGAAAATACATTGAGTCCGATCGGTTTATAAAGAACAAGTTATTTTGGAGTGAGCAGTTAAAAGATTTGCCTGATGCATTTTTAAATAAGAGTTCTGATTGTATAGAAGGTGAAAGAAAGACATATGAACTTAGCGAGAAAATATCAAATAAAATAAAAGAATATTGTTCAGTAAAAAAGTTTTCTTTGAACACTTTTTTTGTTTCCTTATTCCTAATCTATTTACATAAAACTTATCAACAAGATGATATTATTATAGGAACTCCGGTACTAAACCGGTCTGGAAGCAAGGAAAAGAAAATGATCGGTATGTTCACTACTACTATGATGTTTAGATTTCAGGTAGATAGCAACGAAGAAATATCCGAAATGTTTAAAAAAGTAACATCTCATCTTATGAACTGTTATTTTAACCAGAAGTATCCCTATGACATACTGTTTAAGGACTTTGAATTAAAGAAAAAAGGGTATGACAATTTATTTAATACCTGTGTGAATTATTATAACACAAGGTTAAATAATGAAATTAACGGGTTGCCCATTGAAAACACAGAATTTTATAATGGAAATCAAATATACTCTCTACAATTGGTAATTAAAGACTGGTCAGATACGGGAAGACTGAAACTTGATTTTGATTATAAAGTAAAAGATTATACACCAAAGCAAATTGAACGTATTTATACGCAATTAATGTACTTATCAGACCAGATTTTGAATGGCTCTTGTACCACCATCAATCAGCTAAGAGTGATAAGCAAAGCCGATATGAATCGAATACTATTTGAATACAACTCCTCAAAAAGTTATTATCCTAAGAACACAACAATTTATCGACTTTTTGAAGAGCAGGCCCAAAAAACCCCTGACAATATAGCTATTTGCTATGGTGATGAGAAGCTGACATATAGAGTGCTAAATGAAAAAGCAAATCAGTTAGCCAGGTACCTTATTAAAAAAGGTGTAAATAGGGAAGCAATAATAGGACTGATAACCACTCACTCCATTGAGTCTGTCATAGGTATACTCGGAATATTAAAAGCAGGTGCGGCGTATCTGCCTATTGATCCTGAGTACCCGGAGGATAGAATCAAATATATGTTGGATGATTGCAAGATATCAATTATCCTTACAAATGGCGATATGGCAAAAGAACTTGATTATAAAGGTCAAGTTATTAATTTGGAATTAGCGGAAATATATACAGGAGAGACATGCAATCTTGATTTCTTAAATGAACCTGACGATTTAGTATATGTAATTTATACTTCAGGATCTACCGGAAAACCAAAAGGTACAATGGTAGAGCATCGTGGATTGGTCAATTATATCTGGTGGGCTAAACAGATGTATACAAGAGGTGAAAAGGAAGTATTCCCGTTCTATTCATCTTTAGCCTTTGATCTTACTGTTACATCTATTTTTACACCTATAATTTGCGGAGGTAGGATTGAAGTTTATAGCAATGATGATGATGAGTATGTTTTATACCGAATAATGAGGGAAAACAAATCGACAGTTATTAAGTTAACACCATCTCACTTATGTCTTTTGAAGGATATTGATAATTCAGGGAGTTCTGTGAAAAGATTTATTGTTGGTGGAGAGGACTTAAAAGTTAAAGTTGCAAAAGAGGTATATGACAGTTTTAACGGGGATATAGAAATATATAACGAATATGGTCCTACTGAGACGGTTGTCGGTTGTATGATTCATAAGTATGATCCCAATGCCGACCAAGGGACTTCGGTACCTATCGGTAAACCTGCACATAATGTTCAGATATATTTACTTGATAGCAAACTTGAGCCTGTACCCCCTGGAGCAACAGGCGAAATTTTTATTTCAGGTGATGGGGTTTCCAGAGGGTATATAAATATGCCTGAGCTTACCTCAGAAAGATTTATAGCTAATCCGTTTATAGATGGTAAGAGTCTGTACAAGACAGGGGATCTAGGGAGATTTAATGATGACAATATAATAGAATATGTAGGACGAGCAGATCGGCAGGTAAAGCTACGGGGGTATCGAATAGAACTTGGAGAAATAGAAAAAGCTATATTACTTCACAAATATGTTAAAGATGCCATTGTGACAATACAAGAGGATAAACAGAAAAATAAAGTTTTATGCGCATATATTGTTGAAGATAAAAGGATATCTGAAGAGGATATAAGGGAATTTCTTATGGTTAGCCTACCAAGCTATATGATACCCCAATACATTGTTTGGATAGACAAAATACAGTTGACATCAAATGGCAAAATAGATTTTGAAATGCTACCTAAACCTTATTTTAATAGTTTTAACCAAGAAGTGAAAAATATCCAAGTTAGCGGTTTAGAAGAGATTATATATAAAGTTGTAAGTGAGGTTCTAGAATTAAATTCAGTTGGAGAGGAAGATAATTTCTATTACCTTGGTGGTGACTCTATAAAGGCAATTCAAATTGCTGCAAAACTAAACAATATAGGATTGAAAGTAAGAGTAAAGGATATTTTGGCAAATCCAATTTTAAAACAAGTAGCTTCATTGGTGAAAGACCATAGAAACTTGAATAAGTCTGATAACGAATTATGCTGTGGAAATTTAAAATTAACTCCAATAGTTTCGTGGTTTTTTTCCAGAGAATTTATAAATCAAAACTATTATAATCAGTCAGTTATGCTTGAACTTAAGAAACAAGTAGGAGTGAAAGAACTTGAAAGTGCCATAGATCAAATTATTAAATATCATGATTCTTTAAGACTTAATTATAACCCTTTAACAAATGAACTCTTCTATAATAATCGACATATGGAATCATCTAGTAGGATAAAAGTATTTGATTTATCAAACCTTTCCCATGAGGAACAATGTGAAAAAATCGTAAGTATTGAAGAGCAAATCAAATCGGGTTTTAACATAGAAAAGGATTTGTTGATTAACAGTTGTGTATTTGATTTAGGGCCTGCCGGAAAAAAATTATTGCTTACAGCGCATCATCTTGTGGTTGATGGGGTGTCGTGGAGAATTATTCTAGAAGATCTAGAGAATCTATTAAGAGCTAAAGAAGGTAATATTAACTTTGAGTTCCCGCAAAAGACATGCTCTTATAAGAAATGGTCCGAGGCTCTAATCCAATTTAGTGAAAGTGAAGCAGTTCAGGAAACAGAATACTGGAATAGTATTTTAGAGAAGAATTTTTCATTTCCCACGGATAATATTACTGCTGTGGCTTATCAAGGAGAATGCATTGCTTTATCTGATGTAATATCCGAGAAGGATACAAAGCTGTTACTTTCAAAAGCCAACCGAGCTTATAATACCGAAACAAAAGACTTATTAATAACGGCCCTTTCATTAGCTATAAATAAATATACAGGGAAGAACAGTATTGTTATTGAGGTTGAAGGACATGGCCGTGAAGAAATATTTGATGAAGTAGACATTACCCGAACTGTGGGATGGTTTACTAGTATTTATCCTATTGCTTTTGAAATCAATGGAGAAGAACTTCCACAAACCATTAAAAACGTTAAGGAACAGCTAAGAAAGGTACCCAACAAAGGTATAGGGTTTGGAGTATTAAAATATATGTCTCCACAGATACAAAGTAATGGTAAAAGGTTTATAAGATTTAATTATTTAGGTGATATGACGGGAATATCGGAAACAGAATACTTTAGTATATCAAATGGACATATAAGTATTGATACAGCCACTGAAAATCAATTTACATGTTTAGTGGAAATAAACGCTATGGTAATTGACAACTGCTTAAAAGTAACATTTATATATAACAAAGAAGAATTTAAAAAGGATAGTATAAAGAGATTCGCAGAACTTTATATGGATAGCATAACTAAAATAATTGAGCATTGTTCAAGTAAAGAAAGTGTAAGTTTTACGCCATCAGATTTTGAGACTATAGACTTGTTACAAGATGAGCTGGATTTATTATTTTTATAAAGGTGATTAATAAATGAAAAGAATAATGTATAATGCAACAAAATTAATAGTGTTTTTTGCAATGATACTTGTAAATGTTATACTACCCAATATTGCATTGGCAGATAAAATGGAGAACTTTTTTACTGATAATAAAATTCAGAAGATTGAAGAGCATATCAGTAAAACAATGAAGAAGGGAAAAATACCGGGAATATCAGTTATTATTGTAGATGGAGAAAAAACAGTTTATAAAAAAAGCTTTGGATATAAAAATTTAGATAAAAAAGAATTTGTAACAGATAAAACACTATTTGAAATTGGTTCTACTTCCAAAGCTTTTACAGGCTTGGGCATATTATATATGGAAAGAGAAGGATTGATTAATCTGGATGATCCAGTACGTAAATATATACCTTGGTTCAGTACGAAGTATAAAGGAAAATCTATGGATATTACGCTTCGTCAATGCTTATATCATACATCTGGAATACCTTTTAAATCTATTGGGGAAATTTCCGTGGATACGGGTGATAAAGCTCTTGAAAACTGTGTAAGAACATTGGAAGACCAGGAATTAGAACACTATCCGGGAGAAAGCTTTCTATACGCAACTATTAACTATGATATATTAGGATTTATAATTGAAAAGGTAACCGGAGATTCTTATGAAAACTTTATTCAGAAGAACATATTGAACCCATTGGGACTTAATGGAACTCTATTAGACAGACATGAGGCATATTCAAAAGCAAACATGGCAACAGGGTATAAACCGGGATTTTTAAGAGCACAAGAGTACTATGCACCTACTTTTAGAGGAAATACTCCTGCTGGATACTTTATAATGGACTCTGGTGAAATGGAAAAGTGGCTGAAAATTCAGATGCTTTCATATAATCTTCCGGAAAAATATATAGATTTAATTAAGAAGTCTCATATTCCAGATAGGACGGTAAGTCCAACTGATGGAGGTTCTTCATATGCCGCAGGTTGGGAAATTTACCAAAAGGGTTCAGGGGAAATAAGTCATGCAGGTTCAAATCCAAACTTTGCATCATATATCACATTTAGACCAGAAGATAAAGTAGGTGTAGCTGTTCTTGCAAATTTGAATTCTGATTTTACCGGGGCTATTGCTCGGGGAATTATGGATATTATAATGGACCGAAAGCTTTATAATAAGACTGTTGATATGATGTTGTCTATAGATAATATTGCATTCACAATATTTTGTGTTTCTATTTTATTATTCGTACTTACTGTAGTTTTTTTAGTTATTTTTGTACTAGAACTGATTCGTAAAAAAAGAAAGGTTATTTCTACAAAGCAAGCAAATTATATAGGTTTATTTATTACACTTATTTCTATTGTTGGTCTGGGTTATTGCCTATACATCATTCCAAGAGTTCTTTATAATGGCTTAAACTGGAATTTTGTTTCTGTATGGGCGCCGTCTAGTTTTATACCTTGTACTATTTCATTATTTGCTACATCAATTGTTTTTCTGGCTTATTTTCAACTTGATAACCTTTTTCCAAAGAAAAAAGATAAACCATTTTTTCCATTGATTGTATTAAGCTTCATAAGTGGTTTTGGGAATGCATTTATTATTTTTGTAATTAATGAAGCATTAAATAGAAAGAATGCAATCCAAAGTGGACTGTTATTTTATTTTTTCCTTGGGATAATGTTATATGTATTCGGACAAAAGCTTATCAGAAAAGAAATGATAAGGTTAATGAATAACATAATTTACGATAAGAGGATTGAGCTTATTGAAAAGACTCTGAGAATGCCCTATTATGAATTTGAAAAGATTGAGAGCGGTAAAATTCATACAGGATTAAATAACGATACAGAGACTATAAGCAGGCTTCCCGGTGTGACTATAGGAGCGTTGACAGGAATTGCTACACTGCTATGTTGCTTTGTTTACTTGGGGACAATTAATATTTTTGGCTTACTATTGTCAGTGTTGATAATTATCATAGCAGCAGGATTATATTATATTATTGGAAAATCTGCAAATAAGCTTTGGGAGAAAACCAGGGATATTCAAAATGTTTTCATACAATTCATAAATGATTTTATACAGGGGTTTAAGGAATTAACTCTTAAAGTAGCAAAACGCAAAGATTTTAGAGATGACATGGAAAGTTGTTGTGCTGAATATAAGGAAAAGAATATTGCTGCATCAGATAAATTTGTAAACGTCTTTGTTATTGGAGAACTTTTATTCACTTTCGTAATAGGTGCCGTTGCCTTTGTCTTTCCTCTAATATTTGATAACATTCAGACAGACTCATTAAGGGCATACATTTTTGTGTTCTTATATATGACCAATCCTATCCACTCAGTGTTAGACAATATACCTGAAATATTCAGAATCAGGGTGAGTTGGAAAAGGATAAACGAGTTAATTGAAAAGTTACCTCAGGATAATACTATAAAACTAATTGAAGAAGTGAATAAAAATATAAAAGATATAATAAGCAGTGAAGGGGTAAATATCAGATTAGATAATGTAAAGTATACATATTGTAATGATGATAATAAATTTATTGTGGGGCCTATAAACTTAGCTTTTCAGGCAGGAGAAATAACGTTTATTACCGGAGGAAACGGTAGCGGAAAAACAACTCTGGCAAAGCTTATAACAGGCCTTTATAAGCCAGACAGCGGAAGCATAATAATCGAAAATAAAAAAATGGGGTATAGAGAGCTTGGTGAATATTATTCAACAGTTTTTAGTGATTATTATTTGTTTAACAAGCTATACGGAATAGACTACGAAAAAAAGGTGGAAGAAACAGATAAACTCTTAATAATGCTACAAATTGATAAAAAATTAGGTGTAAAAGATGGTGAATTTAGTACCATTCAATTATCAACTGGACAAAGAAAAAGAGTTGCACTTCTCGTAAGCTATTTGGAAGATAGAGGTGTATTTCTATTTGATGAATGGGCTGCAGATCAAGATCCGTTATTTAAAAAGTATTTTTATGAATCTCTCTTGCCTCAACTGAAAAAGGCTAATAAATGTGTTATTGCTATTACACACGATGACCATTATTTCCATACTGCAGACAAAATAATAAAACTGAATATGGGAAAAGTGGATGAAGTAAATATCAAAAATAAGGAAAAAACAGGAGGTATATATGCAACAGAAATTATGTAACAATTTAGGAATTATGGGGAATGCATTTAGAGTTATGCCTGTCCTCGATTCCGTTTTCGGATATGATATTGCTGTTGATGATGTATTCAAAGCTTTGATAAGCCATAGTTCCTTAGAAGAGATTACATGTATATGTGATTCTTTACAGTTTCAAAAAAGTGCTATTGAGAGAAAGTATAATAATTTGAGTCGTCGGGGAAAAGCAAAAACTAAATTAAGTATTTTTTCTGAACTTGATGTCCTACAGTATCAAAAGAAAGCTAATATAGATTTGTTACATAATGTAAGCATGGAATTTATACCGTTGGTATTTTTGAGGGAGTTTTTTACTGATTTTAAAATTCCTATAACATATACTATTCATGGAGCAAGTTATCCAAATTATATTGAAAGTTTTTATTTAATGAAGCTACTTATGCCGTTTAGAAAATATGATTCTCTGATATGTACATCAAGGGCGGTAAAACACGTAGTGAAAGAAATGCTTGATAATATAAGCAATTCACTAAATGAAGTATATAACAGTGATATCAAATATGAAGGTAGATTAGATATTATCCCACTTGGGGTTGATACTGAGAAGTTTACTCCGAGGGACAAAGTAGCAGTTCGCAGGGAATGTGGAATACCTGAAGATGCATTTGTATTACTATGGGTAGGAAGGATATCTGCGTATGATAAAGCTGACTTATTGCCCGCTCTTTTGGTGTATAAGCGTCTTCTTGAAAAAAACCCGGATAAGAAGTTATTATTTGTTCTTGCAGGACATGATAGAAAAAATATGCCCATGATACCACAAATAGAAAAATATATAGCTGAATTAGGTATAAGTGACAAGGTAAAAATTATCTCTCAAAATGATGTTTCAAAACGCCATTTATTGTTTTCGACAGCAGATGTTTTTGTTTCACCAATTGATAATGTTCAGGAGACATTTGGTATAACTCCTATTGAAGCTATGGCTTGTGGAGTACCCCAGGTTGTTTCTGACTGGGATGGCTATAGAGACACTGTAGAAGATGGAGTTACAGGCTTCTTAATTCCGACTTACTGGGCAAATTGTGATGAAGATATTAAGGAAGCAGCATTGTTTCCATCGGAACCAATGCATAGAGTAGGACTTCATCATCTTTTATTAAGTCAGTCTGTTGTTGTTGACTTAAATCGCTACGAAAACGCGATACAGACATTGTTAGATAACCCACAGCTTTGCAAACAAATGTCTGAGAATTCGTTTAGAAGAGCAAGGGAAAAGTTTAGTTGGCAGAGCGTAATCAAAGAATATGAGAAACTTTGGGAAGAATTATGTTTTTTAAGAACTATAACACCTGAACAGGATATGAGTAACAAATTGAGGTTTATACAACCTATATACTGTAAGGCCTTTTCTCGATATCCAACGTATTTTATTAATGATAGTACTTTTATTCATATAACTAGGGACGGGGAAAGTGTACTTGAAGGGAATAGCCCTTTGCCGTTTCACTATTCTATTGAAAATCATTTGCTTGAGTTCCAGTTAGCACCGGAGATTCTGAAAACGGTTAAAGATGTAGGAACAAAGGGAATATCATTAGCTGAAATATTAACGATATATAGTGAGAAATACCACAAGAGTTTAATCCGAAGAAGTGTTATGTGGTTAGTAAAGCAAGGGCTAACGGACTTAAAATTATCGTAATATCTTGTTAGCAAATGTAAGAACTTAAAATTAGGAGATAATATTTATGTGTATAAAGAATCTGAAGATTGTTAAGCCTCCGATATATTGCTATTTACATCATGCCTATTCTCTCACGGCATCAATTGATCATAAAGATTTTCAAAAATGGTTCTTAAGTAACTATATACAGCTAGAGTATGTTTTGGAAGATAATACGTTAAATTTTTTTAAATTTGTAATTGCCGGTATCTGTATTTACAATCCGTTATTAGATTATAGAATCTTGGATTTAGATTTTATACATAGAAGTAACACCAATATCATTGATTTTATTGTGAGCAGTATTGATATGGGGTATTACGTAACCACGTATCTGGATGAGTTTTATATTCCAGATAGAGAGGCATATCAAAAGAGACATTTTAGGCATGATAACATGATATTTGGATATGATTTAAGTAGAAAGATACTAAAAATTATAGGATATACTGATAAATATGCATATAATGAATCATGTATCAGTTTTTCGGAATTTGAAAGTTCATACAATCATTCTGTTGAAAGAAGAAATGATGTGATACTATTAAGGCCAAAGGATGAAAATTCTTACTTACCATCCTTCGATTTCGATATAGTAAATGTTAAAAATTTATTGGAGGACTTTTTGCTTTCTAGAAATACGTCGGAAAGGCTTAGAATAATAAATAATCCTACAAAAAATGTGATTTTCGGTATGTCTGTTTACAGGGAGATAATAAACAACTTTAAATCAGTCCTTGAAGAGGATAAAAAAGAATGTAATATGATAGCCTTGCATGTACTTTGGGAGCATAAGAAAACTATGGTTTCCCGTATTGAATATCTTATTGATAACAACTATATAAATAGGGATAGCAATCTGCTTGAAAGTTATAGCCAGTTGCGAAACAAGGCTCTTAGTTTCAGAAATATGATAATAAAGTTTAATATTAATAAAAATAGAAGGCTTGTTGAAATGGTAATCGCCGGTTTAGAGAAAATGGTTGAGACGGAAAAAAAATTAGTAACTGATTTGCTTGATAAATTGGCGCATTTTTAACACCATAATTTGCCCGTTTCTTAACAGTATTTTTGCATAGGTGCGCATGGTTTACTGATTAGCAAAAGGCTATGGACAAAACTGCCCATAGCCTTAAATATAATCTTCTATAGTTTGAAACTTTTAATAAGTTCCGATAGTTCTTCAGACATTTCTGCCATTGCTTTTGAAGCAGTGACTATTTCTTCTGTCAAAGCAATTTGTTCTTCACTGGCTGCTGATACCCCTTCTGCGTTAGCGGCAAACTCATGACTTGTCTCATTTATTTGCTGCATTGTATCCTCAAAGTCACGGCTGCTTTCGGTCATTATTTTTACACTTTCGGTTACATTAGCTACGATACCCTTTAGTTGTTCAGCTTGTTGGTAAATTACAGAGAAAGTTTCTCCATTTTCCTGAATAGCTTTTACACTTGAATTTACAGATTTTATACTGCTATCCATTTTATTAACAGCTGTGTCAACTCCGCTTCGTACTTCAACAATTAACTTTGCTATCCTGCCGCTGGCGTCAGCAGATTCTTCAGCTAGTTTTCTTATTTCATCGGCGACTACACTAAAGCCTCTGCCGGCTTCTCCTGCTCTTGCCGCCTCAATAGCTGCATTTAAGGCGAGTAAGTTGGTCTGTTCAGCTATACCGGTGATTAATTCAATAATCTCTCCTATTTGATTGGAAGTGTTCCCTAAATTGAAAATAACCTTTGAAACACCTTCAGTATCAGCTTTAAGGTTATTGATACTATCAATGGACTCACTAGCAGTCTTGCTTCCTCTTGTAATATCATCTATCATACGTACAGTAGTTTTTTGCATATTATGTGTACTTGTATTTACTTCGTTGATTTGGTTTATTAAATTTCTCAAATTCAACAATGCCGAATTAATATTTGTCGATTGCTCCTCAGCACCGGTGGAAATACCAAGAATTGTTCTACCTACATCCTCGGCTGCTGTACCAACCTGCTCGCCGGATGCATACAATTCCTGACTGGAGGCAGCCACTTTGTCAGCTGTTTCATTTATCTGAGTTATTATTGTCTTAAAATTCTGAATCATGCCTGAGAAAGAATTTGCCAGCATACCTAGCTCATCTTTCCTTTTTAGAGAAGCTTCGGGGATATAAACCGTTAAATCTCCATTTGCCAATCGTTCTGCTTGATTAGCGGCTGCAAGTATAGGTTTTGTTATTTTTCGGGATAACAGATAAATAACAATTGCTGAGATAATAATACTTACTAAAATAACCATAAATAATATTAATTTCAGATTATTTATTATTTTCATATATGCAGAAACTGGCTTGTAGGATAATATATACATACCGTACTTGTCACTGTTGCTGTAAGCTGCCATATATTTATTTCCATCAAGGGTAAAAGTACCAACACCTGATTTGTTTGATTTTATTGTATTGTAGAAATCCTGCAATCCTAAGGCCTTGTCCTGGAAATTCAAGGATAAAACTAATTTTTCTTCTGTTGATGATAAAACAAGTCCTTCAGAATCTAAAATAAGTGTTTTAAAATCACTTTTAGAAGAATTACTATTAATGATATTTTTGGACACATTATTCAATTCTATTGCCATTGCTACTGTACCAAGGTGTTTGTCATTGTTCTTTACAGGAGTTACTATTGTAATAACAGGGCGACCGGTAGTAGGTGATACTCTTGGTTTACGTACCAGTAATTTATCTGCGCTTCCCATTGTTTCATCTTCCCAACCTACAGATTTACCCCCGATACCATCAGCTATATCTTTGTTTTTGTACATTAAGAATACATTCTCGAAGAGACCGTTTGCCAGATTAAAATTATCCTCTAAATTCTTTGAAATCTTCTGAACAACTGCCGTATCCGGGTTAGTGGAGTTAATAGTTGCATCAGTAAGAGGATCAACTATACTAGGCTGCATTGCAATTGACTGAGCCTGCTTCTCTAAATCAGTCAAGGCTAATTCAATCTGGTTTGCTTTTTCAACGGCAATATTTAGCAATGAATTACTGGCTGAGTCGCCCAAATACTTTTCTGAAAAATAACTTGCTATAAACAAACTTATCATCATAGGTATTAGCATACACAACACAGACACCGTAAACACTTTCCAACTCAACCCTCTGAATTTGATTGCATTTTTAATACGCATCTGTTACCTCCTGTTATTTGAAGAATATTGTATAATTTACACCAATAAGCAAATTATTAATTTGTCTATCGGTAGTATATTATCCTGATGCAGATTTACCGAACTATTACATAGTAGAAGCAATTAAATTTATAACATGAGTTTATCTGTATTGCCGTTTACTTTATTTAGTCTAATTTGAATTTTGAGGAACAAGTTGTTAATATATAAGAATAGATTAAAACACATCATTCACAGTTATTATTCGACAATTTTCCCTAAATTCCTTTATTTTTTACAAGAATTTTTAACTTTATAGCTGCCAATTTTAAACACTAGTAAGTACCTTGGAACGTTTCTTCTGTATTTTTCATATTCCTTTCCAAATACAGTTGAGAGGTGCTTTTCTTCTTGTAGAATAAGTAAATGAAAGGCAATTATATTAATAAACCATATACCCAAGGTAATAATATTGGAATAACTAAGGAAAACACCTAAAAACATAAGATTAAAGCCAACAAAAGCAGGATTTCTGCTATATTTATAGATTCCGTTGGTAAGAAGGGTTGTCTGTGAACTTTTGTCTATACCCACTCTCCATGAAGTTTTCATAAAAACAATTGCCAAAATAAAAATGCCTGAACCTAAAGCTGTTATAAGGATACCTGTATATGTAATAAACATACTTTTAAATATATTACCTGTAATATGAGATATCTTGTTATGAAATACAATCTCGGATATCCAGGATACTAACCACAACGTACTGGAAGTCCTGACAAACAGTTCCGTGAAGTAAATGGAAAATTCCTTATTGCCTTTAGCAAGAACATTGGCTTTAATTCTGTTATTTTTCTTTAATATTACAAGCTTTAGAATATAGCTTAATCCAAAGATGATAAGCAACATCAAAGAAATGAAATCAGTTGTCTGCATAAGAAAACCTCCTATAAATGAACATATGAACAATCATTCATAAATAATATTATATTATTTCGTGGGAAAAAGCAATAAATACTAATAATGTGTTATAATATTGCAAAAATGGATATACAAGGAGGAAGGTATGAAAAAAAGATTATTACATTTATTATCTATTATTGTATTGGTTACGAGCTTAAATTTGGGGTTCATTACAATAAATGCAGCAGAAACTACCCAAAGAGTTACTATCACTAACAAGGGGTCACACTATGAAGTAATATTAAATTTTAAAGGTGAAAAATCTCACGAAAAAATCGGAAAGGAATACGGCTCTGAAATTTTAAAATCCGTTCCTGAATATGAAGCCATTATAGACTCATATTTGGCGGAAATTACGTCAAGTGATGAAGTTTATAATTTAATGCTGCAAAGGATAAATGACATTGTTTCTCAAATAGATAAAGACTATGTTGATGAAATAAAGGGAATTGCTTCAAATTTCACAGGTAAGGATAAGAATGTACGAGGCGATGGCAAACTCTCAACAGGTGAGATGTTTTTAATGAATTTATGCCCAGATGTAGTCAGGCCTTCACAATGCAGTGGGGCAGGAGTATATGGAAGCAAAACTGAAAAGAATGATAATATAAGCATGAGAATATTGGATTGGTATGCTGGGTCTGAAAATCAATTGGCACGAATCCAGTCAGTGGTTACATTTAAAAATTCTAAAAAATCAATCTGTACTATAGGGTATTTAGGATATATGGGATGTATATCTGCCTTCAATGATAATAAGGTATTTGGTGCAATTTTGGATTCAAGTACGGGAGAAGAATACAGTTCTAAGAGCAAACGTTCATATCCCTTTGACTTAAGATATGCACTTGAAAATTACACAACAATTAATGGAGTTGCGTCTTATCTGAAATCTCCAATAAGAAATTATACATATGGACATTTAATACTTTTAAGTGACGACAAAGTAACTAAGGTATTGGAGAACAATATAAGCGGAAAAGAAAACAGTATTAGAGATGTAAGAACTGAGAAGTCAGAATTAAATGAAGGTATTACCTGGGACATTGTTGATTCAGTTGGCACTGTGAATTCCTTTATGTTAAAGGGTAATTTGGATAACTACTCCAATAACCCTTTTAATACCAATAGATTTTATAGTATGAAAAAAGTATTAAAGGAGCAAGGGGAAAAGTTTACATTTGATAACATGAAAGCTGTAGCATCATATTATCAAGGTGAGGAACCTGGACTTCAGAACGATGGAGACTTATATAATACCAGAACCCAACAAATAATTGTTTTTGAGCCTGCAATAAACAGATATGAAGTATTTTTCAGACCTGTTACAGGTGAATTGCCTAAAATACCTGTCTTTGAAAAGATACCTGTTCTATTTTAAGTAAGAATAGCTCTATTTCTATTGAAGTAAAGGCTATTGTTAACCAATATTAAAATAATGGTTGACAATAGCCTTTATTAATTATATACTCTTATTACCAGGTAATAAATATTATATATAAAGCGTTAGGAGGAGAGCTATGGAAAGTAATATGAAAATACGTCAAATGGCAATTATAGGGGTTATAACGGCTGTAATCTGCATCTTGGGGCCATTATCCATACCCATAGGCGTAGTGCCCATTACCTTTACAAATCTTGCAATATATTTTGCACTTTATACCCTTGGTATGAGAAAAGGAACTCTCAGCTACATAGTCTATATGTTGATAGGATTAGCAGGACTTCCTGTATTTTCGGGATTTTCGGGTGGTTTGCCAAAACTTGTTGGTCCAACAGGAGGCTATATAATAGGATTCATTTTTATGGCACTGATTGGAGGCTGCTTTATAGATAAGTTTTGGGATAAATGGTATTTGTCATTAGTTGGAATGGTTATAGGTACAGCAATTTGCTATTTGTTTGGTACAGTCTGGTTGGCATATCAAGCACATATGTCTTTGGGTGCAGCTTTTTCAGTAGGTGTAATTCCATTTATTATGGGGGATATGATAAAAATTCTGATAGCAGCTTTGGTAGGACCACAGATTCGCAAGGGTTTGATGAAAGCTAATTTATTCAGAGTATCTTTTTAACACTCTACTCCCGTATAAAACTATATCAATGTTTGCTTCTAAGATATTTGAAAAGCTTCTATCGGCTCATTTTAGGATATTTTACCGTCGCTCACATTCACCGTCCATGATTCATCGTGTCGCTAAAACCTACATCGTGATAGGTTTTACGGTAAAATATCCATGTTCGCCGAGAAACATATTCAAATATCTTTAACCAAGCTTCCATTGATAAATAATACTCTAAGTACAGGTTAAAATAGATAAAACAATTATGCGACAGCCCACTATAGCACAACTTACAGTTGAACAATCTTTGTGGCAATATTATTGCAAAATTCGATATCATGTTCTACAAAGAGAATAGTTGGTTGATGCTCCAATAGCAGTTCTTCAATCTGCATTCGTGAAATTACATCAATAAAATTCAACGGTTCGTCCCAGATATGCAGGTGAGCCCTATCACAAAGACTTTTAGCAATCAATACCTTTTTCTTTTGTCCTCCGCTGAAATCAGAAATATCTTTCTCAAACTGTACTCTGGAAAAGTCAAACTTCCTTAAAATAGCCTTGAAAAGGCTCTCGTCAATTTCGTTGGCTCTGGCAAAGTCTCTTAGATTTCCATTGAGGTTGGTAGTATTCTGGGATACGTAGGAAATCTTTAGCTGATTTGGCTTCCTGATGATTCCGGTATAATTAAGTTCTTCACCGCAAATAAGCTTTATAATACTTGATTTGCCTGAACCGTTTTTACCCATGAGAGCAATTCTGTCACCTTGTTCTATGGTGAAGGTTACGTTATGGCAAGCTGTTTTATCACCATAGAATATAGACACATTTTCCATCTCGATAAACCTGTTTGTATGAAAATTGAGTTGTGTAATTTTAAGCTTTTCAGAGCTTTCAATGTTCTTTAGAAGCTTGGATTTTTCCTCAATTGCAGACTGCTGTCTTTCTTGAATGACTTTTGAACGACTCATCATTTTCTTTGCTTTTGCACCTTGGTAAGGCCTGCGTCCTATACTTTTTTCAGTACGGGTAGGGTCAAAACCAATCTTTTTTGCTTCGGCTTTATTAGACCATTCAGATGTCCGCCTTGCTGATTCTGAGAGCCTTTTGATATCTTTTTTGAGCTTGTCGTTTTCCCCACGTTCATAGTTATCCTGCATCTCTTTATTTTCCCACCATGAAGAAAAATTTCCCTTCTGGATTTCAATATTAGTTTTATTAATAGAAAGGATATGGTCAATGCAATTATCTAAGAAAGCTCTGTCATGGGATACCAAAATGAAACCATGCTTTGTGCGAAGATAATCGCTGACAACCTGTCTAGCATTTATATCCAGATGGTTTGTAGGCTCATCAATAAGCAAAAAACTGTTCTCTTTTAGAAAAAGAGTTGCAAGTAAGACCTTTGTTTGCTCGCCGTTGGACAGAGTATCAAAAGGTCTGTATAAAACATCGTCATCAACCTCTAATAAAGATAGCTCACGTATAACCTCCCATAGAACATAATTGGGTAAGATTTCCTCGATAACATCTATAGTATTATTTTTTTCGTTTTTCACCTCATAAGGGAAATATTCAAAGTTAACTTTTGATGAAATACTACCGCTGTATTCATATTTACCTAGCAGGAGATTGAGAAATGTAGTTTTTCCTCTGCCATTCCTCCCTGTAAAGCCCAGTTTCCAATCAGTATCCAGCTGAAAGCTTACATTTTCAAATATATTATCATAACTACCATCATAGGCAAAAGTTAGGTTAGTAACATTAATTAAAGACATTAAATATCCTCCTGTATAAATAATATGAGCTGCAAGAAAGTTATTTTTTCCGCAGCTCATAAAAATACAGCAAGACCCCTGTCTAAGGGCGACAGGGAACAAAAGATATACCGAATGAGCCAAAAAAATAAGTAACTTTCTTGCGTTGCACAACAAAACAAGGGATTACTCCCATAAATGTCATTGTTTGGTTGTGTATTAAAATCAGCAAGAATAATTACTTCATCTTTTCAACTCCAATCATTTATTTGTAAATAGAATAACATGCATAATCCAATAAATCAACAACTTTAAATTGCAGATAGATATTGTTAGAGGATTTATTTATTCAAAAGTAGAATATGCAAATAAATACATTTAATGTATATTAGATAAATAATTAACAAAATTATAAGAAGGACGTGAATATTATGAAAAAAGCAAGGCAAAAGGTACTTGCCTTTATAACAATACTTGCCCTTATCTGCTCTATCACAAGTAATGTATCCATTTCCAAAGCAGCTGTATCAACGGATATTTATGGGGATTTGAACAGTGATGGCAGTGTTGACGGACTTGATTTCGCAGCATTTAAAATTTATTTATTAGATAATGACAGAGGCTTCCCGGGAGATGATCGCTTTAAGTATGCAGATTTAAACGGGGATGGAGTTGTTGATGTTCTGGACTATGCTTTGTTGAAAAGCTATATACTTGGAAATATTAGCAAATTCCCTGTGGAATCAATAAATAATGTAAAAATCCCTTGGGACTGGGCAGGAATTGTAGGTACTGGACAAAGCCTTTCGGTTGGTGCGGAAGGGAATCCTCCAGCTACAACCCAGCAGCCCTTTAACAATCTGAAACTTTCACTGGAAAAGGTTATGGTTCCGCCATTTGACCCAGATAATAGCCTGTTTAAGATGATTCCTCTAGTTGAGCCCGTAAGGGAATACGGCTATTACTATGGTGGTGCTTATCCGGGAAACATTTTCGGTGAAACACCACATTCAGCAATGGCAAATCAAATTACATCTCTGGTTAGAAATGCTTCGGGAAAAGACTATATTTCAGTACACACTGCGATAGGTGAAACAGGACAAAGTATTAATGCCCTAATCAAGGGAGCACCTGAAACAACTTATTCAGGACGTGCATATGCAGCTACATTATTTGAAGTTCAGGCAATAAAACGACTAGCACAGCAAGAAGGTAAAACATATGGAGTAGGAGCTATTATAATTACTCATGGTGAAAGTGATTCAGGTAACACAAACTATGAAAATCAGCTACATACATTATGGCAAGACTATAATCAGGATATTAAGGCAATTACGGGACAGACCCAGAACATACCTATGTTCATTGTCCAGCAGAATTCATGCGGAAGTATAGGAACTTCTACATCTACACTGGTGCAATGGAAAGCAGGTTTAGATTACCCTGGAGATATGGTTTGCGTTGGACCAAATTATCAAAGGCAATATGCCGCTGATGGGGTGCATTTGACAGCAAGCGGATATCAGCAGCTAGGAGAGCAGTTTGCCAAGGTTTATTACGAAAGGGTAGTCCTGGGACATGACTGGCAGCCATTGCAGCCTATAGGTACCGAAAGGAGCGGGAATGTTATAACGGTGAAATTCCATGTACCTGTTGGCCCACTGGTTTGGGACACTTCAATGCCTGAACCAAATCAAAGCACTCTTACAGAATGGAAAAACGGAAAAGGTTTTGAAGTATATACACAAAGCAAGCGAATAGCCATACAGTCAGTTGAAATAATAGGTGATTCAGTAAAAATAACATGTGACGAAGATGTACCATCAACTGGAGTTAAGGTAGGATATGCTTTCACAGCGGGTACAAGCAGAACAGGGGGAACATGCAGATGGGGACTTCTGCGGGATTCGGACACATTTGTGGGATATAACAGTGGAAAACCCCTTCCGAACTTCTGCGTTGCATTTGAAATGGAAGTTACTTAAAAGTGTATTACATACTTAATTTACTTATTAATATATTTTTCAGTAAAATCTTTAACCTTTGCAATATAGCCATCGGGGTCTGTATCTAATGCGGCTCCGTGACCGGCACCGGGAACGATGAAAAGTTCTTTTTCACTGCGGCATGCCTCGAACAACTCATTTACCATACTGGTAGGAACGAATTCATCATTCCCTCCATGAATAAAAAGTGTGGGAGTCTTGCTATTTTTAACCTGTTGGAGAGCTGATGCTTCCTCAAAGGTAAACCCAGCCTTTATTTTGGTAATAATGCTTGTGACATTAAGCAGAGGAAAAGATGGAAGGTGATACATTCTCTTCATTTGATATGAAAGTTCATCTTTTACCGACGTATAAGCACAGTCAGAAACAATAGCCTTTACATTGGAGGGGAGGTTTTCACCGCTAGTCATGAGAACCGCAGCTCCTCCCATGGAAACTCCATGAAGAACTATCTTAGTATCAGGGCCTGATTTTTTAATAACAAAATTAATCCATTCTAAATAATCCTTCCTATCCACCCAGCCAAATCCTATGTAATTTCCTTCGCTGTTGCCATGCCCCCTATCGTCAGGCATAAGAACGTTATAGCCCAACATATTATACAGTTTGGCATATAAGCCCATCCATAGACCTTTTGAAGAATAACCGTGAGACAATATAACTGTATTCATAGAAGGAGATTCAGCACTAAGATAATATCCCTTTAGTTTTAATCCGTCGTAAGATACAATATCAACTGTCTCATAGGATTGCTTGCTAAGCCAGTCTATGTCATCGGTGAATTCAGATGGCGCTTTTTTTATTTCAATTTCATTGTTTACCATAACGGACTTTTTAGTGGCTATGTATTCGGCTAAAAATGCTTTTTTTGTACGGGCAACGGATAGATCATAAAAATAGAAACCGGCAGCCAAAACTACAGCAAAAGCTATTAATATAACTATAATGCTTGTTTTTACAAAATATTTCATAGATATCTCCCACTATATCTTCACTAATTAATCAGATAAATTTATTACAAAGTGATTTAAATTATGACTTGCAAAATACTTCTGAAAGCATAGAAAAAATATAAATCTTAGTATACATAATTATATCTGAAAATGCCCAAACAGTGCAATAAACATACCTTTCCAGTTATCACAAAGTAATGCAGTACTATTGACAATATATTCCTAAAGAATTATACTGAGTATATAGTCAATGAGTTAATACTCAATTAAAATGGAAGTGGTTAAGTGAAAGAAAATAAAAGACAGCTACAAAAGAATTCAACAAGAAAAAGGATAATTGAAGCAGCGGTTAATGAGTTTGCTGTAAATGGTCTGACAACAACACGTACTGCAGACATTGCCAGAAAAGCAGGTGTATCCCATGGAACAATATTTGCACATTTTCATACACAGGAAGAACTCTTGACAGCGGTTATAGAAGACGTAGGAGAGAGAATTAACACACGTCTCCATGAGATTGCCGGGGGTCAAAAGGGTTTTAGTTTGGCGCTTAAAGCTCACATAGAAGTACTGATGGAATTTGAGCCCTTTTATACAAGACTGGTAATAGAAAACAGATTGCTGCCGAAAGAGGCCAGAGATACTTTATTAATGCTTCAGTCAACTGTATCCTTTCATCTTAGTCAGGCAATTCAAAAGGAAGTTGAGGAAGGAAGTATTAAAAAACTTCCGGAGGATATGGTTTTTAACGGGTGGATTGGACTTGTCCACTACTATATGGCCAACAGTGACCTATTCTCACCGGAGGGTACTGTTTTAAAAAAATGTGGTGAAAAAATGATTAAATTTTACCTTGATATGGTAACTTGCAAAAATAAAAGAGAGGATGATTAAAAATGAAAAAATGTATAGCATGTGGAATGCCTATGCAAGAAATTTCGGATTACGCATTAGGTGATGAGTCAAAAGATTATTGCAAATTTTGTGCAAGGCCTGATGGTACTATGCAGTCATATGAAGAGAAATTAGATTCTTTGACAAATTTTATAATCAAAACACAGGGATTGGATAAAATGGCTGCCAATTCTGCAGCAGAAGCTATGATGAAGAAACTTCCTGCGTGGAAGAACATATAGTTTATTCAAATATTCATATTTTTTTCATACATATTTAATTTTGATACGATATAATATAAGTAGATTTATTTTTGTCCGACAACTTAAGGACGGTATAGGTAACTAACCTATCGAATACAAAGGAGAGTTCAATTAAGTATGATAATGAAAAAAACCGCAACTATCAGTTCTTTAAACGGTCTGGAGCAATTATTTAAGGGAGAAGATGTCAATAGTCTTAAAAAGAGTTATTTTGAGATGCAGCATTTGTACCAATCAGCTATACGTGAGATAAGTACAAAATTAGAAATTCTGGATGATGAGTTCCAGGTTATACATAAAAGAAATCCCATACATCATATGCAAAGCCGTATAAAGTCCATAAAAAGTATTTTTGGAAAGCTAAGCAGAAAAGGACACGAAATAAGTCTAGAGTCGGCTAAAGCAAACCTTAATGATATTGCGGGAATCAGAGTTGTGTGTTATTACATTGATGATATATACATGATAGCAAAATTGCTTACACAGCAGGATGATATTGTTTTGCTTCGTGTAACAGATTATATACAGAATCCAAAGGAGAATGGTTACCGAAGCTTGCATTTGGTTGTATCTATACCGGTGTTTTTCTCTGACAGAAAAGAATTAGTACCTGTAGAGATACAAATAAGAACAATGGCAATGGATTTCTGGGCTAGTTTGGAGCATCAGTTAAGATATAAAACCAATGACACTGTACCCCTATCTGTTGCACAGGAACTTCAGGAATGTGCAGATACCATTGCCAAAACTGATCTTAAAATGCAAAGTATTTATAAATCAATAGAAGAATTAAATAAGGATGATTTATAAAAAAGATACTATCTTAGATTAAAGCAGCTCACATAGGCTGCTTTATTATTTTTAGAAAGAGCAGTATTCAGGGCTGGAGTATACTTTGGGTAATTGGAAAATAATTCTGCTTGTTTACCTATTATGTTACCATAAATTATATAAAATAAATGATTTAGTGTTTTTTTGACAAAAAATAAACTTACCTAAACTTTGGTTTGCTCATATATGACTAAAGTACTTGATAAAATGCCTTGGGTGAAGTATGATAGAATTATACAAATTAATGAGTATTCTGATATTTTTAGCTTTTTTTGAATACTCTAATAATTTCCACGGATTATATTATGTAATTTTGGTGCCTGATTCAAAGTAAAGACAAAAGACTTAAAATTATTGTAATACAAGTTTAAATTGTGGGGGTAAGCATATGAAAATAAACGCTATCGGTAAGAAAGTCACATCATTTCTTTCTTCAGTTATATCGACAATGATATCAAGCGTAAAAAAATTGCTAAAGAAAAGGCCGGGAGGGAAAGCTGGTAAAGCCGGCAAAGCTGAAAAAGTAGGTAGAGTTGGAAAACCCAGTAGAGCTATAGGTAGCATGTTTTCCGGGAAATCTATATTCCTGCGAAGGTTCAAGATAAAAAATAGATTAATAATGTCTTTCAATTTACTTTTAGTGGTTATGCTGTTGGTTACAGGTATATTTTCTTATACGAGTTCAACCAATACAATTGACAGCAATGTTAAAACGTATTCTTTAGAGACAATTAAGCAAACGGGTGTGGTACTAAATAATCAAATAAAAAGTATGGAAGGCCACATAAATGATATTGGTATGAGTACAGTAGTACAAAATTTACTTAACAACTATTATACGTCAGGTGATGACTATGACAGGATAGTAAAAGACAGAGAATTGGGTACAATTTTAGGAAACAAGTTTACCCTTTTCCCAGATGTGTTGAACTGTACTTTTATATATGGTGATGACTTTTCGAAATCACAGATATATACAACTAACAGTCTAGAAGTAATTAAAGAAAAAGCAATAAAACAGGTGGAGACCAAGCAGAAGTGGGCTGATATCGAAGTTTCTGACACTTTAAATACCAGCATATACATGGGATTTGTAGGTAGTGTAAAATCAACTACCTTTGGTAAAGAGATTGCAAAGGTAATTCTGATACCTAAACCAAATTTCCTTGTATCCAGCTATAAAGATATGGATACAGGAAAAGATGACAAAGGTAAGAACTTTCCAATTTTAATTGTAGATTCAAACGGTAAAATCATATCTTCCAGAGCAGAAGATAAGTATCCTGTAAATAATGCAAATGATGACTCCAAAAAACTAGCTGCTGGCATCACCAAGGCTGCAAATGGAGATGTAAAAGCAGGACATATTGATTTAAAGATTGGCGGAAGTAAAAGTTTAATTACGTATACAAAGCTAGGAAGTAAAGATTGGTATCTTGCATCAGTTGTACCTTATTCATATTTAAACAAAGAAGCGAACAGTCTTAGAAACAAGACAGTAATAATTGGAATTATTTGCTTCTTGATAGCTATACTTCTGTGTATTGTAATAGCAAGAAGTGTTTCAACACCGTTGGAAAAGGTCACAGCTGCTATGAAAAAAGCAAAAGAAGGCGATTTGACAGGCACTATAAATGACAATGAAAACGATGAAATATCAGATGTATGTCATAACTTTAATGAAATGATAACCAATATAAACAAGCTTGTAGCAAGCGTAAGAACTTCCTCTCAAGGCGTACTTAACTCCGCACAGAAGATAGCGACTGCCTCTGAAGCGGCTTATAGTTCTTCAGAACAAGTAGCTCTAACAATAGAGCAAATTGCAAAGGGTTCTACAGATCAGGCAGAAGAGATAAATGAAAGTGTAAGTTACATGGACAAGCTGGCTCAAGGAATTGAATATGTTGGAGAGGATGTGGCTAAGGTTACATCAATTGCACGTGAAATCAGCGGGCTGAACGAAACTGCAACTGCTACTATCAAGGAACTTAACACTAAGTCAAGCCAGGTAAGTAATACTACAGCTAAAGTTTCAGAAAATATTAATGATTTAAGTTCCAGCATGAAGGAAATACAAAAAATACTAAAAATGATGGTCAATATATCTGAGCAAACAAACCTTCTGTCACTTAATGCCGCTATTGAAGCTGCACGTGCAGGTGAGGCAGGTAAAGGTTTTGCGGTTGTAGCAAACGAAGTTAAAAAACTTGCTGACCAGTCAAAAGAGTTTACCGGAAGTATCAACAGTATTATTGCGGATATTGAGAAAAAAACAAACGATACTGTGCAGGAGGTATTTAAATCAAATGAAGTTGTCAGTGAACAGATACTTGCAGTAAATAATACTCAGGAATTGTTTAAAACTGTTTTCAGTGCTATGGATGAAGTTATAGAAAATATTGAAAGAACTGAAAAATCCGTTGAGAATATAATGGTTTCAAAGGAAAAAGTAATGGAAGCTATGGAAAATATTTCTGCAGTGGCTGAAGAATCGGCAGCTACTACTGAAGAAATCTCAGCCAGCACCCAGGAGCAGATGGCATCAGCAGAGGATTTGGCAAATCATGCTAGGACTCTTAATGATCTGTCAGTTGATTTAAGAAGCCAGATTTCTAAATTCAAGACAGAGTAAATTTAAAGTTTATAACTTAAAAGGGTCAATCACATAAGTGGTTGACCCTTTGTTAATGAGAGGATAAAATTCTTAATTGTCTTACTTGCTGAGATGAAAGTAAGAGTATTATTTGATTTTATATAATAAAATAAGGTAAAAATACAGAAACTACTATTATATAAAAAAATAACAAGGAGTTTTATATGAAGAAAAATATTAAAATATACGTAATAGCCCTTGCAGTTTCTGTACTTTTCGGATATGGAGTTACTAATTATATTCACATAAATCAGAATTCTACACAGCAAAAAAATAAAGAGATTCAGACTGTTAACAGTACTCCGCTAAAAGGTTTTTCTATTTGCATTGACCCAGGACATGGCAAAGTTTCAAAACCAAATAAGAAAACTGAGCCCATAGCTCCCGGAGTTGAAATTCAAAAAGCTGCAATTGCAAGTGGTACAATGGGAGTTGCTACAGGAGTATCGGAAGCAAGTCTTAACCTTACGGTAGCTAAAAAGCTTAGAAAATCCTTGGAGCAAAATGGAGCAAAAGTAGTCATGGTTAGGGAAACTGAGGAATGTGACCTCACAAATGTAGAACGTGCAGAATTCTGGAATTCCGCGAAAGTGGACCTTACTATACGTATACATGGGAATGGTACAAATGACAGCAGTGTGTCTGGAGTACTAATGATGATACCCGGGAATAAGTATATAAAGGATACAGAGCTTCTGGAAAACAGTAGAAAAGCAGGGGAACTTGTTCTGGCAGGAGTAATAGATTACACAAAAGCCAAATCAAGAGGTATCCAAGAGACATCAGAATTGACAGGGTTTAATTGGTCAAAGGTACCTGTAATTCTTCTAGAAATGGGATTTATGACTAACCCAGAGGAAGATAAGCTTCTTAATACTGAAGAATATCAGAACAAAATGGTAACTGGTATAACAGAGGGACTTATTAAATATGTAAAGGAGAAATAAAGACATATTTTTTTGTTTTACAAATATTATATATTTTTGTACAATTATACTTATGGGTATGGGGAATTTTTTATCCCAGATGTAAAAGGAGTGAAGATATGTTTTGTACCGATGGGTCAAATGCAAAAGACTTTATTGAAAATGATATAGAACTTCTTAAAAATGAATACGAGGAATATTATGATACCCTGTTGCAAGCTGAACTCAGCCCTGTTAACATAATAATATGTTCCTCGCTTACAAACGATAAACATAGTGTATTTGAGAAAATTTTATTATTATATGAAAATAAAATAGTTGTTTTAAAAAAAGTAAACGGGAGAATTTCAAAATACTCCATTGAATATAACGATATCAATTACATAGTTATAGAAGGCCTTCCCAAGCCTGTTTGTCTGAATATTTACTATAAGGAGGAAGGCAGGGAAAGGATATTCTTTGATTCTTTTGCAGAAGAAATTATTAACCGAATTGTAAAGGAAGTTCGGGAGTTTATAACAAAGGGGAGAACCTCTGAAGAAGTAGCTAAATTGAGTGAATACGCTAGCTATGAACCTGAATATATAGGCAAAGTTTTAACAACTGAAGCATTATTTAAGCACCAAATATCTGTATTAGAACTCTATCAAAGGAGAGTCTATGACAGATACTGGTCAATATTCAGGAAAATCATTACTCAAACTCACTATTCGATTGTAAGTAATAATGAGATAGTAGTTTTTAAGGAAAAGTATGAACCAATGGACGATAAGGATATCTGCGGAGATTTAATATTTATACCTTTAAATTCAGTAAAAAGTGTGTCTCTTGAATCCACAGATAAAGGAATGTTAATGAAATATATGTTTTCCACAAAGAAAACCTTTGAGTTATTTTATCAAAATGAGAAGACAGATGAACTTCTTAAGGCAATGTCATATATAAATGGAGTAATTTAAGCTTGACTGGATTTAAGAGTTAAAATACAATCAGTTTAATAATTAAAATTTTCATTTGAGAGGTGTGTAATGGGGTTCAAATCTGAAATAATACAAGATGTTATTAATGATTTTGAGGTTGACAGAGAAAATATGCTGCGTATAGCAACACTGTTTAAGGAAACTATGGAAAAAAGCCTGAAAGGCGAAAAAACCTGCCTTAAAATGCTTCCTTCATATATTGGAAAACCTACCGGAAAAGAACAAGGCACTTTTATGACCATAGACATGGGTGGTACTAACTTTAGATGTACAAAGTATAAGATAAGCAACGGAAATTTTGAAAAAGTGTCTGAAATAAAAGAGAAGCTCATAAATAAAGAAAAAAATTATGACCTTACAAAGTCAGATTCCGATGAAAAGCAGCTCTTCGGATTTATGGCGGAATGTATAGGCAAGTTGATTGAACCTGATGAAACTTTGTATCTTGGGAATACATTTTCATTCCCATGCAGGCAGGAAGGAATAAATGATGCTTATCTTATTCAGTGGACCAAAGAAATAACAACCTCTGGAGTTGAGGGTCAGAATATAAATAAGCTGCTGGAACAGGCATTGAAGGCAAAAAACATAAATGTTAAGCCGGTTGCAATACTGAATGATACTGTAGGTACCTTGCTGGTTGCCATGTATAGTTATCAGACAGCAGATATTGGCTCCATTATGGGGACAGGTCATAATACATGTTATCTGGAAAATAACCACCCTCTTAATGGTCAAAAGATGATTGTAAATATTGAATCTGGTAACTACAATGTGGGACTTCCTGTAACAAAGTATGATGAGATAATAGATAAAAACAGTCAGATACCAGGAGCACAGTTGCTTGAAAAAATGGTTTCAGGTTACTATATGGGAAGTCTCTTAAAAGAGGTTTGTCAGGATTTATATAAAAACAAAGCAATCTTTACTTCGGAAGGTGTCGATACAGATGCATTCTTTAATCAGAGTTTTAATGCACTGATGGTTGAGAACTTTATTCTGTATCCAGCTAATACAAAGGAACAATATAAATGTACATTGGAAGATGCAGAGGTAATAAAGAAGATATCTGAGGCTATACTAAAAAGAACAGTTAGGCTTGTGGCGGTGTCCCATATGGGAATATTGTTCCATCAGGAAAACAGTGGCACTTCTGTAAAAAATAAGCATGTAATTGCAATAGATGGAACTATTTATGAAAAAATGCCTAATGCTCCTAAGCTAATGGAGGAAGCATTTAAAGAAGCCCTTGGTGAAGATGCTTCTAATATTGAAATAAAGCTGGTAAAGGACGGTTCAGGGTTAGGTGCTGCAATAGCTGCTGCCTTTGCAGTAACACAATAATTCATATCAATTTGAGAATTTTAAAGTAGCTGCTCAAAGCCAATAAGAAAACAGGTTTGGACGGCTATTTTTTTGTACACAATAGCAGTATTGACTTAAAGTTTACTTTAAGGTGTAGAATTCAGTTATTGCTTTAATAAATCAGGAGGATGATTTAATGAGAAGAATTAGCATTGGAAACGGAGCACTTACTGCTTCTGAAATATCTTTAGGTTGCATGAGAATAAGCGAGATGTCTAAAAAAGATGCGGCCAACCTTATTAATACGGCTTTGGAAGAGGGAATAGATTTTTTTGACCATGCTGATATCTATGGCGGCGGAAAATCAGAAGAAATGTTTGCACAGGCAGTTGATATGCGACCAGGCATAAGGGAGAAGTTTATAATTCAGACTAAATGTGGCATAAGGCAAGGGTATTTTGATTTTTCCAAGGAGCATATTCTAGAAGCTGTTGACGGAAGCCTAAAACGTTTGCAGACTGACTATATAGATGTTCTGCTACTACACCGTCCAGATGCACTTGTTGAACCAGAAGAGGTTGCTGAGGCCTTTTCAATTCTTCAAAGTAGTGGAAAAGTAAGAAACTTTGGAGTAAGCAATCAGAACCCCATGCAGATTGAGCTGCTGAAGAAATATCTTAATCAGAAAATTATTATCAATCAGTTACAGCTTAGTATTACAAATACTGGAATGATAGATTCGGGAATTAATGTAAATATGAAAGTGGAAGGCTCTATTGACAGAGATGGGAGTATACTGGACTATTGCAGGCTCAATGACATTACAATCCAACCATGGTCACCTTTCCAGTTCGGTTTTTTTGAGGGAGTATTTCTGAATAATGAGAAATTTCCTGAACTTAATAAAAAAATTGATGAATTGGCAGAGAAAAAAGGCGTTGCAAATACAGCGATAGCTATTGCATGGCTTTTGAGGCATCCGGCCAAAATGCAGCCCATTGTAGGTACAACCAATGTATCCCGACTCAAGGACATTTGCAAGGCATCTACAATTGAGCTTACAAGGCAGGAGTGGTATGAGATATACTTAGCGGCAGGGAATAAGCTCCCATAAAACTAAACAATAATAAATATAAGTGAAACAGCTGTTGCAGTATCGGCAACAGCTGTTTTAGCTTATGGCTTTATTCTGCCTTCATCTATCATTTTTGCAAAAAGTTCTTTGTTGTACAAAACGCTGGAGTCTGACGGCCTGTACTTTGCAGCAGCTTCATTATGTTCATAGGCCTTTTGCATATCCCCTATATTGTAGTAACATACGCATAGCTGTAAATGTGGATACCAGGTGTAATATGCCATATATATAAAGCTCCACCTGTCAGGATCAGGAACTTGTTGTGCTGCAAGCTCATACCAGAAAATAGCCGTTTTGTACTGTCGTCTCTTATGGAAATTATATCCAATACGGCAGCAAGCTTCTGCCCGCGGTGGTGCAAAATTAAATGATTGAAATAAAGCCGTTAGCTCATTATCTTTATCATTTAAATATCTATAGCAGTCACCTTTGAATATACAGGCAAAAATCTTGTCTTCTACCCAGCCCTCTTTCAATGCAAGATTTTGGTTATAACTATCTATAGCTTCTTGGTACCGGCCGTTTTCCCTTAGCTCGTTTCCGTAATAGAAGTAGTCTCTGGCACTAAAGACATCCCCACGCTGTTTTTTTGTTTCAAATATGGATACGGTACGCCCTACTGAATGACGTATCTTTTTATGTGTTATTGCTATTTCTGAATTAATAATTTTTCCGCTGACTTGTATATAGTTATGGCAATCTCCATACCATCGAAAATTTTTCTCTCGCTTAACAAGACGATTACGTCTATATCTTAAAGTGACGTTACCAAATTCGTCCGTTCCGGCATCATAGTACATTGATACTGAGTCTACGGAGGGGTCAAGAGTTTCCTTCAGCTCTTTAAATTTCACCTGATCAGCCTCTAAGATTACATCATCTGCATCCAGGTATAGGATATAGTCCTTTGTTGCATACTTATATGACTCATTCCGTGCATCCGCAAAGCTGTTGGTCCAGGGAAAATCAAAAATGCGGTCGGTATATCTGGAGGCTATTTCCTTTGTCTTGTCGGTTGAACCTGTGTCAACGATGTTAATTTCATCTACTATATCTTTTACTGTGTCCAGACATCGTGCAAGGGTTTCTTCCTCATTTTTTACAATCATACACAGACTAATACTTATCATTTTTCAATCCTTTCCAATATGTTTACAATATTATATTCAGTTAAACCAATATATTGTCTATTTGTTTTATGGTGTAATAAGTAAAAGATTAGGATACCCCAAAGGGTATCCTAACGCAAAAATACAACACTATGGGAATACAATAGCATTAATATCACTATTGTCTGCTGTAGCTGCAGAAATCAACGTAGCTGTTGTTACAAAAACTCTTACAGAATAAGTGATGTTACCTGCAGCCGGTGCAGTATCCACCTGTGTGCTTGCCAATTGCATAGATTGAGTTCCAACTTGTAATACAGAATTGCTGAATGTTCTGGTATCAATAAGTGTAGAATCTCTGTACAATCTGATTTCAAAATCAAAAACTCCTATAGCTGATGCAGTTGCATTTATAGTTGTGGTATAGTCAACTTTAATTTCTTCTCCACCTGTTGTAGCTGGAACTATTACCGATACCAAGGTTATTTCGTTACCTGACGGTAAAAGGGATACCGGACCAGATGATTCATTAAAGAACAAAGCTGGTGTAGGTCCGGTTGGTCCAGTAGGTCCAGTAACACCGGTAGCACCAGTAGGTCCAGTAGCGCCTGTTGCACCGGTCGGTCCAGTAACACCCGTAGCGCCTGTTGCACCAGTAGGTCCGGTAGCGCCAGTCGCGCCGGTAGCACCTGTTGCACCAGTAGGTCCCGTAGCGCCTGTTGCACCAGTAGGTCCGGTAGCGCCTGTTGCACCGGTAGGTCCAGTAGCGCCAGTAGGTCCTGTTGCGCCGGTTGGTCCGGTAGCACCCGTGGCACCAGTAGCACCCGTGGCACCAGTAGCACCCGTCGCGCCGGTAGCACCCGTAGCACCGGTTGGTCCTGTTGCACCTGTAGCGCCAGTAGCACCCGTAGCACCGGTCGGTCCAGTAGCACCAGTAGGTCCTGTTGCACCAGTAGGTCCTGTTACGCCAGTAGCGCCGGTTGGTCCGGTAGCACCCGTAGCACCGGTAGGTCCAGTAGCGCCAGTAGGTCCTGTTGCGCCGGTTGGTCCGGTAGCACCCGTGGCACCAGTAGCACCCGTGGCACCGGTAGCACCTGTGGCACCAGTAGCACCGGTCGGTCCAGTAGCACCCGTAGCGCCTGTTGCACCAGTAGGTCCGGTAGCACCAGTGGCACCGGTCGGCCCAGTAGGTCCAGTCGGCCCAGTAGGTCCGGTCGGCCCAGTAGGTCCGGTAGCGCCAGTCGGTCCGGTAGCGCCAGTCGCGCCGGTAGCACCTGTTGCACCAGTAGGTCCGGTAGCGCCTGTTGCACCGGTCGGTCCAGTAGCACCCGTAGCGCCTGTTGCACCAGTAGGTCCGGTAGCACCAGTAGGTCCGGTAGCACCTGTAGCACCAGTAGGTCCGGTAGCGCCAGTCGCGCCGGTAGCACCAGTAGCGCCTGTTGCACCAGTAGGTCCGGTAGCACCCGTAGCACCGGTAGGTCCAGTAGCGCCAGTAGGTCCTGTTGCGCCGGTTGGTCCGGTAGCACCCGTGGCACCAGTAGCACCCGTGGCACCAGTAGCACCCGTCGCGCCGGTAGCACCCGTCGGCCCTGTGGCACCGGTAGCACCTGTGGCACCAGTAGCACCGGTCGGTCCAGTAGCACCCGTAGCGCCTGTTGCACCAGTAGGTCCGGTAGCACCAGTGGCACCGGTCGGCCCAGTAGGTCCAGTCGGCCCAGTAGGTCCGGTCGGCCCAGTAGGTCCAGTCGGCCCAGTAGGTCCTGTTACGCCAGTAGCACCCGTTGGTCCGGTAGCACCCGTAGCACCGGTTGGTCCTGTAGCGCCTGTAGCGCCGGTTGGTCCTGTAGCGCCTGTAGCGCCGGTAGGTCCGGTAGCACCAGTAGCGCCGGTCGGTCCAGTAGCACCAGTAGCACCCGTAGCACCAGTGGCACCGGTCGGCCCAGTAGGTCCAGTCGGCCCAGTAGGTCCGGTCGGCCCAGTAGGTTCTGTAGAAGACATCAAAGATACGTCATCTACAGCTACATTAGTGGTATTTGGTTCGCCCTGTTTACTTATAGATACAATCGCAAGCACTGTTCCGGCTGGTGCAGGGGTTGTTGTACCAGTGAATTCTTGCCAGTTATTAAGCGTAGCATCAGGAAGGGTACCTTGCGGGATACTAATGACGAGACCAAGTCCCAAATAATTAAAGTTAGCATCAAAATAAGCTATTGTAATAGTAGTAAGTGGATTTGGCAATGCTCCTACTTTCGCTAGAAAAGCGGAGAATTCGTAAGGCTGAGTAAAATCGCCTTCAATTATCTGATAAATAGTAGAGGTTACACCTCCATCAAGCAGCTCAGCAGAAAAAGTACCTGAATGACTGAAGTCGGAAGTTACTACTGCACTGAACAAATTCCAGGGAGGAAAAGTTCCTGTTTCGAAACCGCCATTTATAATAACATTAGTAGCCATTTTTAATTTTGTCACCTCCTTAAAAGTCTTGATGATAGACATACTTTAAATATTTAGTATGCTACGTTACAGTATATGGGTATATAGCAGAATTTGTTCCTTATGTTAACAAAAAACATTAAAAAGTGACGTTATGTGTAATATGTATTTAGCATATAAATAGTAATAGATATATTTATAATACTTGAGGTATTTATGGAAGATAAAAATGCAAAACTGGTTATATTTTCAAAGGGTGATGATAAATTCATTGAGGATATAGCTAATAAACTTTCAGCGTATTACGAGATTAAGAGAATAACTATCAATATGCTGCACATGGAAAAGTTGGAAGAATGGATGAAATGGGCTGATATTTGCTGGTTTGAATGGTGTGACGAACTATTAGTATATGCCAGCAGACTTGATATTGCAAAGGAAAAGAAAATAATTTGCAGACTTCACAGTTATGAGGCATTTACAAATTATCCGGCAAGGGTTAATTGGGCTTGTGTAGATAGCCTCATATTCGTATCAGAAACAATACGTAGATACGCTATTAATACTTTCGGAATAGATGAAAAAATTACAACGGTTATACCAAATGGAGTAGATTTAGCACATTTCAACTTTGAAAATAGAAACCAAGGATTTAATATCGCTTATGCGGGATATATTAATTACAAAAAAGGACCAATGTTGCTTCTACAGGTCTTTAAAGCACTATATGATAGTGATAATCGGTATAAGTTTTACATTGCCGGTCAGTTTCAAGACCCTAGGTATTCATTGTACTTCAAACAAATGGTAGCTGAGTTTGGATTAGAAAAGAACTATTATTTTGAAGGCTGGCAAAAGAATCTGGATAAATGGTTGGAAGATAAAAATTACATATTATGCACTAGCGTACTAGAATCACAGAATATGAGCGTAATGCAAGCAATGGCTAAAGGTATAAAGCCGGTTATACATAACTTTGTAGGTGCATCAGAGATTTATCCTAATAAATATTTGTGGAACACGATTAGTGAGGCTGTTTTTACAATTAGAGATAATGAATATAATTCTGGTGAATACAGGGATTTTGTTGTTGATAATTATTCACTAGATATGCAGCTTAAATCAACAGTATCATTACTAGAAAATATTTCAATAAAAATTAAAAAGCAAGTAAATCAAAATCAAAAATTAAGGCGTGAATTTTCAGAGAAGGAGGATAATTCCACCTTTGAGTATATACATGACAAGATGAATGAGTTTATCTCCTATGAAACTAATGATTTCGACTCTTTTGATTTTACTACTGCTAAAGCAATCATAGGTAAAAGAGAAAGATTTAACAGATATGAATTAATTGAGTTTATTTTAAATAATAGTCAGAATAAAAAATTGATTATAAATAGTATCTGGTATGACTTGTACAATAAAGAGTATATACTCCCTGAGCAGATTAGAAACAGCAAAAATTCTGATGAAATTCTATTAATAGCAAGTGATATTATAAAAAAAGATGTTGTGTATAAGAACAATATTGCAGGTTTTATATCTGACCCGGAAATTAAAGCAGATGTGGAGCAGAATTATCTTGCATATATGTGGGAAAGAGGAATACCGGCTTCACAATTTCTCCCCATAAATGTGTATCTTAGAATTGCCGAGAGGTATACTTTTGCCGCAGGTTACATGAATAAAGAAAGCAGAGTGCTTGAGGCTCCATGTGGTTTTGGCTACGGAGCCGCATACTTTTCAAGGATATGCAGAAGCGTGGAGGCAATAGATATAGCAGAGGATAATATAAGATTTGCAAATCAGGCATACAGACAGTCAAACATACATTGGAATAGAGGGGATGTCACTTGTTTGCCTTATGATACCGGGGAATTTGATATATATGTATCATTTGAAGTATTTGAACATTTACCTGCTGAAATGACAATTAAGTATGTAGAAGAAGCCTATAGGGTTTTGAAAAAATCGGGAAAATTTATTATATCTACACCAAACAAGGCAATGAGAAGAAATGTTCATAATCCTTTTCATATAAAAGAATATGAATTTGAAGAATTCAGCACAATATTGAACAAGGTATTTGATTCGGTAGAATTCTATTCAGTAGAGAAATTTAAGGTAGAAAAAGGAATGAAGAAAACTGCAAACAACATGATTGCAGTTTGTGAAAAATAGGGAGGAGGTTGTTGCAAATTAGTTTTTTACTAACCTGTGTGCGAGTATAAATTGTATCAATAGAAGCTTGGTTATAGATATTTGCAGATGTTTACCGGCGAAGCAAGGATATTTTACCGGAAAAATTACACGATGTAATTTTTAGCGATACTATGAATCAAGGACGATGAATGTGAGCGACGGTAAAATATCCAAGGATGAGCCGATATAAACTCTTGCAAATATCTTGGAAGCAATCATTGATACAATTTATACTCTAAGTACTGGTTAAGAAAGAAAAGAAATAATTTAGCAATAACCTAGTATATCATGAAAACCCTGTTTTATTTAATTGACTTTTTTAGTTCACTGACATAATCATATAGAGGTTTTGCAGCATCATTGCCGTATTCTTCGATGATTTTTACAATTGCACTTCCAACAATAATTCCATCAGCATATTTAGAAATATCTGATGCCTGCTGTGGTGTGGAAATACCAAAGCCTACAGCTACAGGTACTTTTGTTACAGACCTTATAGAGGATACAATTGACTTAAGGTCTGTTTTTATTTCATTTCGTACACCTGTAACTCCCTTTGAGGATACACAGTACACAAAGCCCTTTGCGCAGGAAGCTAACTTGTTAATACGTTCTTCGGAGGTAGGAGCTATTAATGATATTATGTCGATATTATATTTATCACTAAAAGGCATTAGCTCTCCTTTTTCCTCAAATGGAATATCAGGAATTATAACACCGTCAATACCATACTCACTGCATTGTCTGAAAAAATGATCATAACCGTAGGTGAATACGGAATTCAAATAGGTTAGAAAAACAAGGGGAACCTGAGTCTTTTGTCTTATTCTTTTAACTGTTTCAAAAACCTTATCCATTGTTGTTCCGTTAGAGAGAGCCCTTACGTTTGCTCTTTGAATAACTTCACCTTCTGCAATAGGGTCTGAAAAGGGAATGCCTATTTCTATAAGGTCAGCACCTGCCTTTACCATTTCCATAACAAATTCCTCAGTCTTTTCTAATGACGGATCACCTGCCGTAAGAAAGCCTATAAATGACTTGCCATTTTTAAATGCATTACTGATTTTACTCATTTATATTCACCCCCATATATTTTGCAATAGCGGCAACATCCTTGTCTCCTCTTCCTGACAGACATATGACTATTATTTTGTCTTTTTCCATTTTAGGTGCAATTTTCATTGCATGGGCAACTGCGTGGGAACTTTCAATTGCCGGAATGATTCCTTCGGTTCGAGACAGATATTCAAAGGCTGCAACTGCCTCAGCATCGGTTACTGGAACATACTTGGCGCGGTTTGTGTCATGAAGTGATGCATGTTCAGGGCCTATGCCGGGGTAATCCAGTCCTGCCGAGATAGAGTATACAGGAGCAATTTGACCGTACTCATCCTGACAGAAATATGATTTCATACCGTGGAAAATTCCAAGCTGCCCTTTGGCTATGGTGGCTGCGTGGAATTCGGTATCCACACCTTTGCCGGCAGCTTCACACCCTATTAGTTCAACTGATTTGTCTCCTATAAAGTCATAAAAAAGTCCCATAGCATTACTACCGCCGCCAACACAAGCCATTGCAACATCAGGGAGCCGGCCTTCTTTTTCTAGAATTTGCTCTCTTACTTCCTTACCGATAACACTCTGGAAATCTCTTACAATCATAGGAAATGGATGAGGTCCCATAACGGAGCCCAGAATATAGGCGGTGTCCTCCATTCTTGAAGCCCATTCACGAAATGTCTCATTAACTGCATCTTTAAGAGTTTGTGTCCCGCTTGTAACCGGATGAACTTTCGCACCCAAAAGCTCCATTCTGAAAACATTTAAAGCTTGACGCTTAGTATCCTCCAAACCCATAAAGATTTCACATTCCAGACCCATAAGAGCAGCAACAGTTGCGGTAGCAACACCGTGCTGTCCGGCACCTGTCTCGGCTATTACACGCTTTTTACCCATTTTCTTTGCCAGAAGCACTTGCCCCAGAACATTGTTTATTTTGTGGGAGCCTGTATGATTTAAATCTTCACGTTTTAGATATATTTTTGCACCGCCCAAATCCTCTGTCATTTTTTTTGCAAAATAGAGGAGGGAGGGTCTTCCTGCATACTCTTTTAATAAGGTGTCAAGTTCTCTATTAAAATCAAAATCATTCTTATAGTAGTTATAACTTTCCTCAAGCTCATTAATAGTGTTCATTAGAATTTCAGGGACATATTGTCCCCCATGCTTTCCATACCTACCTTTTAGCATTTATTTCACACTCCTTACCAAATTTACTATATTCAAAATTTTGTTTCTATCCTTAAATGAATCTGTTTCCACGCTGCTACTGACATCCAGGCAGAAGGGCTTTATTTTTTTTATTGCCATCTCTGCATTTTCGGCTGATATTCCTCCCGCCAGAAAGAAAGGTTTTACCATATCAGAAATCAGCCCCCAGTCAAATGTTTGACCAGTTCCTCCGTAAGCATTACTTGAGTATGTGTCCAGAAGCAAATAGTCACAGGGAAGTGAGCAAGCGGTTTTTACTGATTCACTATCTTTTACTCTTACAGCCTTTATAATTGGGTTATTTATTTTCTGGCGTAATGATTCTATATAATCGAAACTTTCGTCTCCGTGAAGCTGAACAATATCAATAATACCGTTTTTGCATAATGAGGTTATTTTATCTAAATCCTCATTTACAAAAACCCCAACAGGAGTGATACTTGAATCCAGAAGTTTTCTAAGCTGTTCTGCAGTTTTAGCAGTTAGCTGTCTTTTGCTTTTTGCAAAAACAAAACCTATAAAATCCGGAAGAGCCTCATTTACATATTCGATATCCTGCAGCCTTGTTAAGCCGCAAATTTTTATTTTCGCAGACATAAAAACTCCTCCTATATGAAATAACTTAGTTTTTTACAGAACCCCGCAGCTTTGCTAGTTCAGCTGCTGTATCACCACTTCTCATAAGGGTTTCACCAATCAGAACAGCATTTGCTCCTATTTGTCGGAGTACTGAAATATCCTGAGCAGTGCGAATTCCGCTTTCTGATACAAAGCTTATACTAGCAGGTACAAGTTTTCTAAGGCGTACACTGTTTGATATATCAACTTCGAAGGTTTTTAGATTCCTGTTATTTACCCCAATTATCCTGCTACCTGCTTCAATAGCACTTTTAACTTCTGTTTCATCATGGGCTTCCACAAGACAGGACAGTCCAAGGCTATCAGCAATCTTTATATACTCTTTCAAAGTATCAGTATCCAGTAATGCACAAATGAGTAGTATACAGTCTGCACCGATTAAAGCCGCTTCATAAATCTGATACGAATCAATGGTGAAATCTTTTCTAAGAACCGGAATACTTACTGTTTTTTTAACATTTTTCAAGTATTCGTCACTGCCAAGGAAAAATTCAGGTTCTGTCAAAACCGAGATTGCTCCTGCCCCGGCTGCTTCATAATCTTTGGCAATATCAATATAAGGAAAATTCTCAGAAATAAGCCCTTTTGAAGGAGAGGCTTTTTTTATCTCGCAAATAAAGGTAAGTTCACTATTTTTCACTGCCTTTTCAAAAGAAAAAGGATTCTTGTTTACTAATTTGAGAGCTTCAGATTTTACATAATCAAATGGCACTTGCTTTTTGAGATTTTCAACACGTATTTTTGTACTATTAGCAATTCTATCCAGAATCATAATTTCACTCCTTAGTTAAAAGCGTTTGACAGCTCTATAAATTTATCCAGCTGAGCTTTTGCAGCACCGCTGTCAATAAGCTGTTCAGCCATTTTAACACAATCCCTTAGTGTAATCTGATTGTATGACATATAAAGGCATAGTGCTGAATTTAATACAACAATATCCCTTTTAGGCCCCTTACTGCCATTAAGAATATCTAGAGCAATTAAAGCATTTTCCTTTGGGTCACCTCCAACCAATTCCTTTAAGGAGCATCTAGTAAAGCCTAATTGTTCAGGGGAGAGGAAGAAGCTGTTAATATTACCGTTGCTTACTTCACAGATTGTGGTGGTATTGCAGAGAGTTACTTCATCCAGACCATCATGACCATGGACAACCATTGCCCTCTTAACTCCTAGATTTAGTAGAACTCTAGCAAGGGGTTCCACAAGATTTTCATCATATACTCCTAAAAGCTGCATATTTGCTCCTGCCGGATTTGCCAAAGGTCCAAGTATATTGAAAATAGTTCTCACTGAAAGTTCCTTACGGACGGGAGCCGCATACTTCATAGAAGCATGGTATGTTGGAGCAAACATAAAACACATTCCGATTTTTTGCAATATTTCTGCACTTTGCTCGGCGGTCAATGCAATATTGATGCCTAGTGCCTCCAGAAGGTCGGCACTGCCGCATTTGCTGGAAACAGAACGTCCTCCGTGTTTTGCAACAGGTACACCGCCGGCTGAAACTACAAAAGAGGAAACTGTTGAGATATTGAAAGTATTGGCTTCATCTCCGCCTGTGCCCACTATATCTAGAACATCCTTATCAGGGTGAATTCGTTTGCACTTTTGTCTCATAACAGTTGCACATGCAGTTATTTCCTCAATGGTTTCACCCTTCATTCGCATAGCTGTGAGGAATGAGCCTATCTGTGCTGTTGTAGCACGGCCCTCCATGATTTCCTCCATAACCTGTGTTGCTTTATCAAGATCTAAATCCTGCTTATTTATTACCTGATATATAGCTTCCTGAATCATTTTGCCTCACCGCCTATTCTTAAAAAATTATCCAATATCTTAATACCGTCGGGTGTTAAAACCGACTCTGGATGAAATTGCAGTCCATAAACATTGTAATCTCTGTGCTTGATACCCATTACTTCACCGCTGTCGTCCTCTCCAATAACCAATAGTTCATCAGGAAGAGTATTGCGTACTGCTGAAAGAGAATGATATCTCGCACCTTCAATAATGGGAGGCAGACCTCTAAAAATTGCACTGCCGTTTGCAATGTGTATGAGACTTTTTTTACCGTGCATTAACACCTTGGCATATGAAACAGTGGCTCCAAAGGTCTCACAAATTGCCTGGTGCCCAAGGCATACACCTAAAATGGGCTTTGTTTTATGAAAGTGTTTTATTACTGCTTCGCATATACCTGCATCTGAAGGACGACCGGGTCCGGGGGAAAGAATAATATGGGAAGGGTTTAAAGCCTCTATTTCCTCGATGGTAATCTCATCATTTCTTACAACCTTTATATCACTGTTTATGGTACCTATAAACTGATATAGGTTATAAGAAAAGCTGTCATAATTATCAATTAGTAAAATCATTAGTCAATCCCCCTTTCGGACATCTCTATAGCATTAATTACGGCTCTTGCCTTATTAACAGTCTCCATGTATTCTGTTTCGGGAACGCTGTCTGCAACAATTCCTCCTCCTGATTGAACATATACTTTTTTATCCTTGAGAATTGCTGTTCTTATTGCAATACAGGTGTCCATATTCCCGGTAAAATCAATGTATCCAATTGTACCACCATAAATTCCACGCTTATATCCCTCAACTTCATTGATTATCTGACAGGCACGGATTTTGGGTGCTCCTGAAAGAGTTCCAGCAGGGAGGATAGCGGTTATGGCATCAAGCTGATCCATATCCTTGCGCAGCTTGCCTGTGACTTTGGACTCTATATGAATTACGTGAGAGAACTTCTTTATACTGAGATAGTCCTTTACCTCAACTGTTCCGAATTCACTGATTCTTCCAAGATCGTTCCTCCCAAGATCTACAAGCATGTTATGCTCTGAAAGTTCTTTTTCATCACTTAAAAGGCCTTCAATCAACTCTTTGTCCTTTTCCTCGGTTTCTCCACGGGGTCTTGTTCCAGCGATAGGGAAGGTGGAAAGATTACCGTTTTCAAGCTTTATAAGAGTTTCTGGTGAGGTTCCGGTTATCTCTAAATCCTCAAACTTTACAAAGAACATATATGGAGAAGGATTGGTGGTTCTTAAAGTCCTGTATGTATCCAAAAGACTTCCTTCAAAGTCTGCTGTCTGTCTGTTGGATGGAACAGCCTGAAATATATCTCCTTCAAAAATGTAGTGCTTAACCTTCTCCACAATTTTGGAATACTCCTCAATGCTGAATTTGGGAGTAAAGGGTGACAATAATTTTGAAACAGATTTTTCAACAGGGACTTCCCTCTTAATTAGATTTATTGTACGGTCTATTTCTTTAATTGCCTTTTCATAATTTGCTTCCAGATTATCAGTTTTTATATTTACAATTACAATGATTTTTTGCCTAAAATGATCAAAGGCTATTACCTTGTCGAAAAGCATTAAATCCACATCGTTAAAGTTTGCTTCATCTATTCCGTCGAGCTTTAAGGTTTTTTCAGAATATTTGATATAGTCATACGCAAAGTATCCTACGAAGCCTCCTGTAAAAGGAGGAAGAAAATTAAGTCTTGGACTTCTATATTGATTCAGAATTTCTCTGATATGGCTGTTGGGATCATTTGTAAAAACTTTTTTTGAACATTCACCTTTGATTTCAAGATTTCCGTCCTTGCAGGAAAGCTCAATTACGGGATCAAAGCCTAAGAATGAGTACCGACCCCACTTTTCTCCATTTTCAACACTTTCCAGAAGATAATAACGGTTGCTTACAGCTCTAAGACTTTGGAGTACTGCAATAGGTGTTTTAACATCTGAGAAGATTTCGCAACTGACAGGTATGATTGTATATCCTGCCGACAATTGTTTTGCTTCCTCCAAACTTGGTTTGTACATAATACCACTCCTTTTACGTTCAAGATTTATTTCTCGAGAAACTAAAAACACCCGCCCTTAGACTGAAATAGTCAAGGACGAGTGCATTAATATTCACCCGCGGTGCCACCTTGTTTTGTAAGCAAATAAATCTTACACACTTACGAAATACAAACATATTTCCCACAAATAACGCATGTGCTACGTCGTAGAATACTCTGGAAAGAAAATTTCCATTTGACTACGCCCTCAGTGGTCCATTTGATGTACTGCGTTCTGCAAGGCTCTCAGCTTCCCTTGCTCTCTGTAAGTGCACGTATCACCGTTATCTCCACGTCAACGGTTTAAAGGGCAGGTATTAAATTTAATATAAGATTACATCCATAATTTCAAATTGTCAATACGTTTTTTTATAAAAAAGCATAAAAATACTAAAAAAGTATGGGATTTACAAAAAATATTACATTTTAGAGACACGCACTATTCCGTATAAATGAAAATATACTATCCTGAGGTGAAAAGACCGTGGGGGTTATTCTATCAATTTTTTTACTGTGCCTGGCACCGAATTTAGACAATATGGCTATCGGTCTGGCATATGGAGCAAGAAAAATAAATGTACCTTTAAAATCAAATATTTCAATCGCTTTATTTTCGGGTATAGCAACCTTATTGTCAAGTCTTCTTGGAAACATACTGACAAACTACATTTCCGATTCTCTTGGAAAAACCATTGGAGGTACTATTGTAATTTTAATGGGTATATTTACAATTATAGGATATTTGAATAACAGAAGAAAATCTAAAAGGGTTTATGGTAACGGTATTCAGTACATAGATGATATAAAAGCCGTAATGGATGACCCGGGTATAGCCGATAGAGACTATTCCGGGGATATATCACTTAAAGAATCCATACTTCTGGGCATAGCACTGGCATCCAACTGTATTGGTACGGGATTTGGCGCAGGTGTTTTTGGAATTAATGCATTTGTCTTGTCAGCAGCAGTAATAGTTTTCAGCCTTATTACCATATCTGTGGGGGCAATAATAGGAAGAAGATATGCGTCAAAATTTCTAGGAGAAAAAGCAACCATCATATCGGGTATACTGTTGATAATTATAGGTTTGTATCAAATAGTTACATAGTTACTTGCTTTTACCCTTATCATTTTTATTTGATGCTTCATTTTCATTGAGCAAGGACATTATTTTTTCAGCGGCTATCCTATGAGCATTTGCTTCGCTTGAAAGCTGTAAAGCAAAAAGACGTAAGGAGTTTTCATAATCCTCTTCGCTTATATTTTCAATAAGGGTTAAAAGCTTTTGAGAAACGCTATTAAATGCCTGGTCTTGAAGACTTGTCAGTTCGCTGTAAAAATTACGATACTCATCTTCATTGCTAAAGTTACCCAGTGAACGAGCAATAAGCGGAATTGGCAGTATGGGCTTTAGCATTGACATAATGTAAAGCGATATAAGATGCACCCGGTCATATTTTTTATTTACGGGACGTTTCAGATATCCTTCTTTTACGTAATTATTTACCATACTTGATGTAATAGTCTTGCCCGAATCGGAAGTATCCCCAAAAATGTTTAGCAGTCTTTCAAGATAGGTTATTACCTGGTCCATATATAAATCTATTGCTGGGAACTGATTCCAACTTTCTGTTTTATATGAGCCAAGTGCGGCTGACAAATCTTTAAGTTCTTTTTTTATATTATCTACATTTATGTTATTGTTATCCAAAATGAATATCACTCCTGATAAATGGTTATCTTAATTATAACATAATGAATCATTATTACAACATAGTTATTAAATAAGCTTGACAAGAAATACAATAACGGGTAATATAGTATTGAAAACTAGATAATAAATTATTAATATTATAATACATAATTTTAATCATATAATAACAGGTAATAGGAGATTGCTATGTCACATTCAGCTGATAAGAATATAATTGTTTGGGGAGATTCCATTTTAAAAGGTGTTGTTTTTGATGAAAATGACGGTAAATATAAAGTGATAAAGGATAACAGTATAAGCAGTTTTGCCCAGATAACAGGGTTTAATGTGAAGAATAATGCATACTTTGGTATGACATCCACAAAAGCCCTAAACAGAATATCAAAGTCCATAGATAAGATGATTACAGATAAAGAAAATATTGTAATAATAGAATTTGGCGGAAATGACTGCGATTTTAACTGGAGAGAGATAGCTGAAAACCCAGATTTACCACATCAACCCAAAACTTCTATTGAAAGCTTCAAAAGCACCCTGCAAAATATGATTGATATGTTCAGGAAAAAAGGAGTTACTCCTGTGCTTATGAATTTACCGCCTCTGGAGCCTGAAAGATATTTCAATTGGGTATCCAAAGGCTTAAACAGGGATAATATCCTTCATTGGCTTGGTGATGTTGCAAGAATATACCGTTGGCAGGAAGCGTATAACAATGCCGTAGAATGGGTTTCACGTCAGATGTCCTGCAAAATGATAGATATCAGGGAAGGCTTTTTGCTGAGCAAAAACTACAGCTCACAGATTTGTACAGATGGTATGCATCCTAATGAGAAAGGTCATAAAAAGATTCTTGAATCCATGTTGGAATTTAACTTTTAAAATATTTAAAAAAGTTTGCAACGGTTAAACTTTGTGTTGCTTTACCGTTGCAAACTCTTTCACAATCGCCACAGCATTTTACTCTGTTTCAACCTGTTTAAGCTTATCCTGAATCTGCTCCACTGTAACACCTGAAAGGAAATTTGGCTTGTAATTCAATGCATTTTTAAGGTTTTCAATACAACCTGATTTATTTCCCAACTTTTCAAGTACCAGTGCGTAGTCATAATATGCTTCAGGAAACTTTGGAGACAATGTCATCAATTTTTTAAATATTTCCTCTGCTTTTTCATATTCACCCATCAGATAGTAGGTTTGACCAAGATTATCCAATATAACTGTACCTGTATCATTGTATTCCATGGCTTCTTGATTGAATTTCAGAGCCTTTTCAAGGTCGCCTTTAAGTATATACAAATAACCCAGACTGCCATAAATAATTGTATTTTTATATTTGGGGAATATATCTTCATATATTGCAATAGCTCTGTCGAGTTCGCCGTTTTTCCACAATGCAAGGGCATAATTGGATTTTAGACTGTACAAATCATTATCTTTAATATTTGAAGAGGAGTTAATCTGCTCCTTAAATATCCTTAATGATTCATCAAGATGACCTTCCTTTAAAAGGAGGTAGCCTAAGGTTGTAACTACACTGGGTTTTGCACTTCCGGTTTTATATGCTTTTTCTAACCAATTTATGGCCTCTTGGGCACTACTTTTTTGGTAGGCACTATTTGCTTTTATAACGTAAATAAAGGATTTTAATTTTCCAAACATGTAGATTCCTCCTGTTCACTAAAATAGATTATATCAAATATGTATTATTTTTTGTATTAAAAGTTTGATATAATATAGGGCGGGTTTTGACTTCGAATGAAAAAGGAGATAACACTTGATATTATGGAATACAGTATTCATATAAACAGAGCTGTCCTGCATATTTTAGACAACAGCGTAAACTTTCCTGTACTTTCTGATAAGGAACTTGAACTAAGCGGAGAATTGGCGGACTTTTTAGAAAAGCATATTTCCAAAACCTTTGATGATGCAAACTTGAAAAAAGCTCAGTTTACGGGTGAAGTAAATACGGTACGAGATATGTGCTATGCACTCAAAGAGGATTTGGGCTGTTTTATGGAAGTAACCCGTGCCATTGCAACTATGACCTTTGATTTTATGCTTAAAAATATTGATATAGCTCCAGGAGATCTTATATGCTGTCATTTTCTTGCAGACAATGAACCATATCTGGGGTTATTGAAACTGAATTATAAAACAGGATATACTCACTACGTAAGCCAGATGGAGGAAGGGGCGGTAAATACAATTATTAGACATAAAACACTTTTACCGTCGGATGGACAAAAAGTTGATGAGGCTGTTCTTATAAGTCTGGAAACTGGTGAAATAAAGCTAATTGAAAAAGCTTACGAAATAAACGGTACAAAAGAATTTTATATGTCCAATTATTTGATTAACTGTTCAACTGATTTGTCTGACAACCAAAAGCTGAAAATTATTGATAAAGTTACACAGAAAATAAGCAAAAAATACTATGACGAGGACTTTGACAAGGTAGCAAAGCTTAAGAAGGTTGTATCCGAAGGGTTGGAAGAAAAGAATGAAATACGGGTGGATGAAATAGCTCAGGAGGTCTTCGAAACGAATCTTGCAGTCAGGGAAGAGTATATACAGGAAATTCAAAAAGCCGGTCTTACTGATGAAGCCATTACAGTACCAGATAAATTGGCAGAGAAAAAATTTAAAACCCATAAAATCAAGACAGATACAGGCATTGAGATAAATTTCCCGTTGAGTTATTATGACAACAGGGATATGATAGAATTTGCAAACAACCCTGACGGCTCTATATCAATCATAATCAAAAACGTTGGTAAAATAATAAACAAGAGGTAGGTAACACCCGCCTCTTGTAATTTTATATGCTTATTTATGTCTTTCGATAAGGTTTGAAGAAATAAAGGATGGTAGATATTTACGCCACAAAGGTTCTTCTTCCACATACTTATGGTTTGCTATTGTAGTATACAACCAGCTTCGGTCAAAGGACCCGCCTTTAAAAGGTATATTTGCCGGAGGAGTTTCAGTATCCAACAGGCTTCTTCCATCAGTTTTAACGTTATATGACAGATTTGATGTTGCCAATATGGTTGGGGAAATGTCAAGGAAGGACGCTACAAAAGAATCTTCCTTGTATTTCTTGTGGTCAGGAGTAAGCAAAAACATTGGAACAAACTCAAAGTATTTGTCACCATCTATAAACGAAGCCTGAGCAAAATCCTGTGAGTTTATATTAGGAGTATGGTCACCATAAATTATTATATAAGTGTTACTGTATTTTGCTTGAATATTTTCCACAAAATTCTTTATTGATTCATCAACATAACTAAAGGAATTATAATAGTTCTTCACAATTTCATTTTCTATATCGTCGTAAGCCTTGTTATTATAATAATGTCTGGCACTTTCAAAGGGGCCGTGACTTGTCATTGTAATAATATGTGTGTAAAAAGGCTTTGTACTTTTCTCAATCTTTTCAAAAGCAAATGAGAAGACCTTGTCGTCTGGTGCACCCCAGCCTTCGTCATCGTAATTCATTGAGCTTATATCATAGAACTTTTTAAAGCCCATTTTTGAGAAAGCTATATTTCTGTTATAAAATGTTCCCACGTTGCCGTGAAAAGCCATTGTGTTATATGAAGCCTTTGCAAGTTTGGATACAACCGAATTAGGATAGCTGTATGATGACAGCTTGATTGCCGGGAAGGCATCTAGAGTCTCAACACTGTTTATAACTGAAAATTCAGCATCTGACGTACCACCACCCTTGTGATAGCTGAGGGTGTACGGATAATAAACACTGTTATCCATCAATGAGTTAAGGTAAGGCATGACATAAGAGCCTTTATATTTTTGCTTAACTATATTTGAATCCATCGATTCAACTTGTATTAATACATAATTGGGTGACTGTGAGGTACTCTTTGAAGTAGTTACAGAACTTGGGGAAGAAGTATTTTTACCGTAATTCAATTGATTAATCAGCTTTTCTTCCGTGTTATTTTGAACTATATTAACTACACCGTTTACAACAGTACCGTATCTTTCCACTATACGTGTTTCTCCTGAATACCTGTCCTTCATAAACTGTACAACAGACTGTCCATTTGCAAAGTTAAATATTTCAATTACTATAAGAATAGCTGCGGATAAGCCAATAACGGCATTTCGTAAAAAAGGCAGCCTTGTACTTTTGACTTCAGGTTTGAAACACTTGAAGAAAATATATATAGCTACCGGAACATCAATAAAAACTACCAACAGCTGAACACTTATAGGATTGGCAAAGTGGGAAGCGGAAATCATTGCTTCCTTAAACAAGGAAATCCACTGAAGAAAATGCAGATAGCTGTGGTAATAAAGGAAGTATGATATATTAGTAAAACAATATATTCCTTGTATTATATACACGACTAAAAAAAAATATCTTGACTTCAGGGTAAGAACAAAAGAAAAAACAATAACACTAACAAGTAAAGATATCCCCAATTTATAATCAAATGTGTTTACGCCGGTTTTCGGAAGAATTAAGTAATTGAAAAGGGTTATCTTAAATGCATTTAGAATTATTAATATTGCTGAAACAATTACTGATTTTCGATAGGACGTATTCTTGAATGCATTTAAAACTCTATCATAATAATTATTAAGCATTATGTTTTGAAGTACCTTTCTAAATTATAACAATATATACCACAATATATTCTATAAGAATTTATTTAATTTGTAAATTTCTATAACAATTTTTATTTGCCATTGAATTTTGCCATTATACTCATGGTATTATTATATGACTGTTTTACATAGGATTTATTTCTACTGTTTATATAAGAGGCATTTACATCAGGCGAAGGAACTGGAAGTATTTTATAAACAGTTTTATTCTTTGAAGAATACATATCAACCCATGTTGGTATATAAGTCACATCTTTAATGTTTATACCGCCTTTGTAGTCTTTTTCAAGCTTGAGGGTAACGATAACACCATCTTCAGTATAAACTTTATTTAACCGTTTTGCTTTGTCCGTACGCCTGTAGCCGGATATAAAATTTCCCATGGAATAAATAACAAACTTATTTTTTCCGTTTACTTTTACTATTTCAGATTTTTGAACAACGTGGGGGTGAGAACCAAGTATTATATCAGCTCCCCATGACAAAACCTTTTTTGACAAATTTGTCTGATAGGTACTTGGTGTACGAATATATTCATTTCCCCAGTGGAGGACAGCTATAACCGTATCAGCTCCCTTTGCCTTTACTTCTTTTATATCATTTTGAATCTTGGATTCGGTTAATGTACTAAGGTATTTGGCTTTATCAGTACTGCTTAACTTTGCTTCATGGCCGTTGAAAAACTGAGAATAGCTTAGAATACCTAGTTTAATTCCATTTACGTCTTTAATAACATATTTGTCTTTACCATTGACAGAGCTTCCTATGTTCACCATTTTATACTCACTGATTTTTTGAATAGTCCTTGTAAGACCATTTACGCCCCAATCAAGGCAATGATTGTTGGCTGTAGAGAGTATATCAACTCCTGTTCCAGACAAAGCCTGAAGTATACTGTCAGGGGAGTTAAAAAGAGGAAAACTTCTATACTTGATATCTGCACCGGCTGTAACGGTTTCAAAATTAGCTATTGTCAGGTCAGATGAACTCAAATAGGGTTTCACATATTCAAAGAAACCGCTGAAGTCATATTTCTTGCTTTTTGAATCATATGCACTATTTAGATTTCCCTGATGCAGCATAATATCTCCTACAGCAGATATTGTTATAGACTGAGGCACCGGAGTAGAGTTTGAGGGTTTGGGTGTGTCAGGAGTACTATCAGTGCTCTTTGATGAATCAGCAACAATACTGCTTTGAACAGGGGTCTTTGGTGCTGCAGAGCTTATTTGGTTTGAACTAAGGCCGCTTATTGCAAGTATTATTGTTGTGCTGACTAAAAGCAGAAAACACATAATACACAACACGTAAAAAGTACGTTTAAAGATAATCATCTTTTTCTTCATTATGTAAACCATTCCTCTTATAGAATTTTGGCTGATGTCTCGTACAGGAAGTATCCTGTTTGTATGAACTATAATAAACTATACCACAATATTAATTGAAATTGGTATACTTTTGAATTATGTGGAAATAATATTAGATTAAATTTTTATTATGTTTGAAAAACCAAATTTTTGGTATCATATAAGTAGTAATATATAAGTATTAAAAAATAATTGGGAGAGCAGATATGACAAATATAGATAGAGTGATTATGATTGTACTTGACAGTGTGGGAATAGGTGAACTTCCGGATGCAGGAGAGTACGGAGATAAAGGAAGCAATACCTTGGGAAATATAGTGAAGGTTTGCAATGGAATAAGCCTTCCTAACCTTAGTCGTATTGGATTGGGAAAGATAGATGGAGTGGACTATCTTCCCGTACCGGAACATGTTACAGGAAGTTATGGGCGAATGGCGGAGGTTTCAAAAGGAAAGGATACTATAACAGGGCATTGGGAAATCGCAGGACTTCAGCTTAAGTACCCATTTCCCACATATCCTGATGGTTTTCCAAAAGAAGTCCTTGATGAGTTTATAAAACTTACAGGAAAAGGTGTTCTTGGAAACTGCGCTGCATCGGGAACTGAAATAATCAAGGAATACGGCGAAGAACACATGAAAACAGGAAAGCTTATAGTCTATACGTCGGCGGACAGTGTATTTCAGATAGCAGCCCATGAGGAAGTTGTCCCTTTGGAAGAATTGTACCGTATTTGTAGTATAGCAAGGGAAATGCTGCAAGGGGAACATATGGTTGGTCGTGTTATTGCCAGGCCGTTTATAGGTGAACCGGGTAATTTTACAAGAACACCAAACAGAAGGGATTTTTCTGCAGAGCCCACATCGGATACGGTTTTGGATATTCTAAGTAAAAAGGGTCTGGATGTTATTGCAGTAGGAAAAATTGAGGATATATTTTCGAAAAAGGGAGTCACTGTTGCTGAACATACAAAAAACAACATGGATGGTGTTGACGTTACATTAAAATTTATGGCTCAAAAGAATAAAGGCTTAATTTTTACAAATCTTGTAGATTTTGACATGGTATTCGGACACAGAAATAATCCGCAAGGCTATAAACAGGCTTTAGAGGAATTTGATAATAGGTTGCCTGAAATTTTATCAGCAATGAAAGACAACGATATGCTGATAATTACAGCGGACCATGGCTGTGACCCTACTACTCCAAGTACTGACCATTCAAGGGAACATGTACCAGTAATTATCTATGGCAAAGGTATACGAGAGGATATAAATCTTGGAACAAGAAAAACTTTTGCTGATATAGCCTGCACCATTGCAGATGTTTTTAATGCAGAGAACAAATTCCCGGGACAAAGTTTTTTAAAAGAGATTATCAAATATTAATATAGTTTGACATATATGGTATTGAATTGACAGATTCGCTAAAGTAAGAAATTTGGACGAAAATGTCTCCTAATTGTATTTGCTATTAACTTTATTTTATATTAGTATATACAGTATAACTTAATAAAAGCTACAGATAAGGGAAGCAGGTTTGAGCCCTGCACGGTCCCGCCGCTGTGTTGGAGGAGTTCTCCATATAATCCACTGGTATATTAACTGGGAAGGAATGGAGAGTGTTGATGCCTTAGTCAGAATACCTGTCTGTATGCTTACACTGTTAACTCTACGAGTGATAGGGGGTGTGTTTATTTGAAATCCGGATGGAATTATGCCCTTTAAACACAAAACGTTTAAAGGGCTTTTGTATTTAAAGAGTAAAAATATGTAATGTTAGGAGATACTAGAAAATGAAAAGAAATTTGAAAATCTTATCTTTGATATTAGCAGTGATTTTTATAACCGGAATCTTGGGGGCATGTAATAACAATGCAAATCAGCAGGCACAGGAAACCACTCCGGTAATTAATACAAGCACTAAAACCGAAAAATTTCCTCTGACATTGGAGGATTCAAAGGGCACAAAGGTAACTATTAAGGCAAAGCCGGAGAAAATAGTAAGTTTGCCCCTTGGTACTTGTGAAATGCTTATGTCTATGATAGATAAAAGCAGAATTGCCGCTTTGACTTATTATGTAGACGATGCCAATGTTTCCAATATTGCGGCTGAAGCTAAGGGAGTAGGGAAGAGAACTGAGACCAATGCGGAAAAAATAATTGCATTGCAGCCGGATCTTGTTCTTATGGATAGTATGTCAGATGCAAATGTCATTAAGCAGCTAAGAGATGCAAATATAACAGTGTTTATGCTAAATATACCATCAAATATTGATGAGGTGAAAGAAAACCTTGAAATTTTGGGAAAAATTGTAGGTGAGGAAGCCAAAGCACAAGAAATAATTGAATGGATAAATCAAAAGCTAAAGGTTATATCCGATAAAATTGAGCAAATTAACGATGACCAGAAACAAACTGTACTTGATTACAGTGAAATGAGTAGCACAAGTGGTAAGGGGACTAATTTTGATGACATTGTTACAAGAGCCGGGCTTATAAACCCAGTATCAAGGGATGGACTTGAAGGATGGCCTGAGTTGTCTAAGGAAATGATAATAAAGTATAACCCCCAGATTATTATTCTGCCGTCCTGGTATTATGATACTAAGATTAACTTTGATTCTTTGAGTGAAAAAATAAAGGCTGATAAGGCACTTGCTGATATAAACGCAGTAAAGAATAATAAAATTATTTCAATACCCTATAATCATATTTCATCAACATCTCAATACGCTGTACTGGCAGTGGAGGATATAGCAAAGGTTGCCTATCCGGAACTGTTTAAGTAATCCGGAGGAAACATGAAAAATACTAAAATCAAAAAAAACCTGACAAATATAGGAATTATACCGGGAATGCTGATTCTTCTGCTGATTGTAATGGTTGCGGGAACAGCAATAGGAGCTGTGAATGTACCTTTCTTCGATACCTTTAAAATCATTTTGAAAAATATCGGTATTTTAAAAAATGCAACATTTGCTGAAGGACAAGAACCTATAATTTTTCTTGTTAGGTTTCCAAGAGTGTTGGTAGCTGCACTTGCAGGGACAGCCCTTGCTTCATCCGGTGCAGTTATGCAGGGAATGTTCAGAAATCCCATGGCAGACCCGGGATTATTGGGAATATCCAGTGGTTCCGGTTTAGGAGCTGTTCTAGCTATAAAGTTAGGGTTAACTGCTGTAAGCATGTATTTTATGCCGATGTTTGCATTTACGGGAGCATTTGTTGCGATATTTGTAATTTACATACTGTCCTACAAAAAAGGTAAGGTACCTGTACTTACACTTATGCTTTCTGGAATTGCGGTGAGTACTTTTATAGGAGCAATAACAAATATTATATTAACTCTATCCTACGATTATCAGGTTAAAGAGTTTCTTTTCTGGTCTACAGGAGGCCTTGATGGCAGACGTTGGGAACACGTACAGTTGGTAGTGGTTCCAATTATTCTAAGTGTTACACTTATGTTTGTTTTTTCAAGGGACTTAAATGTTCTCATGTTGGGAGAAGAGGAAGCAAAGTCTGTAGGCTTGAGTTCAGGGAAAATACGAACCGTACTGCTGGTATTGGTCTCCATTGCCACAGCAAGTGCAGTTTGCGTAAGCGGAGCCATAAGTTTTGTGGGGCTGATTGTTCCTCACATAATGAGACTTCTGGTTGGTCCCAATTATAAAAAGCTGTTGCCTGCCAGCAGTATCGGAGGGGCTATTTTTCTTGTGGCTTGTGATCTTGTAGCACGTGTGGTAGTTGTTCCGTATGAGATTGGAGTAGGAATAATTACAGCATTAGTGGGAGCTCCTTATTTCCTTTACCTTTTGCTAAGAAGCAAAAAGGAAGGGGGGACGGTAATCTAATATGGATAACATTATTGAAATACAAAACCTCAGTTATGAGATTAATAATAAAAGAATCCTTGATAACATTTCCCTGAAAGTAAAACAAGGAGAGTTTGTTGGTCTAATAGGTCCCAACGGTGCAGGTAAAACCACACTGCTCAAAAGTTTGAACGGCATTTATAAAGCAGAAGGTACTGTAAAGGTCCAAGGAATATGGATAAATCATATAAGTAACAAAAGCCTTGCCGAAAAGGTTGCTTTGATGCATCAGAATACCCAAATAGATTTTCCATTCTCTGCAAGGGAAGTAGTACTTATGGGAAGGTATCCTTATCTTAAGAGACTGCAAAGAGAGAGTAAAGAGGATTATAAGATTGCAAGAAAAAACATGGAGTATACAGACACTGAAAAGCTAGAAGATTTTGCAATAAATGAGATGTCAGGAGGGGAAAGGCAGAGAGTACTTTTTGCCAAAACCTTGACACAGGAAACAGATGTCATACTTCTGGATGAACCTACTGCAAGTCTGGATATAACATATCAGGAACAGATATTCAAATATTCAAGGGACTTGTCTGATCAAGGAAAAACCGTATTAGCGGCAATCCATGACCTTAAAATTGCAGCGAAATACTGTACAAGACTTATTCTTATGAATGGCGGACAGGTTGTTGCAGATGGAAGTCCTGAGGATGTACTTACCTCCCTGAATTTGTCAAGAGTATATGGTGTAAATGCACTAGTTTACAAAAATAGAATAACAGGTTTGTTGGATATTTACATTCATAAGATTAATGAAAAAAACAAATCAGTAAGGTTTCACGTAATAGGCGGAGGTGGAACAGCCGGAAGTGTAATAAGACAGCTCTACGAACAAGGGTATTATATATCGGCAGGGGTTTTTTCTCAGGGCGACAGTGATATAGCATCAGCAGAAGTGTTTGGTATAGACTATCTTATGGAAAAGCCTTTCACCTGCATTTCCGATGAACTTTTCAATGAGAATATTGCATATATAAAGAATTCTCATACAACAATACTCTGCAATATGCCTTTGGGATTGCAAAATATGAGAAATCTGGAGGCTGCGGAGCAGGCGGAAAAGCTTGTTATAATTGAGGACGATCCGCCTGAGACCAGAGATTTTACAGACGGTAAAGCTACAGAAATATACAACCGCCTTAAAAAAAGGGCGGTTGCAGTAATAAATTCTTCCAGACTGCATGAGGTGCTTTAGAGAGAGAACGTATTCGATTTATATTTCCTCAAAGGTCATACAGTCTACGTAGTAATCATTAAAATCCTTACTGTTGGAAAGCTCTGTGTAATTAATGGATTTACTTATTTCCTGTGCCGCAGACAATAGGGACTTGTTGTTAAGAACATCTATAGCTCCCTGGGCTGCGGCGTTTCCCACAGATACTATGCGGCCTTCCAGTTCTTTTGGGATAAGGCCGATTTTTAATGCACTGTCAATATTAATATAGCTTCCGAAGCCACCTGCTAAATACACCTTCATAATATCATCAAAACTAATTCCGGCATTTTTGACAAGTACTCTTATTCCGGCAGCTATAGCAGATTTAGCATTCTGAATTTCACGAATGTCACGCTGGGTAAGAAGTATTTCACTGCCGGAAAGGGTTTCACTTGCTTTGCATAGTACAAAAGCAGTAACTCCGTCCACGGAAACAATTCTGTCACAAAGAGGTTCCTGCTCGGGAGAATCCGGCCTCCATGTCAAATCTATTCTTCCTGTATCGTCAACTATCCCAACTTCAAGAAGCTCTGCCAGAAGGTCAACAACACCTGTACCGCATAGTCCCATTGGTTTTGTATGCCCAATAGTGGTATATGATATTCCATGTTTTAAAGACACGCTGTTAATGGCACCAGTGACACTTCCCATGCCATTTTTTATATTTGCTCCCTCAAAAGCAGGACCTGCCGCTGCCGAACAGGCGTACATGCCGTTTTTGCCTCCAAGAACAATTTCTCCGTTGGTTCCTATATCAATTAACAGAGAAGCAGAAGTCTGCTGATGCATACCCACAGCCAGTACTGCTCCCACTGTATCTGCACCCACATATGCCGATACCCCGGGCAGAATATAAGCAGTGCCATTAGGATTAATATCTATGGATAATTCTCTGGCCCTTACCTTTACAGTGGAGGTGAAAACCGGAACAAAGGGTGCATAGGCAATATTTGACGGATTTACTTTAAGCAGCAGATGCAGCATAGTTGTGTTTCCCGCAAATGTTATTGCATAAATATCAATTGCAGAAATTCCTGTTTGTTTACATAAAATTGAAATAGATACATTTAATGACTGAATAAGCAAACTATTAAGATGTTCCAATCCATGTTGGTTTTCCATAATATAACTAATACGTGATATTACATCTGCACCAAATGCCTTTTGGGGATTTAGCAAGGAAGTAACTGAGACCTTGTTACCGGTAGTTAAGTCTACCAAGTAAGCAGCAATGGTGGTTGTTCCAATGTCTACAGCCACTCCGTACAAAGTATTTGCAGTATTTCCTGACTCCACTGCCACTATATTCAATGAGTCTTTTAAAAGGGTTACTTCAAAATTATTTTTTCTAATAGCATGGGGAATATTTCTTAAAAGCCCCAAATCGTTTATCTCAAGGGGATTATTGTTACATTCTCCATGCATTAATCTAATAAAATCTGAGGCAGAATTGTCAAGTGACGGTTTTTCAAGAACTTTACAAACCTTTGTAACCAGCGGATTTAGTTCATTATTTATCTGAATGCTTTCTGTAGCTATATTTGCAGAAAGATCATTACTGTCTATAGAAATTTCAATATCTGAGTGAATATTGTATCGGCAAGCCAATCTGTAGCCGTTTTCAAGAGCTTTTGTGCCAAGGAGTTTTATTTCTTCTTCTGTAGCTTGATTGCTGGTACCTTGGATAAGTTTTACTTTGCATTTACCACAAGTTCCATTCCCATTGCAGGGAGAATCAATATAATACTCATTTTCCCGGAGAAGTTCAAGTAAATTTTTGCCCTTGTCTGCCATATATACTTTTGTATTGTCTTTATTTCTGACCGTTACACTAAACATCCCGATTATCTCCTTCGACTGTTATTATGTCATTGTCATTAGACGGGGAAATTTTTGCGCCCGGCGGAACTATGAGAACTTCATTCTCATTAAATCTGCCATTTAACATATTTTCCAAAAGACTGGGATTACCGGGGACTTCAAAGAAATCCCAATTTAAAAAATCAGCAGCAGAGCGTGCCGCTGACCTGTAAAATTCATTGTTGTTTAAGCAATTCCATGAAATAAAACCGGCATTATTGTATTCTTTCATCCAGCTTTTATCCATTTCCATAAGATATTCGGCATTTTCTTCACCGTATTTCTGAATGTATTCCCTTTGGAGAGTCGTGTATTTAAGTTCCCCAGGCTGCCAGCCCCGTTCAATCCATCCAGCTGAGAACCAGTAAGTTCCGGGTTTCTGTCTGAATAAATCCATATACTTTTCCTTGGAGCCTAAAAGCAGGGTGATGCAGTCATGAGCTCTGGGGACTACCATGGGCAGCCGTTGGCTGCTTATTCCCGTAATTCCGTTACTGCAAAGTCCATAGCACACAATTATATAATCATAATCAGGACAGGTATCAAAGTAGTTATATGGAAAACCTTCATTTGCCTTGTCAATTTCATACTGAAGGCGTTTATTCAACTCATCAGGGGTATCGTGCAACCCTTGATGAACAAAGGTTACATCGGTATAATGCTCTGATTGACTGGCAAGATAGGATATTTCTCTGTTTAGTACATCACAAGCTATAACTTTTAGTCGAAGCAATTAATTTCACCCTTTACATTCAAACATACGCTAGGTTTGTACTGTTTACAATCATATAGGAAATGTTAAGCTTTCGCAGATTTGCATGCTTTAACAGCTTCCTCAGCAGCTGAAGCAGCATCCGGTGTATATATATCTGCTGCAATCTTATCGCAATAGCTTTGATTAACAGGGGCCCCGCCAATCATAATAGTCACTTTTTCTCTGATGCCGGCAGCTTTGGCAGCATTAACAACCATTTCCATTTCAGGCATAGTTGTTGTAAGTAAAGTAGAACAACATATTATTTGAGCATTTTCCTGAATTGCCATATCAATAAATTTCTGTGCAGGTACATTTACCCCTAAATCAACAACTTCCAAACCTCTTCCTTCCAGCATCATCTTAACCAAATTTTTACCGATGTCATGAAGATCACCAAATACTGTTCCTATAACAACCTTTCCTACAGCCTTTGCACCGCTGGAAACAAGAAGTGGTTTGAGAATATCGGTACCGGCATTCATAGCTCTTGCAGCTATCAGTACATCAGGAACGTAAATTTCATCATTTTTAAACTTTTCACCAATAACAGACATTCCATCCAACAAGCCGCTATTTAAAATTTCAGTAGCTGATAAACCTTCGTCAATAGCTTTTTGAACTAATTCTTTGACAACTTTGGCTTTGCCTGACTGCAATGCTTGAGAAATTTCATTTAATATACTCAATTGAATAACCTCACTTTACTATTCATTAGCCATTGCTAAAATTATCAATAACTATGTCATATATTATACAAAAAAAGTATAAATATTCAAATCATTATTATTCGATAATATTCTGACATTATATAAATGATTTTTGTAACAAATTACCTTAATTCATTAACTTTAAAGATTGTTAAAAAAAAATCAAAAAAACATTGACAATTAATTAACAAAGAGTTACAACTTAATTGTTAAATAATTAACATTGTAAATAAGAGCTTAAGGATGAAATGTTAAAAAAGCAACAAATTATAAACATTTAGTTGGTGGTTTAGAATTAAATCAATTTTTGAATTCAAGAAAATGGAGGGTGACTTATTATGGCTAAGAAAAATTTGGTAGTAAATAGTGTAGACACTCTGCTGGAAAAGCTAGCAGAGGTAAAGAAGGCCCAGCAAGAATATTCAACATTCACACAGGAACAGGTTGACAAAATATTTCTAGCTGCTTCACTTGCTGCTAATAAAAAGAGAATTCCTCTTGCTAAAATGGCTTATGCTGAAACAGGAATGGGTATTGTAGAAGATAAAGTAATAAAAAACCATTATGCAGCAGAATACATTTACAATGCATATAAGGACACACAAACCTGCGGTGTTATTGAACGTGATGAAGCTTTCGGAATAACAAAGATAGCTGAACCTTTAGGTGTTGTGGCAGCTATAGTACCATCCACAAACCCAACTTCTACCGCTATTTTTAAGGCACTTATCGCATTGAAAACAAGAAATGGAATTATATTCTCACCACATCCAAAAGCAAAGAAATGTACTATTGAGGCAGCAAATATTATATTGGAAGCAGCTGTTGCAGCAGGTGCACCAAAGGGAATCATCGGTTGGATTGATGAGCCTACAATAGAGCTTTCCGAAAGAGTTATGAAGGAAGCGGATATAATACTTGCTACAGGCGGACCAGGTATGGTTAAGGCTGCATACTCATCAGGAAAGCCGGCGATAGGTGTTGGACCAGGTAACGTACCTGCAATAATTGATGAAAGTGCAGATATTAAGACTGCAGTAAGCTCGGTTATTGTTTCTAAAACATTTGACAATGGTATGATTTGTGCTTCTGAGCAGTCAGTAATTGTTTTAGATAATATATATAATGAAGTTAAAAAAGAGTTTGTTCTCAGAGGCGCATACATGCTTAATAAGGAAGAAACTCAAAAGGTAAGAGAAATTATATTAATTAACGGTGCATTAAATGCTAAAATCGCTGGTCAGTCAGCTCATACTATTGCAAAAATGGCAGGTATAGATGTCCCGGCAGAAACAAAGATATTGGTAGGAGAAGTTGAGTCACTAGAATTATCAGAAGCTTTCGCACATGAAAAACTTTCACCGGTACTTGCTATGTACAAGGCCAAAAGCTTTGATGATGCTTTATTAAAGGCTGAAAAACTTATAGCAGATGGAGGTTTTGGTCACACTGCTTCATTATATATTGATACTGTAAACTGCAAGGATAAACTTGATAAATTCACTGCAAGAATGAAGACTTGCAGAATTGTTATAAATACACCATCTGCACAGGGAGGAATCGGGGACCTCTACAACTTTAAACTTGCTCCGTCACTTACCCTTGGCTGCGGTTCATGGGGCGGTAACTCCGTATCAGAAAATGTCGGAGTAAAGCATCTGCTTAATATTAAGACTGTTGCCGAGAGGAGAGAGAATATGCTGTGGTTCAGAGCACCTGAAAAAGTTTATTTTAAGAAAGGATGCCTTGGTGTTGCATTAAGAGAACTCAAGACAGAGCTGAATAAGCAAAGAGCATTCATAGTTACAGACTCATTCCTTTACAACAACGGATATACTAAAGCTGTAACAAATCTTTTGGACGATATGAATATCAAGCATCATACTTTCTTTGACGTAGCTCCAGACCCAACTCTCGCTTGTGCAAAGCTTGGTGCCGCAGCAATGAGAGATTTTAAACCTGATGTCATCATAGCAATAGGTGGAGGTTCTGCAATGGATGCAGGTAAAATCATGTGGACAATGTATGAACATCCTGAAGTTGATTTCCAAGACCTTGCAATGAGATTTATGGATATTAGAAAAAGAGTATACACATTCCCTAAGATGGGTGAGAAGGCATACTTTGTTGCTATCCCAACATCAGCAGGAACAGGTTCAGAGGTAACACCATTTGCAGTTATTACCGATGAACAGTCAGGTGTTAAGTATCCTCTTGCTGATTACCAACTCATGCCTAAGATGGCTATTGTTGATGCAGATCTTATGATGAACATGCCAAAGGGTTTAACAGCAGCTTCTGGTATAGATGCCTTGACACATGCTCTTGAAGCATATGCTTCAATGCTTTCAACAGATTATACAAAGGGGCTTGCATTGCAAGCAACAAAGAGTATTTTTGAATACTTGCCTTCAGCATATGAAAATGGTGCAAAAGATCCTATAGCAAGAGAAAAGATGGCTGATGCATCGACAATGGCTGGTATGGCATTTGCAAACTCATTCCTTGGTGTTTGCCACTCAATGGCTCACAAGCTGGGAGCATTCCACCACCTGCCTCACGGTGTGGCAAATGCACTGCTTATTACAGAAGTAATGAAATTTAACATAGCTGAAGCTCCTGCAAAGATGGGTGCATTCTCACAGTACAAGTATCCTGAAATACTCAAGAGATATGCAGAAATAGCATCTTTTATAGGGATTACAGGTTCCAGTGATGAAGATAAATTCAAAAAGCTTATAACCAAAATAGATGAATTAAAAGCAAAAATAGGATTGCCTAGGACTATCAAGGAGGCAGGTGTGAATGAGGAAAAATTCCTTGCAAACTTGGATGAAATGGTTGAACAGGCATTCGATGATCAGTGCACAGGTGCCAACCCAAGATATCCGCTCTTAAGCGAAATCAAGGATATGTACCTTAAAGCTTACTACGGCAAGTAAAAAACATCCTTATAAATTACTTGGTGAGCCGCATAATAAATGCCATATGAAGTTGGCATGGTTATGCGGCTTATTTTTGACAGTTTTTTTAATAATAATGATGTAAAATCACTATAGATATAGGTACATATTTTGTATTTGAAGTATGAATTAAAGGGTATAAATATATATTGAATATTCATACATGAAGTATTTCATAAAGGAGGATTTTACCAGATGAGTTTTAATTATTTTATTCCGTCTAGAATACTTTTTGGTAAGGGACAGCTCTCAAATCTTCACAGTCAGCGCTTACCAGGTAAAAAGGCTTTGATTGTCACATCAGCCGGAACGTCTATGAAAAAACACGGTTATCTTAAAAGGGTGGAAGAGGAGCTAAAAAAGGCAAATGTAGAATTCATTATATTTGATAAAATCTTGCCCAATCCCATAAAACCACATGTTATGGAAGGAGCAAAGCTTGCAAGAGAAAATGGCTGCGACTTTGTTATTGGTCTTGGAGGCGGCAGCAGTATTGATTCTGCAAAATCTATTGCTGTAATGGCTTCAAACGAAGGTGATTATTGGGATTATGTAGGTGGTGGCTCTGGTAAAGGTAAGCCGGTTCCTGTTGATCCGCTGCCTGTGGTGGCTATTACAACTACTGCCGGTACAGGTACGGAAGCTGATCCTTGGACAGTTATAACCAATGACGAGACCAATGAAAAAATCGGTTTTGGCTATGATAAGACTTTTCCTGTTCTATCTATAGTTGACCCTGACCTGATGATGACAGTTCCTGCACATCTTACAGCCTATCAGGGCTTTGATGCACTTTTCCATAGCACAGAGGGATATATAAATGTAGTTGCAAATGAAATGAGTGACATCTATGCCCTAAAGAGTATAGAGCTCATAGGTAAATATCTTTCAAAGGCAGTAAAGGACGGTTCCAGCGAAGAGGCACGTGAAAAGGTTGCTTTGGCAAATACACTTGCGGGAATGGTTGAATCCACCTCAGGCTGTACTTCAGAACATTCATTGGAACATGCCATGAGCGCATTGCATCCTGATTTACCCCATGGAGCAGGACTTATTATGGTAAGCAGGGAGTACTATACGTTTTTTGCTAAATCAGGCGCTTGCAATCAGCGAATGATTGACATGGCTGTAGCTCTGGGCAAAAAAGATGCAAAGGATCCTATGGACTTTGTGACAGCATTAGTAGAGCTTCAAAAAGCTTGCGGAGTAGATGATTTAAAAATGTCTGAATACGGTATTAAGCTTAGTGAAATGGAAGATTTAGCAAAGAATGCAAGACATACAATGGGAGGTTTGTTTGCTTGTGACCCTGTGAAGCTTACCGATAAAGATGTTGTTGAAATCTATACCAAATCATATAAGTAATTTGCAGATATTATATAACAACAAGCCGTATAATCAATGTCAACATTAAGTGGCATGGTTATGCGGCTTGTTTTTTGACTTTGTTAAAAATTAAACTTGACCCTGAAATTCCAGTGTTATAAAGTATTCAATATGATATTTAGTTATATACGGTTAATTTATTAGTGGGGTGATTTTATTTTTATCAATAAAAAGATTAATTGGGAAAAGACTACTTTTTGGTTTGTTTTTGCAACATTGGTATTATCAACGATTTTTTCACTTATAAATGTTATTACTGCACCTTCAAAGCCCGTTGCGGGACAAGCCTTTGTAAAGCTGAGAAGCGACTATGTCCTTATGCTGATTCAGTGTATTATGGGAATGATTATTATGTTCCTTCCTTCAATTATTGAGAGAAAATGGAAAATTAATATTCCCGGTTTTATGCATATAGTTTTTGTATTTTTTCTGTATGCAGCTATATACCTTGGTGAGGTTAGAAGTTTCTATTACAAGATACCCCACTGGGATACTGTTCTTCACACTTTCAGCGGTGCAATGATAGGCGCGCTTGGATTTTCAATTGTAAAGCTTTTGAATGATTCCGATAAAGTACAGATAAATCTGAGCCCATTATTTGTAGCGGTTTTTGCCTTTTCATTTGCATTGGCAATAGGTGCATTATGGGAGATATATGAGTTTGCCTTTGATAAGCTACTGGGCCTTAATATGCAGAAATTTGCTCATGAAGACGGAAGTTTGATGATGGGAAGGGATGCCCTGGCAGATACTATGAAGGATTTAATAGTTGATTCATTAGGGGCCCTTGCTACAAGTATTGTCGGATATATTTCACTCAAATTTAAAAAAGGCTGGCTGGAAAAGTTCGAAGTAACCAGAAGCCATAAAGTAAATATGTAGGTACAAGTGGTAAGTAGTAAAATAAATTTATCTTTTTAACCAGTACTTAAAATATAAATTGTATCAATGGAAGCTTGGTTAAAGATATTTGCAGTTTTTTGTCGGCGAAGCAAGGAGATTTTACCGGAACACCTACACGATGTAGGTGTTAGCGATACCATGAATCATGGATGATGAATGTGAGCGACGGTAAAATATCCTAAGATGAGCCGCTAGAAACTCTTGCAAATATCTAGGAAGCAATCATTGATATAATTTTATACGGGAGTACCTTCGTTAAAACAGAGAAATTATTATATATTAAAGAAAATACCCCGGATACTTCTCCTTCAGTATATCTGCATGTTCCAGTCCGTTGTAATGATGCTTTTTGAGTAATGTATTACAGCCTTTTTTATCGCCTTCTTCTATTTTGCTCATAATGTCAAAATGCTCTTGAAATACTCTGTTCAGCATTTCAGGTTCATACATTGTCAAAAGCCTAAATCTGTTGTAGTGAATTCTGGTTGTACTTATAATGTCCCAGATTACTTCATGGTTTACAGACTTAAAAATTACCTTGTGAAAATCATTGTCAAGTTCTAAAAATTCTTCTATATTGCCGCTATTTTCAACCAAGTCTTTCTGTAAAAGTATGTTCTTTTTTATTTCTGCGGGTAAATTCTTCATTCCACTGTCAATTATTTCACCTGCAATCTGACATTCCAAAAGGTTTCTCATATAAACGCTTTCCTTTACATAGGAAAGGTCTACTAGTGATACAAAGGTTCCCCTCTGAGGATATATATTAATGAGCTTTTCGTAGGACAGCCGTATAAATACTTCTCTTACAGGGGTTCTGCTGACATTCAGCAGTTCTGATATTTCTGTCTCACTAATCATTTGACCGGGTTTATAATCTAGATTTAGTATTTTATTTTTAACTTCCATATAAATTACTTCTTTAAGTGGAAGTACATTTCTTTGAAATCTATTCATGATACGCTCCTATACATGCAAAAACTTTTAATAAATTCTTGTTCAATTTTAGCACAGTAAGTACAACATTTACAATTTACAGTAGTATGCTTTTATCTGAACTTAGTGGTAATGGGCTACTTTATTTAGTGGATTGACACTTAACTTGTATACTAGTATATTAATATATAAGATGAAGTTATTCAATAATTCTTGTGAGGTAATATTATGGATAAGAATGAAGTGTTGAAAAAGATTTGCGATTGTGGTGTTGTGGCAGTTGTCAGGGCTGATAGCTCTGAACAGGCTATGAAAATAGCCGACTCCTGTGTAGAGGCAGGAATCAGTGCCATTGAAATAACCTTTACGGTAAATGGTGCACTGGACGTAATTAAAAAGCTGGCAGAGTCCAACAAGGACAATAAGATTTTAATCGGAGCAGGTACTATTCTTGATCCTGAGACAGCCAGAGCAGCTATTCTTGCAGGTGCTCAGTTTATTGTAAGTCCTTGCCTGAACAAAGAGGTTGTTAAGGTTTGCAACAGATATCAGATAGCCTGTATGCCTGGAGCAATGACTGTTAAAGAGGCTGTTGAGTGCATGGAAGCAGGTGCTGACATTGTAAAGGTATTTCCGGGAGAACTTTTTGGGCCAGCTATTATTAAGGCATTTAAAGGCCCATTACCTCAGATAAAACTCATGCCTACTGGAGGAGTAAACCTTGAAAATGCAGCAGAATGGATAAAAGCAGGAAGTGTTGCAGTAGGAGTTGGGGGAAATTTAACTGCTGGAGCTAAAAAGGGCGACTACGAGTCAATTGTTACAATAGGAAAGCAATTTATTGAAAAGGTAAAGCAGGCTAGGGCCTGAGAGTTATTCTAAAGAGCAAATAAGGAGGCTGTTATGTCTATTCTGAATTTAAAACCTGAAGGAAGTTATACATATGATTGTATTTCTCTGGGAGAAGTAATGTTGAGACTTGATCCGGGGGATGGAAGGATAAGAAACAGCAGAGAATTCAAAGCTTGGGAAGGCGGAGGAGAATACAATGTATCCCGTGGGCTTCGCAAGTGCTTTGGAATGAAATGTGCCGTTGTTACTGCTTTTGCCGATAATGATATTGGAAAACTCATTGAAGATTTGATTTTACAGGGTGGAGTTGATACCTCTCTGATTAAATGGATACCTTTTGACGGTATAGGTAGGGCTGTAAGAAACGGTTTGAATTTTACTGAAAAAGGTTTTGGAATAAGAGCAGCTCTTGGAGTTTCAGACAGGGCGAATACTGCGGCATCACAATTGAAGGTGGGGGACATAGATTGGGAATATATATTCGGTAAACTGGGGACAAGATGGTTTCACACAGGTGGAATTTTTGCTGCATTGTCTGAAACTACGCCAGAGGTGGTCATTGAGGCTGTAAAGACTGCAAAGAAGTGTAATACCATCGTTTCCTATGATTTAAATTACAGACCATCTCTCTGGAATTACATTGGAGGAAGTAAAAAGGCCCAGGAAGTAAACAAGGAAATTGCAAAGTATATAGATGTTATGATTGGAAACGAAGAGGACTTTACTCAATGTTTGGGCTTTGAAGTTGAAGGTAATGATAAAAACCTCAAAGAACTTGATATAGAAGGCTACAAGAAAATGATAGACAGGGTTGTCCGAGAATACCCGAATTTGAAAGCGGTTGCAACTACGTTGAGAGGAGTAAAAACTGCTACTGTTAATGACTGGCGTGCGATATGCTGGGCTGATGGTACCATTTACAAGTCCATTGAATTCCCGGGACTTGAGATTTATGACAGGGTAGGGGGAGGAGACAGTTTTGCTTCAGGATTGGTTTATGGCTTGATGACAACAGGAGATGCACAAAAAGCTGTAAACTATGGCGTTGCCCATGGGGCACTTGCAATGACTACCCCCGGGGATACTTCCATGGCAAGCCTTAAAGAAGTTGAAAGTGTTATGAAAGGGCAAAGTGCCAGAGTGGTAAGATAATTGAATTATGTTTTACGGTACAGGTCATATAAAAATAAATCTGCAAAAATATGTTGATATAAGAAAGTTTGACAAGCTTATAGCAAATGCTTTGCTTAAGTAGCTTATAAATGGGTTGGCACAAAACAGAAGTTTCTCTATTTTAACACCTGTACTCCCGTATAAAATTGTATCAATGATTGCTTCCAAGATATTTGCAGTAGTTTCTAGCGGCTCATCATATGATACTTTACCGTCGCTCACATTCATTGTCCATGATTCATTGTGTCGCTAAAACCTACATCGTGTAGGTTTTCCGGTAAAATATCCTTGATTCGCCGATAAACATTTGCAAATATCTTTAACCAAGCTTCCATTGATACAATTTATACTCTTTAAGTACAGGTTAAAAAAAGATGAAAATTATTGTGACAACCCATTTGCTTTGCTATTCTTTATAATCTCCTCTGTCAACAACAAGCTGGTAGCCGATTTTCTGCATTCGGTTTTGAAGGCAGAACCTACATTCTGCTGCTTCCTCTCCTGTGCATATCTTGTTGTCATACAGAGCATATTTTTTCCTGACAGAAACAGGTGAAAGGTTAGGCATTACAACATTTGCCCCTGCCAGAATACCCATTTCCCGGCCCTTAGAATCAATGGTTCCCAAGGCAGTAGTTGCAGGTATAAGAGCTTTGGGGTTCATAAGCCTTAATATTCCTATAAGTAAAAGTGTGAGTTCCAGACTGCCTTGCTTTTCATTTAAAAACCTTGTGTCTTTATGTGGTATGAAAGGCCCTATTCCAATCATGTGGGGCTTAAATTCCTTTATAAATAATAAGTCCTCCGCTATATTATCCATAGTTTGGAAAGGTGAGCCTACCATAAAGCCTGTTCCTACCTGAAACCCGATTTCTTTTAGATTATACAGACATTGCTTTCTATAAGCCAAGGAGAGTTCTTTGGGATGAAGCTTGTTGTAATGCTCGTCCGTTGCCGTTTCATGACGAAGCAGATAGCGGTCAGCTCCGGCTTCAAAAAAATTCTTGTAGTCCTCATAGCTGTGTTCACCGATAGAAAGAGTTATAGCACAGTCTGAGTATGCTGATTTAATGCTTTTTATTATTTCAACAACCTTGTCCGCTGTATAATATCCATCCTCACCGCCTTGTAAAACGAAGGTTCTGAAACCAAGTTCATAGCCTGTTTCACAGCATGAGAGGATTTCTTCCGTACTTAATCTGTATCTGTCTGCATTTTTATTACTTCTGCTGATGCCGCAGTAATAGCAATCATTTTTACAAAAATTGGTAAATTCTATTAAGCCTCTTGTATAAATGGAGTTACCAAAATGGCTTCTGGAAACAAATCGTGCTTTTTCAAAGAGATATTTGCTTATGTCTGCATTGAAATTGTTTAGTATTAAAAGCAGCTCACTTCTTTCAAGTCCTTGAGTTTCATAAAGTTTATCAATTAATTCTTTCATTAAAAGGCCTCCTGAAAATTTTAACAACGATATAATATATATACCACCATTTGAGCTATTTAAAATATGCTTCCACAGTATTTATTATAGTCTCAACATCGGCTAAAGCACCTTTTCCAAGGTCTCCGCAGGCCAGAATAGCTTCTTTGGGCTCAATAAATCTGTAGCCGAGTTCTGAAAGAATACTGATATTTCGCTGAACAATGGGGTTATTATACATGTTGGTGTTCATGGCAGGACAAATGTATACAGGCACTTTGTTCATTGCCATTACTACTGTTGTCAGCATGTCATCAGCGATACCTGATGCAATTTTACCTATGATGTTAGCACTGGCCGGTGCAATCAGACACAAGTCAGCTTTCTTTGCAAGTGATATGTGCTTTATTTCTTTTGGTGTAATCTCCTCAAACATATTCCAGTAAACCTTGTTTTTGGTCAGGGATTGAAAGGTTAGGGGAGTGATAAATTCCATTGCACTTTTTGTCATAATAACGTCAACGTTGTAACCTCGTTTGGTCAGTATGTTTGCTATGTCGGCTGCTTTGTAGGCTGCGATACTTCCGGTTACTCCGAGTATAATATTTTTCATGTTAACCCCTCCCTTTGGCTAAAGTAATTTTAATAGAATGAGAAACTATTGCATCTGCTATCTGTGACTTTGTTTGACATGTAAGGTACGACTTATCCTTGAAAATCAGGTGTCCCCTATGACTGTCATTAGTAATCTGGCTCATATCATTTGCCAGTACCATTTCACAATTATTTTTCTCGAGCAGGCTGTAACCGATGTCTATTAACTCTTCTTCTGCCGCATTGCTCAAAAGCTTGAAGCCTACGAGGGTTGTTTCAGGCTGAAGTTTTTTTATCATTCCGATGATTTTAGGAGTCTTTTTCAGAGTTATTATAAGGTTGTTTATATTGGAACTTAGCTTATTTTCGTTATTAATTGCTGAATTACAGAATACATAGTCGGTTATGTTTTCAGCAAGGTCTTTAGGATGCAGTGCTGCCATGTTTTCCGGATTCTCCAGAAAATAGTTTTCAATGGATTTACAAATGCTGTCCTTTGTTGTAACAAAATCAACACCATAGTCGCTTACTGCCATGGAATGAACTACTATATCAACCTTGTGACTTGAAAGGATTTCCTCCAATGTTGATGCAAGCTGTGCTACACTTTCTATCCTTATTATACTTACTTTATTTGATGAAGGTATAACTGCATTTTGTCCGCAGACATAGAAAATCTTTTCTATAGACCCTGTGCTCAAAAAAGCATCTGCTATTGCAGTTCCTAATCTTCCGGTGGAATTGTTTGAAATAGCTCTTACGTCATCAATTTTTTCAATTGTTCCACCTGCCGTAATCAACACAACCAATATGCTCACATCCCAACTATTTACTGTCTTTTTCTGTACTTATTGAATATACTTTAACATTTATAATGCGTTATTTCAATGGTGGCAGTATAATCAAAACCAGACAAAAGGCAGATAAAAGCTTTTTACAGCTTTCATCTGCCTTTTGCCTAGTGATTTTAATTTATTAGGCTTATTATTAGGAGAATAAAGGTGTTGACAGATATCTTTCGCCAGTATCGGGAAGTAGAACTACTATTGTCTTCCCTGCATTTTCAGGACGTTTTGCAAGCTCAGTTGCAGCCCAAAGTGCTGCACCTGATGAAATACCTACTAAAAGGCCTTCTGCCTTTGATAGCTCTCTACCTGCTGCAAAAGCATTATCGTTTTCAACTGCAATTATTTCATCATAAATCTTTGTGTTCAAAGTATCAGGAACAAAACCTGCACCAATGCCCTGAATCTTGTGGGCACCAGCAGTTCCTTTTGAAAGTACAGGAGAGCTTGCAGGCTCAACTGCAACTACTTTTACATTTGGGTTCTGTGATTTCAAGTACTCACCTGTTCCGGTTATTGTTCCGCCTGTGCCTATTCCGGCAACAAATATATCAACTTTTCCGTCTGTGTCTTCCCAGATTTCAGGGCCGGTAGTAGCCTTGTGGATAGCAGGGTTTGCTGGATTCACAAACTGACCCGGAATAAAGCTATTTGGAGTAGTTGCTGCCAGTTCTTCAGCTTTTGCAATTGCACCTTTCATACCCTTTGCACCTTCGGTTAATACAAGCTCTGCACCATATGCTTTTAATAGATTTCTACGCTCAATACTCATTGTTTCAGGCATGGTAAGAATAATTCTATATCCTCTTGCCGCAGCAACTGATGCAAGGCCAATTCCTGTGTTTCCGCTGGTAGGCTCAATTATTACGGAGCCCTCTTTTAAAATACCCTTTGCTTCGGCATCATCAATCATAGCTTTTGCTATTCTATCTTTAACGCTTCCTGCTGGATTGAAATATTCCAGTTTTGCAATAATAGTTGCATTTAAGTTGTGTGCTTTTTCGTAGTTTGATAATTCCAAAAGTGGAGTTTTTCCAATGAGATCAGTAAGACTTTTGTATATTTTTGCCATGTTTAATACGCTCCTTTTATATTAGATGTAAATATCGGTGAGTAATTCATATGTGAGTCAGGTAAATTATTACATACATTTCTTATATAATTAGTATGTATTAATTATATTCCCCATATTTTCAAATGTCAATAGATTTAGAATTAATAATATTATTTATCATATATGTTTACTAGGATATTGACTTTGATTTCCAATCATTGTAAGATTAAAGGAATTAAATTAAGTGTAAAGGAGGTTATTTATGAACTATAATTTTGACGAAGTAATTGACAGAAAAAATACAAATTCAGTAAAGCACGACTTCCACGGGATAAACGGGATACCTGATGATGCCATACCCTTATGGGTTGCAGATATGGATTTCAGAACACCAGCTCCAGTCATAGAGGCTCTCGTAAAGTCAGGCGAACACGGCATTTTTGGATACTCCGAAACAAGGGAAGACTACTTTCAGGTTCTACAGCAGTGGTTTGTGGACAACTATGATTGGGATATACACCCTTCTTGGCTTGTTAAAACACCCGGAGTTGTTTTTGCAATTGCTATGGCAGTTAGGGCACTTACTGAAAAAGAGGATGCGGTTATGATTCAGAGACCTGTGTATTATCCTTTTTCAAATGTAATAATTGATAACGGACGAACTCTTGTAAATAATCCTCTTATATATAATAGTGGAACTTATTCTATAGATTTTGAAGATTTTGAGGCTAAAATAATAGAGAACGGTGTAAAATTGTTTATTCTGTGCAATCCTCACAACCCGGTTGGAAGGGTATGGACAAGAGAGGAGCTTGTAAGGCTGGGTGATATATGTCTTAGGCATGGTGTTACAGTTATATCTGATGAAATTCATGCGGATTTCATATATAGCGGATATAGACATGAAGTTTTTGCAAATATAAAACCTGAATTTGCTGATATTACTATTACATGTACCGCTCCCAGTAAAACCTTTAACCTTGCAGGACTGCAGGTGTCCAATATAATAATAAGTAACAGAGAACTTAAAAAAGCAATAAAAAATGAAATTAACAAGACCGGACATGGCCAGATTAATACTATGGGAATTGTCGCCTGCAAGGCAGCTTACCAGTATGGCCATGAATGGCTGCAGCAGTTAAAGGCTTATCTTGCTGGAAACTTGTCTTTTGTAAGAAATTTTCTTGCAGAAAGACTGCATAAAATAAAGCTTGTGGAGCCACAGGGAACTTATCTGGTATGGCTGGATTTCAGGGAGCTTGAGTTAACTGAAGCAGAGCTTGAAAAACTTATAGTAAGAGATGCAAAGCTGTGGCTTGACGGTGGGACAATGTTTGGGGAAGAGGGAAAAGGCTTTCAAAGGATAAACATTGCCTGCCCTAGAGTAATACTGGAAAAGGCTTTTCTACAGCTTGAAGCGGCTGTAAATAGACTATAATATATTTATATTTTACATTAAGAACATTAAGAGGTGGAGTAGATATGAGTACAATAACAAGGGAAAAAGCGTGGGAGCTTCTTACAGAGTATAACAAGGATGCTTTTCATTTGAAGCACGCACAGATTGTAGAAGGTGTTATGCGATATTTTGCAAGGCAGTTGGGTTATTCGGAGGAAGAGGATTTCTGGGGAATTGTGGGTTTACTCCATGATTTGGATTTTGAGCAATATCCTGAGGAGCACTGTATAAAGCAGCAGGAAATCATGAAGGAAAGAGGAATAGATCCCAGGATTATTCGCGCTACTGCAAGTCATGGATATGCACTCACAGTGGACATCAAGCCAGAACATCAAATGGAAAAGGTTCTTTATGCAGTAGATGAGCTAACAGGACTTATTGGCGCTGTGGCACTTATGAGGCCTTCAAAAAGTGTTTCGGATCTTGAAGTTAAATCAGTTAAGAAAAAATATAAGACATCCAATTTTGCAGCTGGATGTTCTAGAGAGGTTATAGAGCGTGGTGCAGAATTACTGGGATGGGAATTGGATTACCTTATACAGCAGACAATTCTTGCAATGCGTGAATGTGAAGTGGTTGATTAAAACAGCATGAATACTTGAAAACTGGAATAAATATATATATAATAGAAAATAATATATCAAAATATCAAAAAACAGCGATAATAAAAGCTATGATTTATTTTTTTCTGAAGAGAGCCGATGGGTGGTGAAAATCGGTGAGAAAATGAGTCTATCCACTTTTGGAGCTGTCGGTGACGAATCGAGAGGTTGGTACCCTTTATAGTACTTTTGTCGAGAGGTCGATAATTTTTATCGGCAATTTGGGTGGCAACGCGGATACCTTCCGTCCCATTGTTATATGGGATTGGAAGGTTTTTTTGATTTTATTTATTTTGTAAAAACTATAATATTTAATACAGGAGGAACAAGGATGTTAGATTTAAAATTTGTCAGAGAAAATCCCGAAATTGTAAAGCAGAATATAAGGAATAAATTTCAGGATAAAAAGCTTGGGTTAGTTGACGAGGTTATCGCTTTGGATTCTGAGCTGAGAAGCACAAAGCAAGAAGCAGAAACTTTAAGAGCCAACAGAAATAAGATTTCAAAGCAGATTGGCGGACTTATGGCTCAGGGTAAAAAGGCTGAGGCAGAGGAAATGAAGCAGCAGGTTACAGCTCAATCTGAACGTTTGGCAGCTTTAGAAGTAAAAGAAAATGAGCTTGAAGAGAAAGTAAAGAAAATCCTTATGACCATTCCTAATATAATTGACCCTAGTGTTCCTATAGGAAAGGATGACAGTGAAAACGTAGAAGTTCAGCGTTATGGCGAGCCGGTGGTACCTGACTTTGAGATTCCTTATCATACTGAAATAATGGAAAAGTTAAAAGGAATTGATTTAGATAGTGCCAGAAAGGTTGCAGGAAACGGTTTCTACTATTTGATGGGGGATATTGCAAGACTACATTCTGCTGTAATTTCATATGCTAGGGATTTTATGATAGACCGTGGTTTTACTTACTGTATACCTCCTTTTATGATACGTAGCGAGGTTGTAACTGGGGTTATGAGCTTTGCTGAAATGGAAGCCATGATGTACAAAATAGAGGGTGAAGATTTGTTCTTGATTGGAACAAGTGAGCATTCAATGATAGGAAAGTTTATAGACACCATAATTCCTGAAGCATCACTGCCTCACACTCTGACAAGCTATTCACCATGCTTCAGAAAGGAAAAAGGAGCTCATGGTATAGAAGAAAGAGGAGTTTACAGAATACATCAGTTTGAAAAACAGGAAATGGTAGTAGTCTGTAAGCCTGAGGATAGCATGATGTGGTATGACAGAATGTGGCAGAACACAGTGGATTTATTCCGCTCCCTGGATATTCCTGTTAGAACTTTGGAATGTTGTTCAGGAGACCTTGCTGATTTGAAGGTTAAATCAGTGGATATAGAAGCGTGGTCACCAAGACAAAAGAAATACTTCGAGGTTGGAAGCTGTTCAAATCTTGGAGATGCTCAGGCTCGCCGTTTGAAAATCCGTGTTGACGGAGAAAATGGAAAATATTTTCCTCATACGCTTAATAATACAGTTGTTGCTCCACCGAGAATGCTTATTGCATTTCTGGAAAATAACCTTAATGCAGACGGCTCAGTAAATATACCGGCGGCATTACAGCCTTATATGGGTGGTAAAGCGGTAATTAAATAAGAGTTTATCTTTATAGGTAAAGGAACATAAAATGGGCTGTTGCTTAACTAGTACTTATGAGTATAAATTGTATCAATGTAAGCTTAGAAGCAATCATTGATACAATTTATACTGGAGTACAGGTATTTGACAGCCCATTTAACTTAATTTAATGGATTAGCCTTGCTTATAAACAATTGACACTTTATCACTTCTTAAAAAATCATATGGGAAAACGGCTTTGCCGCCATTTCCATCCAAGTCAACTCCGCTTTTGAAATAACAATCCCATACAAACTGTGAGCAATAGTATTTATCTATCTTTGTTTTATTGAAAATATTGCTGAAATAGCTGAATGGAGTACCGATTTTTGTATGTCCGTATGCAATAGCGTCTGTTATAATTTTTGGTTCAACCTTTGGACGTACAACAAGGATTTTTTTGTATCGTGTTCTCCAGTCATTTACACGGTTTCCTATACCATCTTGAAAAAGTTCCAGAACTTTTGTAGGATCAGAATCTACAAAAGCAGCATGTGTGGTAAGGGAACCCATAGTTATTGCATTGATATCACTGTTAGTTTTATCAAACACTGTAATGAGAATGTCTCCCGGTTTTCCAACCCATTTGTCAGTAGAATTATATAAATCCATATCTTTTTCTACAGATAAATTGCTCCAGTTTTTTTCTATGTATAACTGAAAGTTTAGTGTATCAATTATTTCTTTATAAATTGCCTCCGCTTCTTTTGTATTTACCTTTGATTTATCAATAAAAGATTGTATTCCCGGGTCCAAATTAATTTCAAAAGCGTATACATTTGAACCTAAAATATTAGCAAATATAAGTACTATACAAAGAAGTGACGAAATTAATTTTTTCTTCATAATATAAACCTCCTAGAATAATTATTTTTTAAATGTAAATAAGATTATCTGCTGCTCTTTTACTGCCTTTTAAAATAAAAATTTCATCAACTCCTTTCTTATACCCTCCTGATTCTCGCAGTGATTTACCTATTTTTTCACTGTTTACTTTGTAAGACTTGTCAGAAAGAATCTTGGTAGCGGAATCTTTTAAAAGAGCAGGAGATACTTTGTTTTTTTCGATTACTATACCAGCACCAAGTTCGGCAACTCTGTATGCTACAACTGGTTGATCAAAAAAATGAGGGACAACTATCAGGGGTACGGAATAATATAATCCTTCATTGGTACTATTCATCCCACCATGAGTTATAAAGAGATCCGTATGTTTTAGAATTTCTAGCTGAGGCATATAATTCCTGATAATAAAGTTGTCAGGAATGTCTTTAAAGCTGTTCATATCTATATTGGTGCCAACAGACATAATAATTTTTGCATCCATATCTCTGAAAGCTTTAAAACAGCTTTCATAAAATTCTATAGACTTGTTAAATATAGTGCCTAGAGAAATATAGATGATTTTGCTTTTTTCTCTACTTACCAGTTCAGGTTCTAGTATTTCTTTTCTGTCAGATATTGAAGGGCCAATAAACTTATAACTGTCATCAAAACTTTCTCCATGGATTTGAAAATATCTTGAAGTATAGACGATATTCATATTACTTTTCACTTTATGTATGCTTAATAAATCAGGTACGATTATTCCGTACTTTTCCTTTAAAAAATTAATAATTGCTGAGAATTCAGGTTTATTGATAAGCCCTTTTATAACTGGACCAAACCTTGTAAAAAACTCTGACAGATAATTCGTTTTACCATTTACTGCGAAAGTAGAATTAGAGCTGATAGCAGGGATTTTTAATATTCTGGCGACTTCCGCTCCTATGAAAAATAATGAGTCATATATTATATAGTCAAAACTGTCCTTAATGTTGAAAATCGTTTCAATAATTTCCACATAAACACGAGCTATTTCCATTAACTGAGGCTGAATTTCTGTAGGGCTAATGTCACCGTTATTGAATCCAAGTTCGTCAAAATTCTTATATCCAATAAATCTGGCACCTGTATCTTCTATTTTGTCCCTAAATTCTTCTCCTGCTATGTATGTAACTTTCTCTCCTCTGCTTATCAATTCACTAACTATACTAATGGTGGGGTTTATATGTCCGTGCCCAAATACATTAATAAATAATACATGAGATATAACTATCACTCCTTTTTGGAAATATTTTACTATTGAGAATTATATTACCAATCAGTATACTATTTAAATAGACAAAATTAAGAGTTTGTCCAAAAAAATAATAAGGGAGTGATATTAGTGAAATATCAGCATAAAAAAACCAGAACAAGAACAGCTATAATTGAAGCATTCCAATATTTAATGACAAAAATGCCATTTGACAAAATCAGGGTAAAAAATATCACTGATATAGCGGGAGTAAACCGACATTCCTTTTATTATCACTTTAGAGATAAGTATGATTTACTGTACCAGATAGTAACGCAAATGCTTGTAATTGATTATGACGCTGTTGCGGGAGAATCATTGATAGAGCAATCAATAAATCAGGTACCCAGAATTCTTCGTTACTTTGAAGAGAACCGAAAATTCTTTAAAAATGCATTTAAGGATGATAAGCAGCAATCATTTAATAATTTTTTTCAAAAGCTGATTTTTGACTGGTTTACTACTATATTAAATAATACGATCGGTGCAGATAAAGCCAGTGGAGATTCATTTTACATAACCGAGACAAGATTCTATGTTGCAGGCTATAGCCAGCTGCTAATGTATTGGCTATACAATGAGCCTGACAAATCAGCAGATGTTCTTGCAGAAGAAATTATAAAAATATTTAAAGGTGCATTTAATGGCACCTATAAATAAAATCAGTTTCGCAACGCTTCTTACTAAATTTTACAGCTATCATTCATAAGCCCCTCTCAAGAGGCATATATATACACTGTAGACGATGACATACAGCTTTTTGTGAGTTTAAACTTGCTTAAAGGATAATATATCTACGATGCAGTGAATAATGCCTTATCAAAAGGGGGGTATATGGTTGAAGGAGTACATAGAAGAGCGGGTCTTGGAACTTGCAAATTATATCATCGACAAAAGGACAACAGTAAGATACGCCGCTAAAAAGTTTGGAATAAGCAAGAGCACTGTCCACAAGGACGTAACCGAACGGTTGGAAAAAATAAATCCTGCACTTATGAACCAAGTAAGGGTAATACTCGAGGAAAATAAGGCAGAAAGGCATATACGCGGCGGCGAAGCAACAAAGGCAAAATATCAGGCAAAATAAATTTACATAGAGAAGTAAAGTAAAGAAAAGCCGGGAGCTAAAGGGCCCCGGCTTTTGCATTGTTAATGTGTATTCATCTTTTTCTATAAATTCACTGAATTTTAATAATGACAACATTTAAATATTTTACAAGTTCAGGTTGGCTTGTTTATGGACAAATTATCTAAATATTCAGGATATGATGTCAGAGCAAAATTTAAGGAAGGAGTAGTAATATTTAAATTTTTCCAAAGCAATTTGTTTACATAAATACATGCTTATATAAATAGCCAAATTAGTGTTTCACTAATTTCATAAAATGTCAAAAATGATTTGTTGAAATAATCAATGATTTATTGCGATAATCACAGATAAATAATTTTAACTTTAAAATTTGAAATAAAGTATTGAAATTTATGCTTAAATAGGCTAAAATGAGAATACGATGAATACCATCTAATTCTTATCTATTAAAAAAATGGTTGATTAACATTTATATAGCCATTTGATTATCAATATTTTACAAAAGTTTTATCTAAAGTATTGAAACAAGATTACAACTAAATATGCGGATATAACGGTTCTATGAATATTAAAAGGACTGTTGCCCTAACAATGAAGTGAGGGAGAAAAATATCCTTTTGATTTAGACGTTTATCATGGTGCAAATTCACTCCTGATTCCACATTAATCGTCATGGAAGAGAAAGGGTTTTGATATTTTAAAAAATTTTTATTAAAGATAGGGGGTTATAAATGCACAACTTAATTTTTGAAATTGGTTTAGCAGTTGCATTAATAGCAGCAATGGGGTTGATATCTAAGAGGTTACGCTTTTCAGTTATTCCATTTTACATATTAATTGGGATGGCTGTAGGTCCACATGCCCCGCATTATGGGATATTTGATCTTAGATTTATTGAAAGTTCCCAATTTATTGAGTTTATGGGACGTCTGGGTATTCTTTTCCTTCTTTTTAGTCTGGGAATGGAATTCTCTGTATCAAGGTTTGTCAAAGCGGGGAAATCAATATTAACTGGTGGTCTATTCTATATCTTAATTAATTTTTCAACTGGTTTGCTAATGGGGTGGATTGGCGGTCTCCCCATAAAAGAAACTCTGGTTATATGCGGTATTATGACCAGTTCTTCAACAGCAATTGTTGCTAAAGTGCTTATGGACCTTAAGCGAACAGCTAATAAGGAAACGGAAATAATAATGGGAATGATAATGTTTGATGATTTATTTATTGCCATACATATTTCCATATTATCAGGATTACTATTGAGCGGGTCGAAATCTGTATGGGGGATTATTCTCACTGCGGCCACATCTATAATTTTTATACTGTTTATGCTTTTTGTTGGAAAGAGATTAATAAAATACTTGGATAAACTTATGGATATTCCGTCTACAGAAATATTCTTGCTAATAGTAATGGCATTTCTGTTCCTGGTTGCAGGATTTTCAGAATCTCTGCATGTCGCTGAGGCTATAGGTGCACTGCTGGTGGGACTTATATTTGCAGAGTCTGTACACGCAAAAAGGATAGAGCACAATATGCTTCCTTTCAAAGAGTTTTTTGGAGCCGTTTTCTTCTTTAGCTTTGGATTGACAATTGACCCGTTGTCTTTGGGTGGTGCAGTTTGGATGGCAATCATTGCTGCGCTGCTTACAATTATCGGGAATATGGTTTCAGGTATAATAGCGGGGCGAGTGGCAGGGATTGAAGGGAAGGCCAGAGCAAATATAGGGCTTACATTGGTATCAAGAGGTGAATTTTCCATTATCATGGCGAACATGGGAAAAGCCGGAGGACTTATGCCAGTTATCCAATCCTTTGCAGTGTTATACGTGCTTATTTTAGCGATTGCTGGCCCGCTGATGGCTAAACATTCAGCTCCGATTTATGATGGATTACAAAAGATTTTCGGACGAAGGAAAAGAGAAAATTAGATATGAAGCTGTCGTAAGGAGGTCTTCTGTTATGAATGGAAAAAAATATTTGATTACTAGAAAAGTTATAAACTTTATATTCATATTTCTAGGTGCATTATTGATTGCAGTAGGTGTGGAAATATTTTTTAGTTCACATAATCTCATTGCGGGAGGTATTATAGGAACAGCTGTTATGATAAGTTATATCATGGAAATTCCTCTTAGTGCCATAATTGTATTGCTGAATTTTCCTTTTATGATATTCGGATACCGTCATAGAGGAAAGAAATTCGTATTACCTACTATGGCAGCAGTAGCTTCTATGATTTTCTGGTTGTCGGTATTCAGGCCTATTCAAATAGAGCAGGAGTACATTCTGCAATCTACTATTTTTGGGGGTATATCTCTGGGAATAGGTCTGGGATTGATATTGCGATTTGGTGCTCTTGTGGATGGGTTTCAGTGCAGAAGAAAATATTATGAAATGAATGGAATTAATTCTTCCGGTACAATATATGTCGCAGTTAATATATTTATAGTTTCCTTGTCCGGATTGGTTTTCGGTTGGGAGCAGGCTATGTACTCACTTATAGCTTACTTTATAGTCTTTAAATCTATTGACGCAACCTTTGACTTGTTAAAACGGGACAGTATTATCACCGGAAGTGAGGAAGCGTGAGATGAAAGCTAATATTTAATAAACTACAACAAATTTATCTTTCCGCAAAAAGCAGTTTTACTTTTTTATGAAAAATCAAGTAAGTAAAAAGCCGGGAGCTAAAGGGCCCCGGCTTTTTATCAGTTGACATTTACCTGGCAACGGGGGATACTTGACATATAAATAGAATAATTTAATTAAATTAATAAATCAGGAGGGGGTTAAAAGATGATACTTGAAAACGGATTAGAAAAGTGCAACTGCAAAAAGAAATCATGTGTCCGCCACGGTAAATGTGATGAGTGCTTAAAATACCACAGTGAAAACTCAAAATACCTACCATACTGCAAGCGTGCAAAAAAGAAAACTGAAAAACCCACACTAGGTGGGTCTTAGCAAGTTTTCTATATAATTAGGATTTACGTATAAACTCTGTCCTGCACTTTGGACAGGTTATCTGTATTTTTCCCTTACCCTTGGGAACGCGTACCTCTTGTTTGCATTGAGGACATTTGTAATACCTGTGAGTTTTAGAATCCATTAAGCGTTTTTTTCTTTTAAAAAACCAACTGGCAATTGGATTCCAGAAAACCAAGAATTTATTATTTTCTGCTCTTCTGCGATAAATATTTTTAGAAAACATTCTGTAAAAGCATAGTACTAGTGGAATATAAGACAGATAACCAAACCAGCTAACTGGTACAAACATACCTATTAATGAAATTAGCAATGATAAAAAAAGAAGTCCGGCGGACAAATGATCAGGCCCGTACCTTCCAATCATAAATTTTCTGAACCAATTCATAAAACTTCCTCCGTAATTTTTGGGTTACATATATTTTAGTAGTGTAGGAAAGGTTTTGCAATATTTATCTAAAAAGGTGGGTAATTATTAACTTGAAGGTGCTGTATGAATATGTTAAAATATTATCAAAGTATCTGAGCTCAAAGTTTTAATGCTGAGAGTAAAGAGATTTATTTCAAATATCGTTCTGAATGCACGAGGGTTAGTCCCAAGTGGTAAGGCGGTGCTATAAGGTGGATTAGGAGAACCCCTGTGCCTGTAAAGCATCAGGGGTTTTATTTTATTTGTGAGGGAGGCAGCCAAATGGAGACAAGGATTGCTCTAATAGGAATAATAGTTGATGATTTATCGTCAGCAGAAAAGATAAACCTGATACTACATGAATTCGGAAAATATATAGTTGGAAGAATGGGGATTCCATATCGTGAAAAGGGTGTCTCCATTATAAGCGTGGTTGTTGATGCCCCAAATGATATCATTAGCTCACTTTCAGGGAAATTGGGAATGTTAAAGGGAGTCAATACAAAGACTGTTTATTCAAAAATATAAATCCACTTATAACATCCTCGAAATGTCAGATTAAAAATCTGTTTTGTGGAGGAAGTAAATATGTATAACAGCAAATCAAAAAAAGCCGAGGACTTTATTAATGATGCGGAAATTTTAGAAACACTGGAGTATGCCCGCAAGAACAAGGAGAATATGCCACTTATAGAAGATATTCTTCAGAAGGCAGCTGAGTATAAAGGACTAAGCTACAGGGAAGCAGCAGTATTATTGGAATGTGAGCTAGATGAAGTTAAAGAAAGGGTGTCTAAGCTTGCAGAGCATATTAAAAATAAATTTTATGGAAATAGGATAGTAATGTTTGCACCCCTATATCTTTCAAACTACTGTGTGAATGAATGCAGATATTGTCCATACCACGGTTCAAACAAGCATATCGCAAGAAAACAGTTGTCTCAAGAAGACATTGTCAGAGAAGTTAAGGCCTTGCAGGATATGGGTCACAAACGACTTGCCCTTGAAACGGGAGAGGATCCTGAAAATTGTCCTATAGAATATGTATTGGAAAGTATAAAAACAATTTATGGAATAAAGCACAAAAACGGTGCAATACGCCGTGTAAATGTGAACATTGCCGCTACAACAGTTGAAAATTACAAAAAGCTCAAGGATGCGGGAATAGGAACCTATATATTATTTCAGGAAACTTACCATAAACCAACATACGAATATCTGCACCCCAAGGGGCCAAAACATAACTATGCTTATCATACTGAGGCCATGGACAGAGCAATGGAGGGTGGAATAGATGATGTAGGGCTTGGTGTTCTCTTTGGACTGAATCTTTACAAATATGATTTTGTGGGCTTGCTTATGCACGCAAAGCATTTGGAGGATGCAATGGGAGTTGGGCCTCACACAATCAGCGTGCCACGTATAAGACCGGCTGATGATGTGGATTTGAAGGAATATTCCAATGCAGTACCTGACTCCATATTTGAAAAAATTGTAGCAATACTTCGTATAGCAGTACCATACACCGGTATAATCATGTCCACAAGAGAATCGGAAAAGACCCGTAGGGAATGTCTTAAATTGGGTGTTTCCCAAATCAGTGGAGGGTCATCCACAAGTGTGGGTGGTTATGTAGAAAAAGAAGCTGAGAATTCTGCTCAATTTGAAGTTAATGATACAAGAACTATGGACGAAATAGTTAACTGGCTTTTGACTCTGGGATACATTCCAAGCTTCTGTACAGCGTGCTACCGGGAAGGCAGAACAGGGGACAGGTTTATGAGACTTGTTAAGAGCGGTGCAATTGCCCATGTTTGTCATCCCAATGCAATTATGACACTAAAGGAATATTTGGAAGACTATGCATCAGAAGATACAAGGCAAAAAGGCGAGAAAATGATAGAAAAAGAAGTAGAGTTACTGCAAAACGAAGATGTCAAAAGAATCGTAAAAGAACATTTAAGAGATCTCCATAATGGTAAGAGGGATTTCAGGTTCTAGATTAGGAGGAATAAAAATGAGTCTTACAAATACACCGGGTGCAAACAGGTTGCACATTGCGCTGTTCGGCAGAAGAAACAGCGGGAAATCTTCACTAATTAATGCAATAACGGGACAGGATATTGCATTGGTATCTGAAATCGCTGGAACCACCACCGACCCCGTATACAAGGCCATGGAGCTGCATCCCTTAGGTCCAGTTATGTTTATTGATACAGCGGGGTTTGACGATGTTGGAACTTTAGGAGAATTGAGAATTGAAAAAACTCGCAAGGCCATTGAAAAAACAGATGTAGCCATTGTTTTTTTCTCAGGAACAGAGCTTTCGCTGGAAAAGGAATGGACTGAGGAGCTAAAAAAACGTAAAATACCTGTTATACCTGTTATTAATAAAGCAGATATACTTGAAAATACCAGTGATATAAAAAAACAGGTAGAGGAAACTCTTGGGCTGATGCCAATCGTTATCAGTGCAAAGGAAAAAACAGGACTTGATAAAGTAAGAGAAGAACTTATAAGAGCCGTGCCGGAAGATTTTGAGGTAAGCAGTATAACAGCCCATCTTGTCAATGAAGGAGACTTGGTACTGCTGGTTATGCCTCAGGATATTCAGGCTCCAAAGGGGCGTCTGATTTTGCCACAGGTACAGGTAATCAGAGATTTGCTTGATTTAAAATGTATGGTTATGAGCGTTACTACTGACAAGCTTGACAATGCACTAAAGGCAATGTCAAAGCCCCCAAAGTTAATAATTACTGATTCCCAGGTGTTTGACAAGGTGTATGCGCAAAAGCCTGAAGAAAGCCTATTAACATCATTTTCTGTACTGTTCGCAGAATACAAGGGTGATATTTCTGCATACATTAAGGGTGCAGAAGCAATAGACGCACTTACTGAGGAATCAGCTGTTTTGATTGCAGAGGCCTGTACCCATGTGCCATTAAATGAAGATATTGGACGTGTGCAGCTTCCAAGACTTCTCAGACAAAAGGTGGGCGAAGGTCTGACTGTTGACATTGTTAGTGGAACAGATTTTCCAAAGGATTTGTCAAAATACTCTCTAGTTATTCAATGTGGCTGTTGTATGTTCAACAGAAAATATGTATTATCACGTATAGAGTCAGCCCTAGCTCAGAATATAAGTATATGCAATTACGGAATAGCAATTGCAAAGCTTAGAGGGATTTTAGATAAAGTGGCCTTATAACGCAAGAATAATTACCATTTTGTAACTTTTAAAAGATACAAAAATATTGCATTATTAAATTAATATGATAATATAAATAATAGATAATTTTGACTTAATATGTACAAATATATATCATACTTTATAAATGGTTATAATTTCTGTTAGATTATCAAATTAAGGAAATCAAGGAGTTGTTTCGTTTGGGATTTGGACAGGACATCGGTATTGATTTGGGGACAGCCACAGTACTTGTATACATTAAAGGTAAGGGAATTGTATTAAGGGAACCATCCGTTGTAGCTATAGATAAGAATACAAATAAATTACTTGCGGTAGGCGAAGAGGCAAGAAGAATGCTGGGAAGAACACCTGGAAATATAGTGGCTATCAGGCCTCTGCGCGAAGGTGTAATTTCTGATTATGACATAACAGAGAGAATGCTTAAATATTTCATAAATAAAGTAACCGGGAACAGAAAGTTTTTCAAACCAAGGATAATGGTCTGTGTTCCCAGTGGAGTTACAGAAGTTGAAAAGCGTGCGGTAATAGACGCATCCATGCAAGCCGGAGCTAGAAAGACATATTTGATAGAAGAACCTATTGCGGCTGCTATTGGAGCAGGCATTGATATTTCAAAGGCGTGCGGTAGCATGGTTGTTGACATGGGCGGCGGTACTACGGATATTGCGGTAATATCGTTAGGTGGTACAGTAGTAAGCACTTCCATAAAGATTGCCGGAGACAAGTTTGACGAAGCTATTGTTCGTTATATGCGTAAAAAGCATAACATTATGATAGGTGAAAGAACTGCGGAAGAATTGAAAATCAACATAGGTACGGTTTATCCACGAGTTCAGGAGGTTACAATGGATATCAGAGGAAGGAACCTGATTTCAGGACTTCCAAAGACAATTACTATTTCTTCAACTGAAATGATGGAAGCATTGGAAGAACCTATTTCAAGTGTTGTTGAAGCAGTACATTCAGTTCTTGAACGTACACCACCGGAGCTTGCTGCTGATATCAGCGACAGGGGTATAGTTATGACAGGTGGAGGAAGCCTTATTTACGGTTTGGATAAACTGCTTCAGGAGAAAACAGGTATAAATGTAATAATTGCAGATGATTCCATATCTTGTGTAGCCCTTGGAACAGGTAAAGCGCTGGACAATATAGAGGCTATCGAGGCTAGTGCGCTTACAGAAAACAGGGCAAGTTATAAACGATAAAAATAGCAATACAGGGGTAAAATATTTACCCCTTTTTTTAATATTAGGATATATTAGTAATTATTTTCGTATAGAAAAAATCTAAAGTAATTCATTATAGCTGCCGATATATAGAGTAATGAATTTACATAAGGAGATATCTTATGATTAGAGGGTTATATACTTCTGCGTGGAGTATGCTGGCAAATCAAAAAAAACTAGACGTTATCACAAATAATATGGCAAATGTCAATACTACGGCATACAAGAAGGATACAGTAGTTTATCAGAGTTTTCCTGAAATTTTAACAAGGAGAATTAACGACACACAGAGTCCCACCAATCCATCAGCTGTTGTTGGTACAATGGAACTCAGTAGTGATGTCGGAGAAGTATATACGTATTACACTCAAGGTCAGATGGTGCAGACCGGAGACAGATACGACCTGGCAATACAAGATAATAATACGGGTGAGACAGCAAGTCCTGCATTTTTCACTGTAGGAGTAATTAATCCACAGGATAACACAATGCAGGAGTTCTATACAAAAAATGGCTCTTTTTCTCTTAATGCCAACAATCAGCTGGTAACAGGGGATGGATATGCTGTATTAGGTAAAAAAGGACCTATAACCCTTAAACCAGGTGATTTCACAGTTGACAGCAAAGGTAACATAATGCAGAATGGAGCTATTGTTGATACTCTTCGTATTGCACAGTTTTCAGATTCAACTCAATTAAGAAAGTTTGGAAATAATTTGGTTCAGAATAACGGAAGCGAGATAGTAGAGTTTACAGGTTCAGTTATTCAGGGGTACGATGAACAGTCAAATGTTAATGTTATAGATGAGATGGTTGACATGATAACTGTTATGAGAGCTTATGAGGCAAACCAGAAAGTGCTGCAAGCTCAGGATGGAACGTTAGAAAAAGCAGTAAATGAAGTAGGTTTGGTTAGATAATTAGATTCCGATAGACATATATTTTAAATTTCTTTGGAGGGTTAAAGGCTATGATGAGAGCATTATATACAGCCGGTTCAGGAATGAAGGCTCAACAGTTCAATGTAGATGTTATTTCAAATAATCTTGCAAATGTTAATACCACTGGATATAAAAAGGAAAAAGCAGAATTCAAGGACCTCCTGTACCAGACAATGGATAGGGCATATGTTCTAAATGATGCCGGAAAGCCTGTGAATCTTCAGGTAGGACATGGAACGGTGGTAAGCTCCACAGTGAGAAACTTTGATAATGGTACTCCTGAGCAGACAGGTTCCAATCTTGATTTTGCTATAGATGGTGAAGGCTTCTTCACTATAATGGGGCCACAAGGAATTGTTCAGTATACAAGGGATGGTTCCTTTAAGCTAAGTATTACAGAGGATGGTATGAAGAGACTCACTACATCCGATGGATACGCTGTTTTAGACAGTTCAGGAGAAGAGATACTATTCGACCCTGAAGTAAATATTTCAGAACTTTCAGTATCTCCCCTTGGAGAGATGAGCTATAAAGATGCAGAAGGCGTTAGCATTCCTATGGATCAGACTATAGGCATGGTAATTTTCCCTAACAAGTACGCATTAGAAGCGGTAGGAAACAACCTTTACTCAAGCAATTCAGCAACTGGAGAACCTGTACAGGTTACTGAAGTTGAAAATGCTAAGAGTATCATGAAGCAGGGTTTTCTTGAATCTTCTAATGTTCAGGTTGTTGACGAAATGGTAAAGCTTATTGTTGCGCAGAGAGCATACGAAGTTAGCTCAAAAGCAATACAATCTTCTGACGATATGCTTCAGATAGCAAATAATTTGAGAAGATAGAAAATAGGTGAATATAATGGAAGTAGGAAGCATTAATTCAAAAAATGTATTTGATACTGCCAAAAGTACCAGCTCCAAAGTCTCTGAGGACAGTTTTGAAAAACGGCTTAGAGAGGCTGCTGATAAAGGCGATGACAGTGAATTAAAAGAAGTGTGTCATGAGTTTGAAAGCCTGTTTATAAGCATGCTTTATAAACAGATGAAAGCTACGGTACCAAAATCGGATTATCTTGGAAGTGACACTGCTTCTGATATATACAATTCAATGCTTGATGACCAGCTTTGTGAAGTTGCATCAAAAAGGGGAATTGGCTTAGGTGATATGATGTACAAGCAGTTGTCAAGAAAGTATAAACAAGAAGATTCTGCCTCAGTTACCGGAGGAGTATTTGATGAAAAGAAATAATCAGAAACTGATTATAAATATTGGATTGTTTTTCGCATTGTCCTTCATGTTAATTTATGTAGGACAATTTTTATTTTTCCAAGATAATAATATTTCAGAGAATGCTTATAATACTTTGAGTTCATCGGTTGCATCATCAAATTCAGTGGTGCCTTCACCTGTTCAATATAAACATGTAACAGAAACCATAAACGAGTGTAAGCAGGAAATTTATATGCTGGAGTTTGATCCAAGAGATGAGAGAGTTGAATTCAAGCCGGCATTGTCATTTGATAATATATTTGGCTTTGAAAAATTATCTGACATTTGCAAAAGAAATGGAGCATATGCAGCAGTTAACGGAGGGTTTTTTTATCAATATGGTGATCCTGCAGGCATGGTAGCAATAGATGGACATATGCTGACTGCTTCAACGGGAATGAGCCCTGTGCTAATTGTTGATAAAAAAGGAGCCAGATTCGATACTTTTTATTCAAATATTTATCTAGAGCATAATGGTAATAAAGTCAAGATAAATGATATGAACAGGATAGGTAAAGATAACGATATTATTCTATATAATTACAAATTTGGAAGCACAAACAGAGCTGAAATAAAAAATACATCAATAATTGTTGAGGATAACACAATAACAGCGGTAATAGAGTATGCAAAAGAAGTTAAAATGAAGAAAGATGCCAATGTTATTAGCTTTTATGGTGATAAAGCTAACCTGCCTGAAAAAATGGGTTTACAAGCAGGGGATACAGTCGATATTAGGATAGAGCCATATTTGGGATACCACTACCAAGCATATGAATGTGGAAGTATGCTTGTCAAAGATGGAAAATTAGTAGTTCCTGAACGTGATAAATGGGCAGGTACTCTAAGCAATCGAGATCCTAGAACCATTATCGGTATTAAGACAGACGGCAAAATAATTATGCTGGTATCTGATGGACGTCAGCCGGGATACAGTGAAGGAATGACAGGCAAAGAAATGGGTGAATATCTGATTAAAATAGGAGTAAAGGATGCGGCAATGCTGGACGGAGGAGCTTCTTCACAGATGATTATAAACGGCAGCCTCCGAAACAGACCTTCCTATGAAGGCATTGAGAGACCGGTAGCAGGGTGCTTTATAGTAAAGATTAAATAAATGACTTTGGTGTAAAAATTTATAAGATAAAAGGATTTTTGGATTATATAGTCGAATATATTACCTAGTCATAATTATGTGTATTAAAAGATAATTGGAGGACATATGCTTACAAATAAAGAAATCAGGGAATTATTACCCCACAGGTATCCGTTTTTACTGGTTGATAAAGTTATAGAACTTGAACCGGGGAAAAAAGTAGTTGCAGTAAAGAATGTTTCTAGTAATGAGCCGTTTTTTCAAGGACATTTTCCAGAATATCCAATAATGCCAGGTGTGTTGATAGTAGAGGCTTTGGCACAGGCAGCAGGGATAGCTGTTGCTGTTTTGGAAGAAAACAAAGGTAAATTAGGTGTATTTGCTGGAATTGAAGAAATGAAATTTAAAAATCAAGTAATGCCTGGGGATGTTCTTACCTTGGAAGCTGAGATTCTAACGAGTAAGCTTGGAGTTACCAAGGCAAAGGTTAAGGCAAGTGTAGACGGTAAGATTGCAGCACAAGGGGAAATCAAGTTTGCAATGACTAAGGCATAAATTTAAAATAAAAAACAACCTCTTGGATTAAGCTCCAAGAGGTTGTTTTACTGACGTTACTTATTTGCTCTTAGGTTCAAGAACATCTCACCACATCTTACTATATCTCCCGCCCCCATTGTGAGAATGAGATCTCCAGGTTGAGCATTTTTATCAAGATACTCAGCTATGTCCTGAAAATCACTTATATAAACTGCATTGCTGCCTTTCTCTCGAATTCTTTCTGCAAGCATTTTAGCATGGATATCTCCGGTGTCTTTTTCCCGGGCAGCGTATATATCAGTTATTATTATGTTATCAGCTTCTCCAAAAGATTCTGAAAATTGATTCAAAAAGGCTCTTGTTCGTGTATAGGTGTGGGGCTGAAAAACACACCATATTTTATTATGCTCGCTGCTTTTGGCTGCTTTTAGAGTAGCCTGAACTTCAGAAGGATGGTGAGCATAATCATCAATAACCTTAATGTTATCAACTAAGCCTTTTAACTCAAATCGCTTGTGACTTCCGCCGAATTTAGAAAGTCCATATGCTATGTCTTCCATACTGCATCCGCAAGTGTGTGCTGCGGCAATAGCAGCAAGAGAATTGCTTACATTGTGAGGGCCCGGAACTGATAGAGAGATATTTCCCATTTTTATACCCTCTTTATATACGTCAAAAGAAGCACAGCCCATGCTATTGTATGTTATATTTTTTGCAGTCCAAATAGCATCCTTGTTCTTTAATCCATAAGTTACAATATTACAATCTCTTTTGCTGACAACGGAAAGAGTATTTTCATCATCAGCGCAGGCTATAATATAACCGTTATTAGGAACTAGAGAAACAAATTCACCAAAGGTTGACTTAATATGATCTAAATCACGGAAGTAATCCACATGATCTATTTCAATATTTAAAACTACTGCCATAAAAGGGTGGAATTTTAAAAAGCTTCCATAATATTCACATGCTTCGGTTATAAAATATTCAGAGCTTCCGATGCGGGTATTACCTCCTATGCAGTCCAGTTCACCTCCGATATGCGCTGTAGGATCTGTATTTGCCTCCAGCATTATTGTTGTTATCATTGAGGTTGTGGTAGTTTTGCCATGAGTGCCTGCAACGGCAATTCCAAAGGAATGCTTTTTCATGAGGAGTCCTAAAAGCTCGGCACGGTCTATGACAGGGATACCCAGCTCTTTTGAACGGATCATTTCAGGGTTATCCTCTTTAACGGCAACAGTATAAACAATAAGGTCTGGTTCTGTAATATTTTCGGCACGATGCCCTATAAATATTTCAGCACCTTTGCTCTCAAGTTTTTGAGTTGCACTGGAAGACTTAATATCAGAGCCTGATACATGGTAGCCTTTTGCCAAAAGAATTTCGGCAAGACCGCTCATGCTGGATCCGCCGATTCCTATAAAATGGATACGCCTGATTTTTTCAGAATCTAAAATGTTTGAATTATTATTCAAAGAAAACACTCCCTTGTTGTATTGCTAAATAAAAATTTGTTAGAGAATTCTACATAAAGTAAGTTCTACTAAAAAAGATAATACAATATTTTCATATAAATGTAAAAGGAATATATATATTTAATCAATTTTACAGCTATAACATCTTCTACATATTGTATGATGTATATGGGATAAATATTAGATAAAATGATTTAATCCGAATTATGATTGTAATTTAAGTTTTATTATTCATTATATTATTGTATAATAGCTATGATGTAAACTAAAGATGTGGGGAGATTTTATGGATAAAATCCAAAGAAATGAAAGGATTTCAGTTATAATCAAAACTTTGTGCGACAATCCGAACAAGATATTTACACTTGGATATTTTTCGGAAATGTTCGGTTCTGCAAAATCTACAATAAGTGAGGACCTGGAATTACTGCAAAAAACATTTAGTAAGAACTCAATGGGAAATATTTGTACTATATCTGGAGCTTCAGGTGGAGTTAAATATGTTCCATTTATGGGCGAAAAGGCTATACATGAAACTTTGGAAGAACTTGCAAAAGAATTATCTCACCCGGATAGAATACTCTCTGGGGGGTTTTTATATATGCTGGATATTATTTATAACCCCGAATGGGTTAACAAAATGGCAATGATGTTTGCTACCAGATTTTCAGGTTTGGAGCTAGATTGTGTTATTACGGTGGAAACAAAGGGGATACCAATTGCTTTTGCAACTGCACAGTACCTTAACGTTCCGTTGGTAATAGTAAGACACTATAACGAAGCCACTGATGGAGCATCTGTAAACATTAACTATGCATCCGGTTCAGCAAAGAAGATACAGACAATGGTACTTCCTATGAAATCATTAAAGCGAAATTCAAAGATACTATTTATAGATGACTTTATGAAGGCCGGAGGAACTTCAAAAGGCATTATTGAATTGGCAAACCAGTTTGACAGTGAGGTAGTTGGAATTGGAGTTGTGATAGAAACAAGTGTGCCGGATAAAAAACTTGTAGAAAATTACTATTCTTTGATGAAACTTAATACATCTAAGATGCAGGAGAATAATTCCATCGACATAAAGCCTAATATTTAGCCGGAAAACATAAAGTGATGTAAAATAAACCAAAAATATGTAAAAATAATGTACAAAAAGAAGGATTTTTAGCATTTATGGCGAATATTGTATTTAAAACATAATACTTCTTGGAGGGTTCGCCAATATGGAAATCACAGATATCAGAATCAGAAAAATTGAAACTGAAGGAAAAATGAAAGCAGTAGTTTCTGTAACATTCAACAATGAGTTTGTTGTACACGACATCAAAGTAATCGAAAGTCAGAGCGGCCTATTTATTGCAATGCCCAGCAGGAAAACACCGGACGGTGAATTCAGAGATATCGCACATCCTATAAATGCTGCGGCTAGAGAAAAACTTCAAACTGCTATTCTTGAAAGCTATAAGAATTCATAGAAAGCATTGATTCCAAGAACAAAAAAGATACTGTAAAAGGTATCTTTTTTTATGTCACCCGATTACATATAGTACTATAAATGTAATATAATGAGAATTATTTATGGCTAAATTTTAGTTATATTAACGGGTTGAAATTATATGATAAAAATGAGAGAATATATCCTGTAAAATACAGTGGGGGCTAAATAATGAATAAAATTATTGGATTAGTCATTACAGACAGTAATAGTAGTACGTTTAAATCAAAAAAACCTGTAGAAAACCATAGTGTACTTGGCCAAAGTGTATTACAGTGGTCCGGGTCTGCATTAGCTGAAATTACAGGTGAAGCTCAATCAATAAATTCTGATGATATATGCAGAGCAAAGGATTTAATCGGAAATTCGGAGAATTTTATAATAAACTGGGGAGACCAGCCACTGATACTGGCCGATACTTTCAGGCATTTACTGGAAAAACATACATCAGAGGGGAACGACGCGACAGCTATTATTTCCTGTAATGGGAAAGCTTCGGTCTATGTGTTTAAAAGCAAAAACTTTCTAGGCCGTATAAATGAATTAGGTATTCAATCATTTTCAAAGTTTAACATTGCCCAAATATTCCAATCATTTCAAAACAAAAACAAGATATCTTCTGAAGATAAAACTCAATTTATTGTGGTCGATGACAGGGAAGCTCTTTCAATTGCTATAGGGGAAATCAAATCCGTTATATTGAAAAAGGTTATGCTGTCAGGTGTTACTGTAATGGATCCCTCATCTACTTTTATAGATGCAGGTGCGGTTATCGGCGAGGATACTATAATTATGCCAAATACCATAATAGAGGGAAATACAGTTGTGGGTGAGGGCTCCATAATTGGTCCTAACTCAAGAATTGTCAACTGTAAGATTGGAAATAATGTTGAAGTAGCAAATTCAGTTGCATATGACAGCTCCATCGGAGATGAGACTCATGTGGGACCATTTGCATATCTGAGACCGGGAAGTAATGTGGGCAAGAACGTTAAAATCGGAGATTTTGTTGAAATTAAAAAATCAGTTATCGGAGACAGAACTAAAATCTCACATCTGACATATGTTGGTGATGCCGAGGTAGGTTCAAATGTTAATATAGGATGTGGCGTTGTTTTTGTAAATTATGACGGAAAGAACAAAAACAAGACAATTGTTGGAGATAATTCATTTATAGGATGTAATGTAAATCTTGTATCGCCTGTTGTTGTAAAAAATGATGCGTATATTGCTGCAGGTTCAACCATAACAGAGGAAGTGCCTGAAAATTCTCTGGCAATAGCACGTCAAAGACAGACGATAAAGCAGGATTGGGTTACAAAGAAGGATTTAAAGCGAAAATAAACACACAATAATATAAATGTAATATAAAGGAGAATTGAAATGAATCTGCACGGAAAGGATATTAAGATATTTACAGGTAATTCTAATAAGCCTTTAGCTGATGAAATAGCTGAAAAAATTGGAATACCCGTAGGTATTGCGAACGTTGGAAGGTTTAGTGACGGAGAAACAGCTGTTAATATCGGTGAAGTAGTAAGAGGTTCAGATGTGTTTATCATTCAATCCACTTGTCAGCCGATAAATGATAATCTTATGGAGCTTTTGGTTATGATTGATGCTGTAAAAAGAGCTTCAGCAGGTAGAATTACAGCAGTTATTCCGTACTTTGGGTATGCCAGACAGGACAGAAAGGCAAGGGCAAGAGATCCTATTTCTGCCAAACTTGTTGCAAATCTTTTAACAATAGCCGGAGCAGACAGAATACTTACTATGGATTTGCACGCTCCACAGATACAAGGATTTTTTGATATACCTGTGGATCATCTTTTGGGTCTACCTATTATTGCCGAATATTTCAAGGAGAAATTTGCCAGCCTGGAGGATGTTGTAGTCGTTTCTCCTGACGTAGGCAGTGTTACAAGGTCTAGAAAGGTTGCTGAAAGACTGGATTGCCCGTTGGCTATAATCGATAAGAGACGTCCTAAGGCAAATGTTTCAGAAGTAATGAATATAATAGGTGACATAAGAAATAAAAAGGTAATCCTTGTTGATGATATGATTGATACAGGAGGGACTATTGTCAACGGAGCTAATGCTCTTATAGAGGCTGGTGCAAAGGAAGTATACGCAAGCTGTACACATGGTGTGCTTTCGGGGCCTGCGATTCAGAGAATTAGTGAATCTGCAATAAAAGAGTTGGTTACATTAAATACTATAACATTAAGCGAAGAAAAGAAAATTGACAAGATTAAGTCCTTGTCTGTAGCAGGAGTTTTTGCTGAAGCTATAGAAAGAATATATGGTGATATATCTATTAGTACATTGTTTACACAGATATAAGCTATATATTTGAATTTGATTTTCTGGGGCGGTTCTTTTTAGGAACCGCCCTTTTAGGCATGAATATTTTATATGCAAATGATAGGAGGCGGCAAAGATGGGAGATGTATATCTTCTTGTGGGGCTTGGCAACCCAGGCACTAAATTCGTAAATACAAGACATAACGTTGGATTTGATGCTATAGATTATATATCAGCCAAGTATAATATAAAACTATCCAAAATCGGTTTTAAGGCGGTATACGGAGAAGGTGATATAGAGGGAGTCAGAACCATTCTTGTAAAGCCTCAAACTTTTATGAACCTGAGTGGGGAAAGTGTTAGGGAAATAGTTGACTGGTACAAGCTTCCTATTGAAAGATTAATAGTAATATATGATGATATTGATCTTGAACCGGGCAGAATAAGAGTAAGACCTAAAGGCAGTTCCGGCACTCACAATGGCATGAAATCCATAATATACCAATTACAGGATGACCGATTTCCAAGAGTGAGAATCGGTATCGGAAGAGCACCGGAAAAATGGGATTTGGCTGATTATGTTCTTAGTAAATTCTCTAAAGAGGATAGACAGATAATTGACCAAAGTATTGAAAAAGCGGCACAAGCAGCAGTAATGATAACGCAAAGCGGCCCGGAAAAGGCAATGAACAACTTTAATAAATAATCAAAAGCCGGAGGTGCAGAATGAATTTTTTTACAGACCCTCTCTTGAAAATAGATGAATATAATACCCTTTTAACGAACGTGCGTGAGGGGAAAGGGCCTGTATCGGTTACCGGGCCATCAGATTCTCAAAAAGTGCATCTGATATATTCCCTATGTACTCATTTACAGAGAAGAGGACTGTATATAACGTACAATGAAATGCAGGCCAGACGAGCTTATGAAGATTTTGCCTTTTTTCTGGGGGACGATGTTTTGTATTACCCTCCAAAAGAGACTATGCTTTATAATATAGAGGCCAGAAGCAACGATATAATATATCAGAGATCAAAAACCCTGCTGAGGTGCTTAGAGGGAAATTACAAGCTGATTGTAATGTCCGCTGAAGCACTTATACAGATGATTTCACCTGTCGAACTCTTTAGAGGAGGAGTTATAGATTTCTCCTTAGGCTCACAAATAGACCTTGATGAACTGGTCGCTAAGCTTGTTCTGTATGGCTATGAAAGAGTTGAAACTGTCGAGGGAAAAGCCCAGTTTGCTGTCCGCGGAGGAATTATAGATGTTTTTGGTATAAATAGCGAACATCCGGTACGTATTGAATTATTTGATACTGAAGTTGATTCTATCAGGTACTTTGATGAAACCACACAGAGGTCTACCGACTCAATTGACCATTGCAGAATTCCTCCTGCGAGAGATGTAGTTTACAGGGAAAAATCAAAGGAAATAATAATTTTAAAGATAAAAAAAGATTTGGCGGACTACGTTAAAAAGCTAAAGCAGAAGGACAACAGTGAAGTTGTTATAAATATATCAAAGCGTGTTGAAGAAGATATAGATAACCTGATTGAGCACCATTATTTTCCGGGTATTGACAGATACCTTCCGTATATATTAGAAACTCCTGCTTCTATAATAGACTACATTGAGAGTGAATCAATAATAATTCTGGATGAAACCCTTAGGATAACCCAAAGAATTGAGAATGTTCAGCTGGAACATGAAGAACTTGCAAAGAGCCTGATGGAAAAAGGCGGTATTCTGCCTAAAGGCGCAGAATGGGCATTTTCCATAGACACAATAGTAGATCGGATTTTGAATTTGAGGACTGTAACATTGTCCGCCCTTTCAGCTAACAACTCCCTTATCAGGCCATATAACCAGATATCGATACCATGTAAATCAGGGAACTCATACCAAAATCATATAGATTTACTTGTGGATGACATAGGACAGTTTAGAAAAAAGGAATATAAAATTATAGTTCTTTCAGGCCCTAGCGGCAGAGGACACAGGTTGGTTGAAACCCTTGCAACAAATGAGATTTCCTCCAGTTACAAAGATAATTCCGAGTATAGGATACAGAACGGAGAGGTTGTTGTAACTCATGGTAGTTTGCAAAAAGGCTTTGAATACCCAACGGCTGCTTTTGTAGTAATAAGTGATATTGAGGTTTTTGGTCAAGATAAAAGAATAAAGAAAGCAAAGGCAAAGAGAGCGGGCAACAAAATAAAGGCATTTTCTGATTTAAATGTTGGCGACTTTGTTGTACATCAGGCCCACGGCATAGGTCAGTATATAGGTATTGAAAAGCTTAGTGTAGGTGACGTTAAACGGGATTATCTTAAAATTCGGTATCAAGAGGGAGATTTTCTTTACATTCCCACTAACCAGCTGGATTTGCTTCAAAAATATATTGGTTCAGAAGGAAAGACTCCTAAAGTCAATAAGCTTGGTGGAACTGAGTGGGCAAAAACAAAAAGTCGTGTAAAGGAATCTTTGCAGCAGCTTGCGGCGGAACTGATAAAGCTATATGCCCAAAGACAGTCTGCAAAAGGCCATGCCTTTTGTAAAGATACTGTTTGGCAAAGGCAATTTGAAGAGTTATTCCCGTATCAGGAAACCGATGACCAGCTTAAATGTATTGATGAAATAAAAAAGGATATGGAATCGGATAGACTTATGGACAGACTTCTTTGTGGAGATGTTGGCTATGGAAAAACAGAAGTCGCTATAAGAGCTGTATTCAAGGCAGTCATGGATGGGAAACAGGTAGCATATCTTGCGCCAACTACTATTTTAGCTCAACAGCTGTACGAAAACTTTAAAAAGAGGATGAGCGACTTTCCGGTAACCGTGGATGTAATGAGCAGATTCAGGACTCCAGCGGAACAGAAGAAAATTGTAAAATCCGTAAAGGCAGGAAACACAGATATACTTATAGGTACACATAGACTTCTGCAAAAGGATATTGAATTTAAGGATCTTGGACTACTAGTAGTAGATGAGGAACAACGCTTCGGCGTAACCCACAAAGAAAAGCTTAAAGCCCTAAAACCGAATGTTGATGTACTAACTTTGACGGCTACACCTATTCCCAGAACACTTCACATGTCGTTGGTTGGAATAAGGGATATCAGCGTTTTGGAGGACCCTCCGGAAGAAAGATACCCTGTTCAGACATACGTTATGGAATATAATATGGAACTTATCCGTGATGGTATAATTCGTGAAATGGCCAGAAACGGTCAGGTTTTCTATATGTATAACCGGGTAAGAGGCATTGACTTAAAAGCACAGGAAATCAGGGCGATGATTCCTGAAGCCAGAGTTGCAATTGCCCATGGACAAATGAACGAAAAAGAACTGGAAGATGTAATGTACGGTTTTATAAACGGAGAGTATGACGTGCTTGTATGTACTACTATTATTGAGTCGGGGCTTGATATGCCAAATGTTAATACCATTATTGTAGAGGATGCCGACAAAATGGGTTTATCTCAGCTTTATCAAATTAGAGGTAGGGTTGGAAGATCCAACAGGCTTGCATATGCCTACATCACATATAAGAAGGACAAGGTTCTGTCTGAGGTAGCAGAAAAAAGACTTCAGGCTATTAAAGAGTTTACTGAATTCGGTTCAGGTTTTAGAATAGCCATGCGTGATCTTGAAATAAGAGGTGCGGGAAACTTACTGGGTCCGGAGCAACATGGCCATTTGGAAACAGTTGGTTATGAAATGTACTGTAAACTGCTGGATGAAGCGGTTCAGGAACTAAGTGGAAAAGAAGTACGCACGACGGACGAGGAAATGACAGTTGACATAAATGTTAATGCATATATTGATGATGAATATATAAGCTCAGAAGAGCAGAAAATTGACATGTATAAGAAAATTGCTGCAATACAGAATGAAAATGATGTAATTGATTTACGAGATGAACTAATTGACAGGTATGGAGACATTCCCGAAGAAGTGGAAAATCTAATGGACATTGCATATATCAAAGCACTTGCTGTGGAGTGCGGATTTATTGGCATTTCACAGAAGGATGATACAATTTTGTTTGCTCTTAGTAAATCTGCTTCAGCAGTATCGAAATATCTGGGAGTGCTTATGGATAAGTACCCTAGAAGGATTATGCTTAATGCTAGCAGCAACCCTTATTTGTCATTTAAGTTAATAAATTCATCGGGAAGAGAAAATTTGGCAAATATTAAGATTTTGTTACAATACATTATTGAATTGCAGTCTAATGGATAATTGAATATAATTATAATCGAAAGTAATTTGTAAAATTCAGGTTACAAATTAGGTTTTGAATAAAAAAATGGGGAGAGATTACCTTTGGAAAACGAAAACGCTAAAGTGAAAAAGACATCAAAAGGGCTGATTATAGGAATTATTGCGGCTATACTGGTAGTTGCAGTAATAGCTGTAGTCGTTATTTTTAGTATGTCTTCAGGAGATGTTGGAAAAGTAGGAGATTTGAGCATTTCAAAAGAGGAATACATGGTATTGTCAAAGTTCAATATGAGTTCATTCCTTCAGAACGCACAAACTCAAGATTCTACAAATTTTGATTGGAATCAGAAGTATCAAGGAAGTACAGCAAAAGAACAAATCAAGAAAGCTACACTCGATAGTATTCAGGAAATCAAAATTCAGCTAATCAAGGCAAAAGAAGCTGGTATCAAGCTTGAAAAAGCAGATTTGGATAATATTGAAGCAGCAATCAATCAAAGAATTCAAAATGCCGGCGGAAGCAGGGCAGAAGCCGAAAAGCAGTTAAAAAATGATTATGGTGTATCTCTGAATGATTACAAAGAAGTTTACAAAGAGCTTGTTTTGTCACAGAAATACATTGAAAGCGAAAGAAACAAAATCAAAGTAACTGACGATGAGATTAAGAAGCAATATGATGAGCATAAAGCTGACTATGATAAAGTAACCGTAACACATATACTTGTTGCAACACAGGATTTGCAAACAGGTGCAGCTTTTACTGAGGGTAAGAAGAAAGAAGCTAAGGAAAAGGCAGAAAACCTTTTGAAGCAAATCCAAGAAGGTGCTGACATGCAGGAACTTGCTGAGAAGAACTCCGATGATAAGGCTCAAGACGGTACTGTAAATAACAAAGGTGTTTATACCTTTGGTAAGGGTGAAATGGTGTCACAATTTGAAGAATGGGCATTTGCAAACCACAAGGCAGGAGATACCGGTATTGTTGAAACTTCATACGGATATCATGTTATGAGATTTGAAAAAAGAGAAGAAACCAAGTTTGATGATGTTAAAGACACTATAAAGTCAACAATCCTGAATAACAAATTTAACGAAGAATTCCTAACAAAGAAATTAGACAGCTGGAAGAAAGAGTTCCCGCTTAAGAAAGATGAAGATGCTTTAGCAAAAATTGATAAAACCCTATACAAATAATTATACTAATATATACTACTACTTTTGTAAAAAATAAAAGGGACTGGATGCATAACCAATAGTTGTGCAGTCAGTCCCTTTTTACGACTTAAAATATATCTAGAAAATGGTTGTATCTAATTGCACTACCAATTATGTATAAAAAATCATCAACAAAACAATAATAAGACTAAAATAACCTATTAAGGAGGTAATATACTTTGAAAGCAACTGGGATAGTTAGACGTATAGACGATTTAGGAAGAGTTGTAATACCAAAAGAAATAAGAAGAACCTTGAGAATTAGAGAGGGAGATCCTCTAGAAATATTTACAGATAAGGAAGGGGAGGTTATTTTAAAGAAATATTCTCCGATTGGAGAACTTAGTGATTTTGCAACACAGTATGCAGAGTCACTGCATAAAACTAGTGGGCACATTACATGTATTACTGACAGAGATACGGTAATTGCAGTATCCGGTGCATCAAAAAAAGAATTTCTTGAAAAACAACTTAGCTCTGATGTTGAGAAAACTATAGAGGAGAAAACAACATTACTTATAAAATCTCCTGAAGAAAAGTCGATTTCAATTTTGGCAGAAGAAAATGGTGAAAGAAAATATACCTCCCAGGTTGTTTCGCCAATTATTTCAGAAGGTGATCCGATAGGAGCTGTAATAATGCTTTCTACGGATGCAAATGTAAGAATGGGAGAAGTTGAAGCAAAGCTTGCTCAATCAGCAGCAGGGTTTTTAGGAAAACAAATGGAACAATAGTGCATAGGTCAATAGGTTATTTTTATTTAAATATAATTTATTTTGTTTAGGGGGGATTATTATCAATCCTCCCATTTATATTTAACAGTTGACAGGTAGTAATGTTAAATATATAATTTCTTTTGTAAGTAAAATTTTCTAAAAACTTTCTTTTTTATCAAAAGTTTCTCAAAAATAAAATCAAATTAAAGGCACCAATTCTTAGATTTTTGTTTCTTAAATTTCTATTAATAGCTTGAACATGTCAACCTTATTTTCACAAGTCCGGCATTTGCACACCTGCAGCAGCGTGAAAATGGTTGCTGTAATAAAATATGTTCCTTATAAATGGAGCAAAGGAGGATTTTTTTATGAATAATGTCAGTCTTGTAGGAAGGTTAACAAAAGATGTTGATCTTAGGTACACAACCAAGAAAATGAGGGCAGTGGGTTCTTTTACTTTGGCTGTAGATAGGGATCCTAGAAAGGTGACAAATGATAAAACTGCGGATTTTATTCCTATTGTTACGTGGGGAAAAACCGCAGAGTTTGCAAGTAAGTATTTTTCAAAAGGCCATCGTATAGCCCTTCAGGGAAGCATACATACCAGGGTTTGGGAGGATGAAGAAAAAAATAGGCACTATGTTACGGAAGTTGTTGCAGACAGGGTGTTTTTTGCTGATGCAAAGCAAAAGGATTTCGATGAACAGGAAATAGAAGATATAGAAGAGGAGGCTCTTTAACGATAATTGAATATATTAGTCTTCATTTGCATATGTCATGGTTATAATGCTGAAAATGTAGTATAATAACAAGAAAAGGAAAATACGTATACAGGCAATTGGAGAATTAATATGAGTGAAGTTAAATTGGATAGATTAATAGATATTATGAAGACTCTGCGAAGTGAGAACGGTTGCCCTTGGGACCGTGAGCAGACATATGAAAGTTTAAAGAGGTATTTCATAGAGGAAACTTATGAGTACCTTGAAGCAGTAGATTTAAAGGATAAGAAGAAGATGGTTGAAGAACTTGGAGATGTACTTTTACAGGTGGTCTTTCATGGGGTTATAGCAGAGGAGAACGGAGATTTTACCATGGATGACGTGATTAATGGCATCTGTGATAAGCTTATTCACCGTCACCCTCATGTTTTTGGAAATGTAAAGGCCGATACCTCTGACCAAGTTCTTGTGAACTGGGAAGAAATAAAGAAAAAGGAAAAAGGACTTGTAAGCCAAGCCTCAGTACTTGAGGATGTTCCTAAAAACCTGCCTGCACTTATGAGAAGCTACAAGGTTCAGCAAAAGGCGGCCCAAGTGGGATTTGACTGGGATAAGACATCCGATGTTTTTGCAAAAATAAGAGAGGAAATAGACGAACTGGAGAAAGAAGTAGTAAACTCCAATAAAGCTGGAATTGAAGAAGAAATGGGTGATTTATTTTTTTCAGTAGTAAATTTGTCCCGCTTTTGCAAAGTTCATCCCGAATTATCGCTAACCCAATCTACAAATAAATTTATTAAAAGATTCGAGTATATAGAGAAAAAAGCAGCAGAACTTGGAAAAGATTTAAATGATATGACCCTTTCAGAAATGGATGAGTTGTGGAATGAGGCTAAAATGAATAAATGTGAGTAAAATGGATAAAATCATAATGTAGTAACCAAATGGGAGGAATTACTAATGAATAAGTCGGAATTGGTAGACAAAATGGCAGAGAAGTCGGGACTTTCAAAAAAAGACTCAGATAGAGCTTTAAATGCAATGCTGGAAAGCATAGAAGAAGCGTTGACCAGTGGGGACAAGGTTCAGCTTATTGGCTTTGGATCATTTGAAGTAAAACAGAGAGCAGCCAGAAAAGGCAGAAACCCACAAACAATGGAGGAAATTAGTATTCCGGAGAGTAAAGCTCCTGTATTTAAGGCCGGAAAAGACTTAAAGGAAATGATTAACAAATAGTACCTGGCAAGTTTCAGCAAGGGGAGCAAAAAGTTACGCTTCCCTGGTTGAACTTGTAATCCTTTTAATTAATTACGGGACAATTGGTTTTGGTGTATCAGCTAATATGATACATATCAGAATGTGGAGGTTAAAATGAGAATAGACAAGTACTTAAAAGTTAGCAGACTAATCAAACGACGGACAGTAGCCAATGAGGTTTGTGAGCAAGGAAGAGTTAAAATAAATGATAGAGTAGCCAAACCCGGCTCAGAAGTAAAAGTTGGAGACATAGTTGAAATTCAATTTGGAAACAACACAACTAAAATTGAAATAACACGTATAACAGAGCATGTTGCAAAAGATGATGCAAAAGAAATGTACATGCTAATATAAGCATTAATAAATAAAGGGTTTAATCAACCGTAAGAGGTAGATTAAATCCTTTTTTAATGTTCTTTTTCATATTGTACAGGCATATATAATTAATGGGATTTATGATGGATACAATAGGGAGGCTGGATTTATGGAAGATAAAAAGACTGTAAAACCTATGAATCAAACCATTACCCTTGATAACAGGGAGAAGTTACGTGTAACAGGGGTAATTGACGTAGAGAGTTTTAATGAAGAAAGTATTATAGCAGTAACTGAATTAGGTGTTCTTATTATTAGGGGAGCAGAACTGCACATTAGCAAACTGAACCTTGATTCTAATGAGCTTGTTGTGGATGGAGATATTTTCTCACTTGAATACAGTGATGGAGAAACCGGCAAGTCTAAGTCTTTTTTCGGTAAAATGTTTAAATAAAATATAAGGGCTTGTGGTAGCTAATGAATTTAATTGTTGAACAGGTATACATATTTTTTTATGCTGTTTTGGCGGGTGGAGTTTTAGCTTTTTTATATGATATTTTAAGAATAAAAAGAAGAGCAATTAAGACAAATGTAATAATTCTCAGCGTGGAAGATATAATTTTCTGGCTGCTGTCTGCAATTATTGTGTTTTTAACTGTATATAACAGTAATGATGGACAGATGAGAGGTTTTATTTTTATAGGAAATATCCTTGGAGTTATTTTATATTTATCTCTTTTTAGCAAATTTGTAATTGCTTCTTCAATGATGGTTATTAATTTTATCAAAAGAATAGTATTATTTATTTGGAGGGTGGTAACTTATCCTTTCAAATTAATTTATAAAATTATATCAGTACCCTTAAGGTTTATGGGGAGATGTTTTGGGAAATTGGGCAGATTGTTATTCCGGGTATTTGGAAAAGCGGTGCATAAGGCAAAAGGGGCAGCGCAGACCAGAATTAAAAAGGCAAAGCTTTGGGATAGATTTATAAGAAAAGTTCGAAAAAAGACTTAATGTAGAAGGAGTTTTAGCCGACATATAGAATATAAGAAATAACATATCAAAGATAATATCTTACGAGGAAAAACAATGAAAAAACGAAAGAAATTCACTGTATGGACGTTTATTTTAATTGCTGCATTTTGCTACTTTGTATATACCGTTTACCATCAACAGTCGTTGCTGGAGGCAGGTAATTCAAAGTTATCTGCTTTGAAAGCAAATATTCATTCTGAGGAAGTAAAAAAACAGCAGTTGGAGAAACAAAAGTCTCTGATAAATACAGAGGAATTTGCTGAAAAGATTGCAAGAGATAAGCTTGGATATGTTAAAGATGGTGAGAAAATTTATATAGACACCAATAAGTAACAATTGCTTGACGGATTATATTATATGATATATAATCGAATTGCTTTTAAGCAATGTACAATATTTTGTACATTATGATTGCTTATCTATGGCTGTTGTTGAGGAGGATTTCTTATTTTATGCCACTTGAAGTAGGTAAGATTGTTGAGGGTAAAGTGACTGGTATTACAGCATTTGGGGCATTCGTCCAACTACCCGAAGGAAAAACAGGACTTGTTCACATTTCTGAAGTAGCTCAAGAATACGTTAAAGATGTTAGTGCTCATCTAAAAGAAAATCAGATAGTAAAAGTTAAGGTTTTATCTATTGATACGAATGGTAAGGTAAGTCTATCAATTAAAAAAGCTATTGAAGAAAACCCCACCATAGTTAAATCCAGACCGCCGGTAGAGCTTGATTGGAATGCAGGGAAAAATAATTCCTCTAATGCTTCCTTTGAAGACCGTTTGGCAAAATTTCTGAAGGATAGCGATGAAAAATTGCATGACCTGAAAAAAAGTGTCGAATCCAAACGTGGCAGTAGTGGATATAGAAAGTCTGCACAATACTAAATTGTATGACTTATAAAAAAATTGGACAAATAGGTGTTGACATCTGGCATGATATAGTATTATAATAAGCTAGTCGCCGGTTGATTTTGATATGCCGAAGTGGCGGAACTGGCAGACGCACAGGACTTAAAATCCTGCGGGGCTAACACCCCGTACCGGTTCGATTCCGGTCTTCGGCACCAAATAAAGGATTGAGATATAATCTCAGTCCTTTATTTATTTTATGAGACTTATATAATACATTTGGTTTTGATTTAAATTATTTTAAAATGTCGTCCTTTTACACTTTACTTTTTAAATAATTTGCGTAGTTAAATAACTCTTTTTTTGCTTCCTCATTTAGGGAGAAATACACTTCTGTAAGTTCTTTTGCACTTAATTCCGGCTGCTTTGTATCAGTTAAGCCTCCAAGCCAATCAAGGCTTACGTTGAATTTTTTAGAAATTAATATAGCCAGACTCATAGGGACATCTCTAGTCTCTTTTTCGTTTTCTCCTTCATATCTATAAACAGAACTTCTATGAATGCCAAGTATTTTTGCAAATTCATCAACTGAAAAACCTCTAGAGGTTCTCAGCTCTTTTATTCTTTCATTAATAGATGCCATTTTAAACCCTCCTGCGTAAGTCGTAACAATTATATTATACATCTTTTGTTCCCAAATGCAAATTTTATTTTCCAAACGGAGAATTTTTCATTGACATTGAATAGTCAGGATGTTATTATTTTATTGTTCCCAATATGAGACATTATTACATTTGAAAGTTGATTTATCCCCTTGTGGATACTATGTATAAATTAATCAGAAAAGTTCTATAAACCCTATGTTCCCAAATGGGAATAAAACAGACACAGGTTATAAAAAGGAGACAAATATGATAAAAGAAGAATTAAGTCAGATAATTAAGTTAAAAAAAGAAATCAAGCAGTTGACTCAGAAGCTTCAGGAATTATGCTATGGAGACCAGGAAACCATTGTTACAGACAAAGTAAGAGGAAGTATGGCACAGTTCCCCTATCTGCCAAGATCCTTTACCATCATAGGTCGTGAGGAAATGTCTGAGGAGTGTATTAAGGAGAGGAATGAAATTGGAATACGAATAAGATTAAAAACACAAAGTCTAATGGAAAAGGTCAACAAGGCCTATGAATTTATAGAAAGTATTGAAGACAGTACCATAAGACAGATAATGGTTTATCGCTACATAGACGGATTGACTTGGGAGCAGACTGGGGAATGTATGAGTTTCTCATGGGAGACCGTAAGAAAAAAACATGATAAATTTCTAAAAACAATACCAAAAAATACCAGCATATATGATGTAAAATAGTATTTGTAAAAAGAGACAACAAAATATTGCAAAAGGAACTTGAAATGGGGAGCGGATAAATATTCCGGTTCCTTTTTTGTTGTCTAAAAGTCAGTGAGGAGGTTAGTTACATGCTAATTACATTTCAAACAACAGGGAGGGGTTTGTATTTTAATTGAAGTTATTGATGCAATTGCAGCTAAGCTTAACCAGAATTTTGGTAGCTCAGTTGCGGTATATAAGGAAGAGACGGAGCAGGGGATTGTTACACCTTGCTTTTTTATTGCCCTTAACAATTTCAGTCAAAAGCAAATAACAAGTAGGAGGTATTACAGAGAACAGCGATTCACAATCAAATATGTTCCTGGAACAACAAACAAAAATACAGAGATTTGTCAGGCGGCAGATAGGCTCTATGACACATTGGAATCCATTTTAATAGAATCTGATTTGTACAGAGGCTCCAAAATGAGCTGCGAGGTTGTTGAGGGTGTGTTGCATTTTTACGTTAATTACAATTTCTATGTTTATAAAGAAACACCGCCAGAAGAGACTATGGAAAGTATTGCTATGGAATGCGGTCTAAAAAGGAGTGATTATCTCGTATGAATTTAAAGAAAAGTAAATCGAATAATAACGCAAAAGCTTCAGAAGTACCAATCTTTTCAAAGGAACAGATTATTTCCTGCAAACGGTACGCAGGCCGAAAGGACTTGTTAAATGTGCTGCTTGAGAGTAATAAAATGTACAGCTTTGATGAGGTTGATAATTCAATAAACAATTTTTTGAAAGGAAAGGTGAATTAATATGGCACTTGGAGGAGGAACTTTTTTTAAGCAAAACAAGGTTTTACCTGGAAGCTACATTAATTTTGTAAGCACATCCAGAGCAACGGCAGCATTAAGTGAAAGGGGATATGTGGCAATGCCGCTGATTCTTGATTGGGGTGTTGACGGAGAGATTTTTAAAGTAGATGCAGACAGCTTTCGTAAGGATTCCCTAAAACTTTTCGGTTACGACTTAAAGGATGAGAAATTAAAAGGGCTCAGAGACTTATTCAGGCATATAAGAGCCGGATATTTTTACAAGCTCAATAAAGGGCAGAAGGCCGCATGTAAATATGCTACTGCAAAATATTCAGGAACAAAAGGAAATGATCTCAAAATTGTTATTGCACAGAATGTTAATAATACGAGCAAATTTGATGTTCAGACATTCTTGGGATTAACTAGAGTAGATTCTCAAACGGTTTCAAGTATGGAGGAACTTGTTCCTAATAATTTTGTTGATTTTATTGTTAGTGAAATTGAATTAACAAGCGGAATACAGCTGGTTGGGGGGACTAACGGCGAAGATATTGCTGGTGAGGATTATCAGAATTTCTTGGACAAGATAGAGTCCTATTCCTTTAATACTCTTGGATGTCTGGAAACATCCCCAGAGATAACAGACTTGTTTGTTGAGTTTACAAAGAGAATGAGGGATGAAGCGGGAGTTAAGTTCCAGACGGTTCTTTACAAAACACCGGCAGATTATGAAGGTATTATTAATGTTCAAAACGATGTTGCAGATGAAACTACTCCGTCAGCATTGGTTTACTGGGTAACAGGCATGTCAGCAGGATGTCCGGTAAATAAGAGCAACACAAACAAAGTATATGACGGTGAGTTTACTGTTAATGCAGATTTTAGACAAAGCGAGCTCGAATCTGCTGTTTCAGAAGGGAAATTTATTCTTCACAGGGTTGGGGATGATATTCGTGTATTAGAGGATATCAACAGCTATGTATCTTACACCGATGACAAGAACAGCGATTTCGGAAGAAATCAGACAATCAGGGTTCTTGATCAGATTGCAAACGATATTGCTGTTCTGTTTAACACTAAATACAACGGCAATGTTCCAAATGATGCAGCGGGGAGAATCTCCTTCTGGAATGATGTTGTAAAACATCATCAGGAGCTTCAAAGCATAAGGGCTATTGAAAATTTTAAGCCTGAAGATGTCGTTGTTGCAAAGGGAGACAGCAAAAGGGCTATAGTAATTCAGGATGCTGTTACCATTATGAATTCTATGGAACAGCTTTATATGACAACGGTTGTACAATAATAAAAAAAGGAGCGGATGAATATGCAGACAATGAATGGAAAGGATGCTGTAAGTGCATCTTTAGCAGAATGTTACGTTACTATAGAGGATAAAAGATATAATTTTATGCAGGCTATAAATCTTGAAGCAAAGGTTGAAAAAACCAACCACAGGACTAGCTACTTTGAATATTTCATCTGATGGAACAGCAAGGCGTTTAAAAAAACCTAATGGTGAAGATTTTAAGCCAAAAGCAGGCATTTATTCATTTATAAGCGATGGAGAAAATTTTCAGTTATTGGGTGAAGGGGGGGAATATGGTAATGCAACTGCGGATAAGGTAATTGCACCTTATACTATTGGGACTGAAAATGGATTAGTTACAGGAACAGCACGTGAAGTTTTTTTTGTCCATCCGAATCTCTAACAGATACGGGCATAGCAACAAACATATTTTATAACACTAGTATTTCTAGCGGTGTAACTCAATTTATGCCATCATGGACTTTTTCCATAAGTGAGTCAAATAGAGTTTGGACAAGTCCTACATTTAGATGTAATGCGACTATATTTTTTACAACCCTATCATTTAGAGCAAGTCGGACGGGTTCCCAAATATATCAACGCAACTTTAAAGCTGAACTTATAGACCCTGTTACAGAAGCACCTTTGTATATATGGAAAGATTTATGTTTTGCATCAGATGAAGCAAATAAACTTATAAATTGCGGAAGTTATGTAAACAATGTCTTATTACAGAAACGAAATTACAAACTTAGGATGACACATTCAGGCGATAGTAATTTAGGGACAATTACTAGTTTTGGAATAGGTTCATCAGATAATACCTATTTTAGAATAGTTACTGATACACCATTATTTACTAATGTATAAGGAAGGAATATATAATTGAATTACGTTTAAATAGTACCAAAGCCAAAAAGGATTACCAACAAAACGGGTAATCCTTTTTTTGGCTTTTGCCATGTAAAAAGGGGGTTTGTCAATGACGGGAGAGTGTGGATATCGTTGTATAAATGAAGAAAGAATCAGAACTCTGGAGCAAAACCACACCGAGGCAAAAGTGTACGTAAAGGAAATAAAAGAGGATTTAACAGAAATAAAAACAGATATCAAAAAGAGGAACGAAGGAGAAAACAAAACATGGTCTCCGATTGTACTGGAGCTTATTAAAGCACTCACTACAGCAATAACAGTAATCGGGGCTATAGTAGGGACTTTGAAATTTTCAGGAAAGTGAGATGAGATAATATGCCTTCTGTAAAGTTTAAATATAAGGATGAAGCCTGTGTATACCCAAAACTAATAAACGCTGTAAATGTGCTATGTATAGCAAAAGGTAAGGACTGCTTCTGTACCTCGGGCTATAGAAGTATTGATAAACAAAAGACAATAGCAAAAGAAGTTTTAGCAAGTAATCCTGGCAGCTGGCAGAGAGAAGATGGCTTTGTGTACAGCAAAAAAGGGGAATGCCTTGCTGCTGCATACGGAAAAAGCAATCATTGCTATTGTATTGCCATGGATATCAGCGACAGTTGGTTTAAAGAACTTATGAATGAGGAACTGATAAAAGACGGACTTATTAAACCAATTAGTTATGAACCCTGGCATGTTCAGCTTCTAGAGCACAACGGATTAAGCCTTTCTCAAAAGGAAGCAATAAGGGACAGTGTTTTAAAAGGAGAGAAAAAAGACATGACTATAAAAGAGTTTCAAGCAGTGACAGGACTTACTGTAGATGGGATTGTAGGCCCCAAAACAAAAGAAAAAGCACGGGAAATGGTTCAAATATGTCAGAAGATACTTGGCAATTACTTTGAATCAGCAGAGGAAACTGTTCGAGTTACCCAGAAGAATCCTGAAATATGGTTGAAAAAGCTTAAAACAGAAGAATATTTCCCCGATTTTGTGATGAATATAGTTGAGAGAATGAAAGGAGAAAGGCCATGAAAGAAAAAATAGCAAAGCTAATTGATGTAAAAACAATAGTTACATTTGTTTTGACAGGGGCATTAATCGGGTTTATTGTTACAGAAAGGCTGGAGGCCAAGGAAATAGTACCTTTGACTACAATGGCAGTTTCATTTTTCTTTGCGGTAAAGCTTAACAAGTCATAGCAGAGTTTACCATAATTGTATTTAAAAATAAACAATGGAAAAGGGGTTGAATCAAATTAAGAACAGTATTATACTATATAAAAGAACATATGTTCTTTTTGTGACAAGGAATAAGTGCGAGTACTAATTAAATTGGAGGTAAAAGGCTGATGGGAGACCAAAGCAGAGGTAAATTAATTGATAATATAATAGAAGGCAAAATCGCTTCCGTATGCAATAGAGAATGTCTGAATATAAGTTATATGGAACTTCAGAATCAATTAATTGAAACCAGAAAGCGGATAGCCAATGACTTACGTGACGACAAGCTAAAACTTCTGGAAGTATACGATAAATTGAACAACGATTTATCCGAATTAGTATTCAAGGCTTTATACATAGAAGGGTACAAAGATGGAAATAGCTAACATTAAGCCCTTTATACCATTGTAATAGCGAATATATGTATATTGGGAAGGTAGGGAAGGGAAAGACTTTTTACCCTACCTGGTTTGCTCAATTTATAGGTTTTTGAAAATATTTTTACTTTGGAATTACGAACCTGTATTTTGCCGTCAAGAAGTTCACAGGCTCTACCTTCCCATGCGACAGATTCACCAAACAGTGGCTCAAAAATTAATTCTGTAAAATCTATAATAACTTCTTCTGTACTACCGTCCATAAACCTGAGAATTATTGATTCCTTAAAGCTCCCGAAGTCTGCCGTTCCGAGCAACATAATACTGCTGCAATCAATGGGAGAAAACTCCAGGTCTTGACCAGAACATGAAATATTGTCAAATTGGCTTTCAAGTACATTTGGAAATCTAAACTTCATGCTATCAACTTCCCATATTTCACTAGAAGGGATATCATCAGAAACAAAGAACATTCCTGTACCATTTAGGTTTGATTTTGCATTCTTGTCCAATAAGGCTCCAAAACCCTTATTGTTGAAATAATTTGACAAATCCAAATATGTATAGCTGCTATAATTAATTTTTTCAGGTATATAAGAAACGCTTTCTGTGTTGTTAAAGACATTGGAATTAAGCAGTGAATTATCTGATGCGGTTTTAATCAAATGATTGAGGATTTTCTTTTCAATCTCAGATATTTCTCTGATACTAGGTGGAATTTTAGACTTAATAATTTCTTCATTTTTACTCAGAATAGCCTTTGTTAAAATTCCCCTCAATACATCCCATTTATAGCTTACCTGTTTAAGCTTTTCAGAAATAGAGAGTAGTTCTGGGATATGGTATCTTGCTGCTGTATGCTCAAGAAATTTTGCGTACTGTCGCCTTCCACGATTCACGGATTGTAGGTTAACGTAGTAAGGCATGTCAATGACCCTCTTGGTTGATTCGGTTTCTTTTTCTATACAAAAACCTTTTTCAACACTAGCTGCAAAATCTTCCATACTGCTGAAAATATTCTTTACACCGTTTTCACCTTTGAGCTTTTTTGAAATGGCGAATATAAGATCTTTCCAATTGTAGTCCGATACTTCATTATTTGTTATTTCAAAAGTAAACAATACTCCAAGATACCCACTTATAAAATCATTAAAACTAAGTAGGGCATCTTTTTGCAAAAAGTAGGGATCGGTGCAGTAAAAAACTTCTTTTTCCGTATCAACGCCTGATATTAGGAACCAGTGCTTTCCATGTTGGTTTTTATTGGGGTCCCAGGAATAATAAAATGTATCCATAAGGATTCCGGCAGGATTACCATTAACAATATGGTTGATTATAATCTTGATTACATTTTCAGGATTATTGATATCATGAAAGGAGATTTTAATGCCGTGATAGAGATGATAAAGATCATATACTCTACCTCTGTCATCTTTTATAGAATTTCCTGTACCATTTATTTTATAATTATCAATATCAAACCCAAATCCCCATGCATGAGAATACATCAAAATATAATTTCGTTGATAGAAATTTGATACAGAAATCATACATTCTTCGAAGCAATTTGAAAAGTCGCTGTGAAATGGTTCGATATCAAGCCGTTTGAAAATATTCATGTTAACCCCACTTACAATCTACTGCTATTACCAGATTTAGAAACTAAAACATTTAATGTTATTTTATAGAAATAAATCCATAAATACAAGATTAATTGTTAAAGAAATAAAAAAGCATATTAAGCCGAAAAAATATTATATGTTCCCCGGCTAATATGCTTTTATAATTATTTTTCAAGGACTGTTACTGTTTTAATAATTACTTTTTCCGTGGGGTGTGAAACTTCACCTGAATTTGGATTTAATTCTACAGGAGTATTTGCTATTTTGTCCAAGGTTTCTTCACCGCTTGTCAGCTTACCGAATGCAGCATAGTTACCGTCAAGGTTTGCTGCTGTTCCATCCATTATAAAGAATTGACTTGATGCAGAATCAGGATCAGCGCTTCTTGCCATAGATATTATTCCTTTTGTATGCTTCAGGGTGTTCTGTGCAAAGCCATTTGAGCTGAATTCTCCTTTTATGTTCTTGTCTGAACCTCCTGTACCGTCACCTTTGGGATCTCCGCCCTGAACCATAAATCCCTTTATTATTCTGTGAAAGGTAAGGCCGTCATAAAAACCGGATTCGGCTAATGATACAAAGTTACTTACTGTTTCGGGGGCATATTCCGGATATAGCTCAAAAGTCATCTTATCTCCATTTTCCATTTCAAACTGAATTTTCGGATGACCGGAAGGCTGGTCTGAGCTTCCCTGCGAACCAGGTTTACCACAACCGGATAATATAACGCTGAATATTAGACCGGTAATTATGAGAAAAGCTGTTTTCTTATAGAGTTTTTAATCATTTTAATTCCTCCTATATTTGATAACTTAAAAAAGCATAATCATATATAATTTAATAATAATTTTGTGAAAAATATGTATACTTTTTGTAAATTTATTTAAAATACTGTCTTAATTTACAAGCATAAAATTCTATTAAAAAACACTTGCAATTTTTAAAATTATGTGTTAAATTATAATAGTTGTCAGCGGTAATGAATAAAATCATTAACTACTGAACATACTTTAAATATAGTCATCGCGGGGTGGAGCAGTTGGTAGCTCGTCGGGCTCATAACCCGAAGGTCGTAGGTTCAAGTCCTGCTCCCGCAACCAAGAAGAGCCGTTAGTTTTTTAGACTAGCGGTTTTTTTATATTTTTATTAGTATAATGATAAATTTACAGACTGACTACTATGTGACTACTGTTATTGAAAAAGGTATAAGTAAAGTATTCTATGTTAAGTTTTAATTTCAAAACTCCGTATCTATAATACGCCAATTTATCTAAAAATAATAATCCTGCAAAAATTCTACAAAATCCTAAGCTTGACAAACTAATATTAAAGTATATTATTAATAAGTATGTTGTTAAAACATATTATTAATAAAATGAGAAGCCAAAATAGGTGTTTATCATTTTTTTGTCATAGGTTGTAAAACGTATTGTTAAATAATTAACAATACAAAATAAAGCGCATGAATTGATAGTTCATCAGAACATTTTGCCAGGTAAAAGGTGGAATAGTTCTAAAAAAACGCGGGCAAGAAAGATTATGAGGTAAATAATGCGGATAAGAATGTTAAATTTTTATCAATAACGTGTAAATTTTTTTCATTGAGTAATCAATGGAGATAAACCCAAATACACATGGGTAGCAAATTTCACTAATATTTTGTAGCCGGTATACGGCTCATGGAGGCTAAAATGATTTATAGTTATTATCCAGGATGTACATTAAAGAATAAAGCCAAAGTTCTTGACAAGTATGCCAGAATTTCAGCCCAAGCGTTGGGGTTTGAGTTGGAAGAAATAGAGGAATGGCAATGCTGTGGTGCTGTGTATCCACAAGCAACAGACGAGATTGCTACAAAACTTGCCTCTGTTCGTGTATTAAATAGTGCTAAAGGAAAAGGACAGGATTTAGTAACTGTATGTTCAGCCTGTCACCACGTTATAAAGCGTGTAAATGATGATATGAGGCAAAATGAGGATATTAGAACAAGGGCTAACAATTATCTTCAATTAGAAGAACCATATACTGGGGAAACACAAGTATTTCATTATCTTGAATTACTACGGGATAAAGTTGGATTTGACACTCTAAAAGAAAAAGTAAAGAATCCACTAACTGGAAGAAAGATTGGCGCATATTATGGCTGTATGCTTCTTAGGCCAAGCAGTGTAATTCAATTTGATGATGCTGAAAATCCAACAATTATCGAAGACTTCATTCGTGCTCTTGGTGCAGAAGCAATTATTTATCCATATAGAAATGAATGCTGCGGTGGATATATTTCCTTAAAAGAAAAAGAATTAGCAGGAACAATGGTAGATAAAATTATGGATTCCGCTACATATAAAGGTGCAGAAGAGATTATAACAGCCTGTCCTCTATGTTTATATAATTTGAAAAAAAGTGGCGAAGCGAATAAGCTCAAAGTACATTATTTTACTGAAATACTGGCAGAGGCATTAGGTTTAAAGGATGAATAAGGGGGTGTGTAAAGTGCAGAAAGCAAATACGGAACAAGCACAACTGGTAAAAGAGATTAGCAATGTAGATACAAGAAAATGTATGAAGTGTGGAAAATGCTCTGCCTCATGTCCCTCTTACGAAGAAATGGATATAAGGCCACATCAGTTTGTATCATATGTACAAAACAACAAAGTAAATGAATTAATGGAATCCACAAGCCTTTGGAAATGTCTTTCCTGTTTTGCTTGTGTAGAACGTTGCCCAAGAGATGTAAAGCCAGCAAGGCTGATAGAAGCAGTTCGATTAATGGTTATTCGTCAAAAAGGACAGAATTATCTATTACCGGATGAGGTACCAGAACTCTTGGATGAAGAGGTTCCACAGCAGTTATTGGCAAGTGCATTTCGTAAGTATAGTAAGTAAAAAAGGTTTGGAGGTGAATTAATTGCAAAGAATAGGAGTATTTGTTTGCCATTGTGGCACAAATATAGCAGCAACTGTAGATGTTGAAAAAGTTGTTGAGATGGTTAAAAAAGAACAAGGTGTGGTTCACGCCGAAGAATATCAATACATGTGTTCAGAAGCAGGTCAGAGTAAGATACGTGAAGCAATTAAAGAAAAGCAGTTGACGGGAGTAGTAGTTTGTTCCTGTTCTCCTCGTATGCATGAGAATACATTTAGAAAGGCAGCTGAAAAAGCTGGCTTAAATCCTTTTTTGGTTGAAATAGCCAATATTCGTGAGCATTGTTCATGGATTCATAAAGATAGAGAAGAAGCAACAGAAAAAGCAGTTATTCTTGCCAGAGCAGCAATTGCAAAAGTAAATTTAAACACGCCTCTTCAGGCAGGCGAAAGTAAAGTAGTAAAAAGAGCGCTGGTTATCGGTGGTGGAATTGCTGGTATTCAGACGGCAATTGATATCGCAGATGCGGGATATGAAGTAGATATAGTTGAGAAAACTCCAAGTATCGGTGGTAGAATGTCTCAGTTGGATAAAACCTTCCCAACTCTAGACTGTTCTGCCTGTATACTGACACCAAAAATGGTGGAAGCAGCTTCCTATACATACAGTGAAGTAGAAAAGGTAAGCGGCTTTGTAGGAGATTTCTTTGTAGATATACGTAAAAAAGCACGTAGTGTTGACATGAGTAAATGTACAGGATGTGGAGTTTGTACAGAGAAATGTCCTTCCAAAAAAGGAAAGAGCGAATTTAATAGAGGTTTAAGCAACCGAAGTGCTATATACACACCCTTTGCACAAGCAGTTCCTAATGTGCCTGTTATCGATAGGGAACAGTGTACAAAATTCAAAACTGGCAAATGCGGAGTATGTGCAAAGGTTTGTGCGGCAGGAGCTATTGATTATGAGCAAAAAGATGAGATTATTACAGGAAACTATGGAGCTATAGTAGTTGCAACAGGCTTTGATACCATCAGCTTAGATAAGTTTGATGAATATTCATATAACCAAAGTCCGGACGTTATTACATCTTTAGAATTTGAACGTCTGACAAATGCAGCGGGCCCTACAAAGGGTAAATTAGTTCGTCTCTCAAATCATGAAAAGCCAAAGTCTGTAGCTTTTATTCAGTGTGTTGGTTCACGTGATGTAACCTGCAGAGGAAAGAGCTATTGCTCAAAGATTTGCTGTATGTATACTGCAAAGCATGCAATGCTTATAAAAGACAAATATCCTGATATTGATGTACATGTATTTTATATTGATGTACGTACTCCAGGTAAGAATTTTGATGAATTCTACAGAAGAGCAGTAGAGGAATACGGAGTGAATTATATCAAGGGCCAGGTTGGTAAGGTGGCAGAAGTAGATGGTCACTTGCTGGTACAGGCTGTTGATATGCTAGATAATAAGAGAATTATGCTCAATGTTGATATGGTAGTTCTTGCAACTGCCATTGAACCTGACCCTTCAGTTAGAGAAATAGCTACAATGCTTACTGCTAGTATAGATACCAATAATTTCTTGACAGAGGCTCATCCAAAGTTAAGACCAGTTGAGTCACCAACAGCAGGGGTATTTTTGTCAGGAGTATGTCAAGGACCAAAGGATATCCCAGAAACTGTAGCACAGGCTGGAGCGGCGGCTGTTAAAGCAATAGGATTATTAGCTAAAGATAAGTTAGTAACAAATCCATGCGTTGCAAAAGCTAACGAGCTTTTCTGCAATGGTTGTTCAAATTGTGAGCACGTATGTCCATATGGGGCTATATCCTATCAGGATAAAGAAGTTAATGATCATGGTGTACGAGAAACAAGGAGAGTAGCATTTGTAAATAGTGCTATTTGTCAAGGGTGCGGAGCATGTACCGTTGTATGCCCATCTGGAGCAATGGATCTTCAAGGCTTCTCAAACCGACAAATTCTTGCGGAGGTAGATGCAATATGCAGATAGATAATAAAGAATTCAAGCCCAATATAGTTGCATTTTGCTGCAACTGGTGTAGCTATGCAGGTGCAGACCTTGCAGGAACAAGCCGACTTTCTTACCCTGCTGATGTAAAGATTATAAAAGTACCTTGCTCTTGCCGTGTGAATCCTATGTTCATTCTGAGAGCCTTTGAAAAAGGAGCAGATGGGGTTATTCTATGCGGATGTCACCCAGGGGACTGTCACTACAGTACTGGTAACTATTACACAAGAAGAAGAATGACACTGCTATTCTCAATGCTTAATTATTTGGGAATAGAAAATGGACGTACTCGAGTTGAGTGGGTATCAGCAGCAGAAGGTGTTAAATTCTCCACAGTTATGAACGAATTTGTAGAAAAGATTCATTCATTAGGTGAAAATGTGAGATTGGGGGATTTACGATGCAAAAGATAATTGAGCGGGCGAAAGAACTTCTTTCAAAGGGTGAAGTGGCTCGGGTTCTAGGATGGAAGAAGGGCGATTTGGCGTACAATCCTGAACCAGCATTTTTTAATTGCACAGACGAATTGACTTCCTTTACATACAACGGTTTTTGCGGGGCAAACCTGAGTAAATATATGATAGAAGCCAGTAAGCTAGATGGAAAGACATTGGTATTCTTAAAACCATGTGACACATATAGCTTTAATCAATTAATAAAAGAGCACAGAGTTGATAGAGAAAAAGCATACATTATTGGTGTTAGTTGCTCTGGAAACTATAGTGTTGAAAAGATAAATAAAGCCGGTATAAAAGGTATAGAAAGCATTGAAATAGATGGTGAAAACCTAAAGGTGCAGACAATCTATGGTCAAAAGACTATGGCAGCTAAGGATGCACTTATGGAAAGGTGTACAGTTTGTAAAGGCAAAGAGCACAAGATATTTGATGAATTAATAGAAATAAATACTGCATATCAAAACGAAGATGTTACCAGCCGTTTTGATATGGTAGAGAAGCTTGAGGCTATGACATCAGAAGAGCGTTTTATATTCTGGCAGAACGAGTTGTCAAAGTGCATTAGATGTAATGCTTGTAGAAATGCATGTCCGGCTTGTAGCTGTAGAAAATGTGTCTTTGATAGTAATAACTTTGATTCTGCACAGAAGGCTAATGTTGATAGCTTTGAAGAAAAGATGTTTCACATAATACGTGCATTTCACGTAGCTGGTCGCTGCACAGATTGCGGTGAATGTAGCAGAGTATGTCCACAAGGCATACCACTGCACTTACTGAACAGAAAGTTTATCAAGGATATTAATGAGTTTTATGGAGAATTTCAGGCGGGTGAAGATGCACAAAGCAAAGGGCCATTGACCAGCTTTACACTTGAGGATGTAGAACCAAGTATTGTTGGAGAAAGGAAATAGGGTATGTATAAGATAGCGAAAAATCAATTGCAAACGTTATTTACTGCTATTGCAAATACTAAAAACTTGTATTTGCCAGTAAAAAAGTCTGACCAAGTAAATTATGGACTTTGGACAAAGGATGCAGAAGTGGATTTGGATACCTTAAAGACCGTTAAATCTCCAAAAGACTTCTTTTTCCCACAAAGCGAAACCCTATATAACTGCCATAAGGAAAACGGGAAAATAGTAATAACTCCAACTGAGTTAATAAATCAACCTTTTGTGATTTTTGGAGTGAAAGCATGTGATATTAAAGCAATAGAAATACTTGACAAAGTATTTCTAAGTGAACCCATTGATACATATTATGCAGCTCGTAGAGAGCATGGAATAATAGTGGCTATGGCATGTCATGAACCAGAAGAAACCTGCTTCTGTAATGTGTTTGGTATAGATGCAAGTACTCCTGCAGGAGATGTTGTTATATGGCAGGTTGAAGATTCAATATACTGGAAGGCGCTTACTGAGAAGGGTGAGTCACTTACAAAAGAAGTTGACAGTCTTTTAGAAATAGTATCAGATACATCAGCAGTAGAAAAAGAACAAGCTGCTATTAAGGGAATTATTGAGAAACTGCCTTATAGCCATTTGGATATGAGCAAATTTACTCCAGATGCTTTGGACGAAATGTTTAATTCTCCAAAGTGGGAACAGCTATTTAAGGCTTGTCTTGGATGTGGTACATGCACTTTTGTATGTCCTACCTGCCAATGCTATGACATTAAAGACTATAATACCGGAAACGGTGTACAAAGATTCCGTTGCTGGGATTCGTGCATGTATTCTGATTTTACAATGATGGCTCATGGAAATCCCCGTACCAGCCAGTTGCAGAGGTTCCGCCAACGCTTTATGCACAAGTTGATATACTTTCCAGCAAACAACGATGGCGTGTACTCATGTGTAGGCTGTGGACGTTGTGTAAGCAAATGTCCAGCATCACAAAACATTGTTAAGGTTATAAAAAGTTTTGGAGGTGAAAGTTAATGTGTAATTGTGGAGGAAATCACAAAACTGATTCGCTGGTTCCACTAATTGGTGTAATTACCGATATTCGAACTGAAACTCCAGATGTTAAGACTTTTCGAGTTGTGAATAGAGAAGGTAAAAAGTTATTTGAGCATTTACCTGGTCAATGTGCAATGGTTTCTGTTCCGGGCGTGGGAGAAGCGATGTTTTCCATTACTTCATCACCAACAAATAAAGAGTATCAGGAATTTAGCATTAAACGCTGCGGAGCATTAACAGATTATCTTCACAATATGGAGGTTGGAGAGGAAGTTACAGTTCGCGGACCTTATGGAAATGCATTTCCTGTTGAAACTGCATTAAAAGGAGAAAATCTTCTTTTTATCGCCGGTGGAATAGGCCTTGCACCACTTAGATCAGTTATTAATTATGTATTAGACAATAGAGAGAACTATGGAAGTGTTGACATTTTATATGGATCACGTTCAGCAGATGACTTGGTTCAATTAAAAGAAATACAAGAGGTTTGGTGTAAAACGGAAGGTGTAAATGTTTATTTAACTATAGATAGAGAGCAAGAGGGATGGAATGGCCATGTGGGATTTGTCCCTAGCTATCTAAAAGAGTTGGAATTAGCAACAGATAAGACAGTTTTGGTTTGCGGACCGCCAATTATGATTAAATTTGTTTTAGCTGCACTGGAAGAAATGGGCTTCAATAAAACACAGGTATATACAACCTTGGAACTTAGAATGAAATGTGGTATAGGCAAATGTGGGCGCTGTAATATCGGATCAAAATATGTATGTAAAGATGGACCGGTATTTAGATGCGACGAAATTGACGAGCTGCCACCGGAGTATTAAATTAGTGGAATGTGTTATGGAGCAATTTGAAAAGCCCCAATAAATATATATTAGGAGGATAAAGAAGATGCAGGAAATGGTCAATGTATTTTTATATGGAAAAAAATACACAGTACCAGCAGACCTCACCATAATGACAGCTATGGAATATGCAGGTTATAAACTTGTAAGAGGATGTGGATGTCGTCATGGGTTTTGCGGTGCATGTGCAACAATTTATAGAATAAAAGGAAATAATGAATTAAAGACTTGTTTGGCTTGTCAGACACAGGTAGTGGATGGTATGTATGTGGCTAGTCTCCCATTCTTTCCAACAGATAAGAGAAGCTATGATATAGAAGAAATAAGACCGGAACAAAAGATTATGATGGAGTTATATCCTGAGATATATAGTTGTATAGGATGTAATGCTTGTACAAAGGGATGCTCTCAGAGCTTAAATGTAATGCAATATATTGCTTACGCTCAAAGAGGTGAGTTTGAAAAATGTGCAGAAGAGTCTTTTGACTGCGTAAACTGTGGCATTTGTACTTCTAGATGTCCAGCCGGCATTTCACATCCAATGGTGGGTTTACTAGCGCGTAGACTGACTGGAAAATACATTGCGCCAAAGAGTGAGCATCTCAAGAAACGTGTGGAAGAGATTAATAAAGGTGCCTTTGATGACCTGATTGCAAAGATTATGGAAAAGCCAATCGAAGAAATGAAAGAACTATATAACAAAAGAGATATTGAGGAGTAGGAGGGGAAAAGTATGTTTACAGCAGAAATGTTAGAGTCTATAAAGAAAGTAGAAGCAACTAGAGCCGAAAGAATAGGTTATGAACCAAGAAGAATGACCGCTGAGGAAAAAGATACTCTTCTTCGCCAATATCATCCGGACTTTAGAGAGGATGGATTTTCAATTATCCAAATTGGTCCCAACAAGGGGGAAAAAGCACCAGTAGAGCTTTGTACCTTACTCCACTCCAATAGTAGAATAAAGGATGAAAATATTGATCTATCTAAAATAGATTATGATGTGGATGTATTAGTTATTGGTGGCGGTGGTGCTGGCTCATCAGCAGCTATTGAAGCTAATGAGAACGGAGCAAATGTTATGATAGTTACAAAGCTTCGTATTGGTGATGCCAATACTATGATGGCCGAAGGTGGAATTCAGGCTGCAGACAAAGAAAATGACTCTCCACAACAGCATTATTTGGACGCTTTTGGAGGCGGACACTTTGCTGCTAGACCAGAGCTTCTAAGGAGATTGGTAATGGAAGCTCCAGATGCCATTGCATGGCTTAATAACTTAGGGGTAATGTTTGATAAAAATGAAGATGGAACAATGATAACTACCCATGGAGGCGGTACCTCCAGAAAAAGAATGCACGCATGTAAGGATTATTCTGGGGCAGAAATAATGCGAGTACTTCGTGATGAAGTAATTAACCGTGAAATTCCTGTTATAGATTTTACAGCAGCAGTTGAACTAATTTTGGATAAGAATGGACAAGCTGCCGGTGCTGTACTTCAGAATATGGAGACAGGAGAGTATCTAGTAGCAAGAGCTAAGACGGTTATAATTGCTACTGGTGGTGCAGGAAGACTTCATTATCAGAACTTTCCTACCTCAAACCATTATGGAGCTACAGCTGACGGTCTAATTATGGGGTACCGTGCAGGAGCACCGCTTCTTTATCAGGACACTATTCAGTACCATCCAACAGGAGTTGCTTACCCTATACAGATTTTTGGAGCACTAGTAACAGAAAAAGTACGTTCATTAGGTGCTATGCTTGTAAATATAGATGGAGAAGCATTTATGCATCCTTTGGAAACACGTGATGTATGTGCGGCTTCTATAATTCGTGAATGTAGTGATAGAGGGAAAGGTATTCCTACCCCAACAGGAGGTATGGGAGTATGGCTTGATACACCTATGATTGAGATGATTCACGGAGAAGGTACAATTGAAAGACGTATACCTGCTATGCTTCGTATGTATCTAAACTACAACATAGATATGAGAAAACAACCTATTCTAATATATCCTACTCTACATTATCAAAATGGTGGGCTTGAAATAAACGGAGAAGGTTTCACAAAGGCCATTGATAATCTTCTTGTTGCAGGTGAAGCAGTTGGAGGAATCCATGGAAGAAACCGTCTAATGGGAAATTCATTATTAGACATCATTGTATTCGGAAGAAATGCAGGAAAGGCAGCAGCTAAAAAGAGCAAAACTGTTTCTTTAAGTGAGTTATCTCTAGAACATATAAATAGCTATGCAAAGAAATTGGAAGCTGCGGGGATTGAAACAGATACTGTATCTCCAATGCTACTTCCAAAGTATACTAGATAGATTTTTAGGATGGAGCTATTTATACTTCTACAATCAATTAATATATGAATCCTACTAAAACCTATAATTAAGGAAGGAAACTAAGAATGCGCGAAATATCTACAGACCAGATTATTGACGTTGTTAGGCGTTTGTGTATTGAGGCTAATCAAAACCTACCTAGTGATATAAAAGCATGTATTAAAAAATGCAGAGAAAGTGAAGATGGTGAGATTGCTCAGGATATCCTAGACAAAATTATTACTAACTATGAAATTGCAGAGTCAGAAAATGTGCCTATTTGCCAAGATACTGGAATGGCATGTGTTTTCATGGAAATAGGTCAGGATGTACATATTACAGGCCAAAGTCTTGCAGATGCTGTGAATGAAGGGGTGCGCCAAGGCTATGCTGAGGGCTATCTGCGAAAATCAGTAGTAAAAGATCCTGTAAGACGCGGCAACACTGGAGACAATACACCTGCTATGTTATATACAGAGATAGTTGATGGTGATAAGATTAAGATTACTGTTGGGCCTAAGGGCTTTGGTAGTGAAAATATGAGTGCTATTCGTATGTTTAAGCCATCAGCAGGAATTCAAGGAATTAAAGATTTCATTCTTGAAACTGTAGAAAATGCAGGCCCGAATCCATGTCCCCCTATGGTAGTGGGTGTTGGAATAGGTGGAACCTTTGATAAAGCAGCCTTATTAGCTAAGAAGGCATTGATGAGAAATGTAGATATTCCAAATAAAGACCCATATTATGCAGAGTTGGAATCTGAAATGCTAGAAAAAATCAATAATCTGGGGATTGGGCCACAGGGCTTTGGTGGAAAAACCACAGCTTTAGCAGTAATGATAGAAACAATGCCAACCCATATTGCCGGTATGCCATGCGCAATTAATATTAATTGTCATGTCACACGACATAAAACGGAGGTAATCTGACATGGAACGTAAAATTCAACTCCCATTAACAGAAGAACTCGCAAAAACCTTACATGCGGGTGATACAGTCTATTTGACTGGTGAAATATATACTTCCAGGGATGCTGGCCATAAGAGAATGTGTGAAGCCCTTGCAAATGGGCAGGATTTGCCATTTGATCCGAAAGATGCTACATTATATTATGTAGGTCCAACTCCAGCAAAACCTGGTCAGATAATAGGTTCTGCTGGGCCAACAACTAGTGGGCGTATGGATGCATATGCACCTACTATGATGTCAGTGGGAGCTAGAGGAATGATTGGAAAAGGTGACAGACTGCCAGAAGTAGTGGATGCTATGAAAAAGTACAGCGGAGTTTATTTTGGAGCTATTGGTGGGGCAGGAGCGTTACTTGCTAAATGTATCAAAAGCTCAGAACTGATTGCATATGAAGACTTAGGCCCAGAAGCGTTGAGAAAGCTCTATGTGGAAGAAATGCCTTTGGTTGTAATTATTGACAGTGAAGGCAAAAACCTATATGAAGAAGGGCGAAAGGCCTACCTTGCTGCAAAAGCTTCCCAAAAATGAGAAGGTATTTGCCAGTAGTAAACTTTATAAATAAAAAGGGGAATACAAAATGGAATTGTTAGCTGAAGTATTAGAAACTATGATGATTATTGGGTTTGGTGTGTCATGGCCGCTGTCGATTGTGCGCTCATATAAATCACGCTCAACAAAAGGCAAGAGCATTTTATTCTTATTCTTTATAGCATTTGGATATGTTTGCGGTATAGCATCAAAGCTAATATCAAACAATTTGAATCTGGCATTCTGGTTCTACATCCCAAATGTCATTATGGTTAGTACAGATATTGGCTTATATTTTAGAAATAAAAGGATTGAAGCTGGAGCAAATAAATAAGTAATTATATAAAATTTTGCTATAAATAGAAATCTTCCAAGGTTTAACTTTGGAAGATTTTTTAACATCCATATTAGTTCACAAAGATAAAATTATTAAGTTTACAAAATGTTCATCGTTTATAAATTATTTATTAATATTGTGCTGTTAATATAAATACGTAAACTTTTTTTCATTTTGTTTTTTCCTCTTAATTATATTATTTTTTGTAAAGCCCCGTTTTGATAAACGGGGCTTTATTTATGGAAAAGATTGACATTAAATCACATATATGTTAATATGGTACTTGATTAGTAATAAATGGAAATAATTAATATAACACTATGGAATGTAAAATTTATTACTAACCAAAATTAAGTCTTATTTAATATATCCATAATGGAATAAATGAATATACAAAGGAGGTGAATTTATGAGATTTCATTTTACATGCGAATTGGAGAATAATAGACTCAATATTGATTACAGACGAAAGATTGTTAGTTATTTAAAGTCCTGTATTGAGAAAAGCAATAAAGATTTTTTTGAAGAGCTGTACGGCAAAGGAAAGAATTCAAATAAGGAATTTACCATGTCGGTATACTTTGTACCTGAAACAATCATTGATAGAGATAACATTTGGGTTAATAGTAAGAAAATAATAATTAATTTATCAACTCCAGATGTATACACAGGAATTCAATTATATAATGCACTATCTTCCCAGAAGTTTAAGTGGTACAAGCTGTCAAAGGATAATTCTTTGAGAGTAGTTAAAATCACAAATGAAAAAGAAAAAATTATTACTCAAGGCAAAGCTGTTTTCAATACATTATCTCCTATTGTTATACGTGATCATGATAAGGAGACGGGGAAGGACTGGTTTTGCACCTTTGAGGATGAAAATGCTGGCGAAATACTCAAAAGGAATCTACAAACCGAGTTGGAAGGCAAATTTTCAAGAGACATAAGTCATGATATCAAAATGCTTAAAATTGATTTTATTAAAATGAAAAAGGTAATCGTAAAGTCATATGAGTTGAAAATTCAAGCCTCACTTGGCGTACTGTCTATGGAAGGTGAACAATATCTTCTTCAATATCTTTATCAGCGGGGATTAGGTTCAAAGAGGGGACTTTGCTTCGGAATGCTTGAGTTAATATGATATTCGGAAATGGAGGTGAAAAGTATTGGAAGATATCTATGATAATGAAGTCATAAGACTGACACTAGGAGATTGGATGTGGAATGCGTCAATTACCGGGTTTATAAATATTGTAGGAAAAGAAAATGTCAAGTTTTACGGGTGTACTGCGGAAATTCCTGTACATTGTCTTGAGAATTTTGAAGAAAAGTATTTTAAATACTTCATAGATACATATGAAAAAACTTTGCCATGGTATAGAATAATTTCCTTTAAAGAAACAATAGAGCATTACAGAGAAAATGATTTCAAAAATCTCAATCTTCAGGGTCTTAAAGGTATTAATGCATATATAGGAGATATAGCAAAAAGGTATTTGACCAGTAAAAGTATAACGTCAGCTTTTGAGTTGATGGGAACTGCTCAGCGTATTGAGGAATTGGAAAAACGACTACAAAAGATAAAAGAACCCAAAGATGAAAATGCTTTTGAAAAAGAAAAACCTAATATTATTGAAAGCATAAAAAAGCAATTTGATATTCTTGAAGAAATTATAGGGTATTGCGGAAGTAATGAAGGAAGACGTATTATCGGAGCAAAGAATGTAATTTATACAATCATAAGAAATGGTTGGAATGGAGTGAGTTTTTTAAATAAGCAGACAAAGATAAAGGATGTTTATGAGGACTACAGAACATATTTTGTCAACTGTGCTATTGATTATTTGAAATCAGACAAAAACAAATTCAAATATCAGTGCTTTACCTGCGGCTCCCCAATTAAGGATTTCAACAATGATATGGGTTTTATAAACCAGTCCGGGTTTGATGTGGCAAGGAAACCATCTCATGTATGGAACTTTGTTAATGACATAGCATTATGTCCTGTATGTAAACTGATATATTCATGTCTGCCGGCAGGATTTTCATATGTTGGAGATACAGGTTTGTATATAAATGCAAATATGAATATGGAAAATAATCTAAAGGTTAATAGTAATGTTCGGGCTAATGTAACCGGAATTGGCAAAGAGCAGAACTCACGCAAAATCTATTGGGCACTTTTAGAGGCTATGAAAAAGCAACACCTCTCAAGACAGAAATATGAGTTGGCGGATGTTCAGGTAGTACGATGGGAAAACGAAAGTTATAAGTTCAATTTGCTGCCTGAAGCAACAATAGAACTTATAAAAGAGTTTGAAAAGGAAATTGGAAAACTTATAAACACACGGTACAAGGAAGGAAAAGACAGCTACAGCATATACGAACAGGTGCTGGAGAATATTTTCAACAATAGAAACCAGTTTCTTTTAATATTCAAACTTCTTCACTATAAAACAGCATCTCCCAAAGACGGTTTTTATCATATGGGAAACATAATTGATATTCTAAAAATAAATTTCAGATTAATTCAAAATTTAGGAGGGATGGAGAAAATGGGAAAGGGCTTTTATTATATAAATAGTGCAAAAGAAGCGGGAGAAAAGCTAAGAAATGCTTATCTTGAAAAAGACCCTAAAACAGGTAAAATCCCGGGTATAAGCTATAGGCTCCTTAATGCTCTTAAAACTGGTAACTGTAACATGTTCATGGACGTTGTAATTAACTGCTATTTGTATGTTGGCAAGGAGGTACCAAACATAATTACAGAAGCACTTAGGGAGGAAGACGGTGTTTTTGAAACAATCGGATATGCATTTGTTTCTGGATTAAACGGTACAAGACAGGATATAGATAATAAAACAGACAACAAGGAGGAGAATGAAAATGACTGATTTAAAAATAAAAGGATTAACAATGACAATTATTTTTCAAGCTGAAAGTGCTAACTATGGAGAAAGTGTAGGAAATGTTGCTTCATTGAAAAAAATATCTAGAAATAAAGGAGAGCAATATACATACATATCACGTCAAGCCATTAGATACAATATTGCAGAACAGCTTGGGGAAGCCTTTGCACCTGTAGCACAAGAAGGAAGCGGAGATAAAAAGGTTATTCAATTTCTGGAGGAAGCAACCATTGATAAATACCCTGAAATTGACTTTTTCGGTTATCTCAAGACTGAAAAGGGAAGCAACGGCAAGAAGAGAGCTGCAAAGGTAAGATTGTCCAATGCCATTTCTCTTGAAACTTTTAAAGGTGACTTAGATTTTTTAACAAATAAGGGACAAGCTGACAAGATAAAAAAAGATATGAATATAGCACAGGCTGAAATCCACAAATCCTATTACAGATACACAATTGCTGCTGACCTTGATCAGATAGGAATTGATGATGAATATGGTATAGTACTGGAAAACAGCGAAAGAGCAAGACGTGTAAAGAAGCTTCTGGACACAGTTGCAATGCTGTACAGAGACATAAGGGGACGTAGAGAGGATTTAAAGCCGCTATTTGTAATAGGTGGGCTATATGATATAAAAAATCCTGTATTTCAAAATGTAGTATCTGTCAGGAATAATTGCATACAGGTAAACGAGATTACAGGTGTAATGTATGAAGGCATTAAGGAGCATACCCATACAGGAATAGTTGACTGTCGCTTTGATAACACCAATGAGGTGAAGGAGGTATTGAAGGCTACAACAGTACCCGAGTTTTTTGAGGCACTGAAAAAAGAGGTGGATATGTATTATGAAGGGAATTAGGTTAGAGATTAGTCAGGACATGGTTAATTACAAAAAACCTGCCAGCTTTCAATTAAAAGAAACATATCCTCTGCCTCCGTACTCCACGGTTATAGGTATGATTCATAACCTTTGTGGATATGAGGAATATCATCCCATGCAGGTAAGTATTCAGGGAAAGTATTTTTCAAAGGTAAATGACCTTTTTACAAGATACGAATTCAAAAACGGCATGTCATATGATGCAGGCAGGCACCAACTAAAAGTAGGGGGATTTGGTGTTTCAAGAGGGGTTGCAACTTCCGAACTTTTGGTTGATGTAGAACTTCTTATACATATAGTCCCGGAAGAGGATGAGGTTTTGGAGAAAATATATAATAGCTTTATAAAGCCAGTTGAATATCCCTCTTTGGGGAGGCGGGAAGACCTAGTCGTTATAAATGATGTAAGTATTGTAGAAATCAATAAGGAAACTATAAAAGAAAGTGATAGATTGAAAAGCGGATATGCGGCATATATACCTTTATCCTATCTTAATGAGGAATATGTTAAACCGAATTCTAAAGAAGGAGTGGAGTATTCCGGAACACGGTATAAACTTAACAAAAACTACACCCTGGATAATTACGGTACTAATAAATCCCCCAAAATCTTTAGGAAATGGAATACGGTAGAGGTTCTTTACGGACATGATGTAATCATGAGACGAAGAAAGCCATTTTACATGGATGATCGTCAGGATTTTGTTTTTTTGGCCTAGACTATATTTTGCATAAAGGAGACTAATATGGACAGCAGGACATTAGACGAAAAATTTATCGCAAAGACAAGACCTAGACGTAAAGATATTCAATGGCATACAGATGATTTGTTAGTTAACCTTGATATTCTTAAAAAGATGTATCCCAATCTGAAAACAGATTGGGAACTTCTTCGTCTGGCATGTATATACCATGATATGGGGAAAATGAATTTTCGATTTCAGAATAGAGTCCACGGGAAAGGGAGCACTACAGGATTACCACACGGGGTTCTCAGTCTTGGTTTTATTGATGTAGATTATTTGGAAGATAAGGGATATTCGGATAAAGATATTGGCTTGCTATTTCATGCAGTTGCATATCACCATGAAAGAGATATGGATTTTGAAATGGATGAGATTTACAATGAAATCGAAACTCTTAAAAGTGTTTTCCCCAAATACAACTATTTGGCACTTCCAACAAGATACTTTAAACCTAGATTTGATATTGATTTTTTCGACAAAGGACAGAGATTTTACGAATCAAAAGACGGTGATTACTTCTTTAAATATATAATGTTGAAGGGACTTCTGAATAGACTGGATTATGCCGCTAGTGCGGAAATAATAGTAGAAAATCCTAACGATTTTTTGATAGAATCAATGAATGATCTCTTAAAAAAATGGCAAACAAAAAATTTAGAAACTCAATGGAATGATTTACAGAAGTATATGATAAAACAACAAGATAAAAATGTTATAGTTATTGCACAGACAGGAATGGGAAAAACAGAAGCAGGTTTGTTATGGTTGGGTAACAGCAAAGGATTTTTTACATTACCTCTAAAAAGTGCTATTAATGCTATTTACAAACGTATTATAGAAAATATTGTACCTGAAAAATTTGACGAGAGGGTTGCCTTGCTTCATTCAGACACATTGAAGATTTATTCCGAACAGGCTGAAGGTGAAAAAGAAATTGATTTTGAAACATATTACACCAGAACAAGGCAATTATCACTTCCCCTGACTGTGTGTACGTTAGATCAGATTTTTGACTTTGTTTTCAGATATAAAGGTTTTGAACCAAAGCTTGCTACTTTGTCATATTCCAAAGTAATCATTGATGAAATACAGATGTATTCTCATGAACTTGTTGCATATCTTGTTTTGGGACTAAAATATATTACTAAAATGGGTGGGAAGTTTGCAATTATGACTGCCACTCTTCCCCAACTGATACTTAATCTTCTTGAAGAAGAGGGTATAGAGTTTGAAATACCCCGGGTATTTACCAATAGTTTAATACGCCACAGCCTGAAAAGAATAGAAGCCTCTATAAACGACAATGAAAGTATTGAGCAAATATCAAAGGCATATAACAAAAACAAAGTGCTTGTAATATGCAACACAATAAAAATGGCAAAAGAGGTTTATGCAAAGCTTAAAGGAATTTTACCGGAAGATTGCAAGAATGATATACACTTACTCCATAGCGGATTTATACGCTGTCATCGAACAGAAAAAGAAAATTGCATATTGAAGACCGGAAGTAAAGGAAGCAATGAATCAGGAATATGGGTTACCACACAGTTGGTAGAAGCCTCACTGGATATAGATTTTGATTTGCTTTTCACAGAATTATCAGATTTGAACGGACTATTCCAGAGAATGGGGAGGTGCTATCGTCACAGACTTCTTGATGTGGACTATAACTGTTTTGTATTTACAGGAGGAAGTAGAAAATGCAGCGGGGTAGGAATAAATTCGGTTATAGACCCACAGGTTCATAATTTGTCTAAAGAGGCTCTTACCAAGGATGGAGTTCTTTCAGAAGACGATAAAATAAAAATGATTGAAAATACATACACTTCTGAAAAACTGGAAAATTATTATTCTGAAATAAAAAGAACTATAGAGTACATTAAATCAATTTCTGAATATGAGCTTAACAAGCAGGATGTAAATGAAATGTTCAGAGATATAGACCAGGTTTTAGTTATTCCTTTGAGGATTTACAAGGAAAATGAAGAAAGTATACAAACAGAAATAGAAATTCTTAATGATAAATCACAGATTATTAATACAAAGATAAAGGCACGAGATAGATTGCGTGATTTAATGGTGCCTGTAAACAGCAGACTTGCTGAACAAACCAAAAGCTTTAAACTGAAAATTAGCAGAGCAGAGGAAATTGTGATTGTGGATGCAGATTATACTGATGAATTGGGAATCAGCTTTGAAAATACACAGAAACAGGAATTCCGGGATGCTGAAAGCAGAATGTTCTGATATAGGGAGGTGATATGTTTGAGAATTACAGGAACTATGTTTTATTACTATTTTGTTTGCCAAAGAAAGCTGTGGTACTTTGTCAATAACATTACTCTGGAGCAGGAAAATGAAAATGTGCTTCTGGGAAAGCTCATTGATGAAAGTAGCTATGGAAGGGAGGACAAGCAGGTTCTAATAGATGAAACGGTTAATGTTGACTTTATAAAGGACTGGAAGGTTCTGCATGAGGTCAAAAAAAGTAAAAGCATAGAAGAGGCTTCCATGTGGCAGGTAAAGTATTATATATACTTTCTTAGACAAAGGGGAATAAAAATTGAAAAAGGCGTCCTCGATTATCCAAAAATAAAGCAAAGAAAAGAAGTTTTGCTCACAAAACAGGATGAGAAGGAAATAGAGGAAATCCTCCATAGTATTGAGAAAATTGTTATTCAAGAAAAAAGCCCTGAAGTTATTGATTCGAAGATATGCAGAGCTTGTGCATACTATGAATTTTGCTACATTTAAGGAGGGGAAAGATGTCAGAAAGTTTTTATTTATTTTCCGACGGGGAATTAAAGCGGAAGGATAATGTTCTAAGAATGACTGCACCTGACGGCAACTTCAAGGATATAAAAGTAAATATGACTAGGGATATCTATCTTTTTGGGGAAGTCTCTTTGAATACCAAAGCTTTGAATTATGCCGGGCAGTTGTCTATTCCTATACATATTTTTAATTTCTATGGCTTTTATACGGGTAGCTTTTTCCCGAAGGAGACAAGTGTTTCAGGGAAACTCTTAGTGGAACAGGTAATGCATTATTCAGAAGACAGCAAACGTCTTAAAATTGCGAAAGCATTTATTGAGGCTGCCAGCTATAATATTTTAAGAAATATTAGATATTATAATGAAAGGAATCGTGATTTAGAAAACACTATAAATGAAATTAAGAATTTAAGAAATGGAATAGAAAGTGCCGGGGATATTAAGTCTTTAATGGGTGTGGAAGGCAGTATACGAAAAGTGTATTATGAATGTTGGACAAGTATTATTAAGCAGGAAGTTGATTTTGAAAAAAGGGTTAAAAGACCGCCTGACAATATGGTTAATACGCTTATTTCATTTGTAAATTCGTTGATATATACAAGTTGTTTATCTGAAATATATGTGACCCAGTTAAATCCTACAGTTAGCTATTTACACAGTCCTGGTGAGCGAAGATTTTCTCTCTGCCTTGATATTTCTGAAATTTTTAAGCCATTAATAGGAGACAGGCTGATATTTTCCTTACTGAATAGAAATATGATAACGGAAAAGGATTTTGAGAAGGATTCCAATTACTTTTATCTTAAAGATACTGGAAGAAAGAAAATATTGATGGAATACGATGAAAGTATGAACAGAACCATAAAACATAAGGAGTTAGGAAGAAATGTCTCATACAGACACTTAATTCGTTTGGAATGTTATAAGCTTATAAAACATCTAATGGGTGATAAGGAATATGAAGGGTTTAAAATTTGGTGGTGATTATGTATATAGTTCTGATATATGACGTAGAAGTGGATGAAAACGGAGCAAAAGCATCACGGAATATTTTCAAAATATGCAAAAAATACCTGACACATGTGCAGAAATCTGTGTTTGAAGGAGATATCACTCCAGCTTTGTTACAACAGCTAAAGCTGGAACTTAAAAAGCATATAAGAAAAGAAAGAGATTCTGTAATTATTTTCAAAAGTAGAGAGGAAAGATGGATGCAGAAAGAATTTTGGGGAAAGGAAGATGACAAAACATCAAACTTCTTTTAAATATTTTTTCTGTCGACCTCTGATACTGTAAAATTCCATGGGGATTGACAGAACCTCTGATGCGTGTAAAATTAAGATGTAAATAATTTCTAAAAGAAAATCTGTCGTATATTTAATAATTAATTTATAACATCGACAGAAACAGTAAATGTGATCCTTGAAAATTGAATGTTTTCGGCGTCAGCGTTTTAATATAAACAGAGTGGAATGTAAATAAAGAACAAAGAGATGAGTTAATTAAATATTTTGAGTTTTAATATAAACAGAGTGGAATGTAAATTGTATAGTAATACAGGGGTACAGATATCTTAGGGTATGTTTTAATATAAACAGAGTGGAATGTAAATAGTTTCGGTGGTCAGGCAAAAATGACAGTTGTATCTGTTTTAATATAAACAGAGTGGAATGTAAATCTAGCTTTTGAGAACTCTTTTGCTAGTTCTTTTCTAGGTTTTAATATAAACAGAGTGGAATGTAAATCGGTTACTGCTTTAGTGGCGGAGCAGGAATCTCCAAGAGTTTTAATATAAACAGAGTGGAATGTAAATATTAGTTGCAAAAGGCAGGGGACCCGCCTGCAAGTCGTTTTAATATAAACAGAGTGGAATGTAAATTTGTATTACCGCAACAAACAAGCCTACGCGAAACAGTTTTAATATAAACAGAGTGGAATGTAAATCCCTTACACTTAATCTATTGCACGAATCCATCTCAGTTTTAATATAAACAGAGTGGAATGTAAATTCCAATTTTGTAATTATTTACTTTACGATGTATGACGTTTTAATATAAACAGAGTGGAATGTAAATTGGTATAGAAAAAGGAAACTTCCTTGTAAGACCTAAGTTTTAATATAAACAGAGTGGAATGTAAATACACTATAAATCTCATCAACAAATTCTTGCGCTTCAGTTTTAATATAAACAGAGTGGAATGTAAATCCGATTGCACCTGCTCCCAAGGCTGCACCATCCACAAGTTTTAATATAAACAGAGTGGAATGTAAATTATCCTGTTTACCTTTAGTCTCAACTCCTAAAATTTGTTTTAATATAAACAGAGTGGAATGTAAATATCTTTTTGAGATACATCATCAGACTTTTGTCCCTGTTTTAATATAAACAGAGTGGAATGTAAATCGAGATTTTAAAAGGTCAGATAGGGATTCGTGGGGTTTTAATATAAACAGAGTGGAATGTAAATCCTTATAAATTAATTACGTCCGTACCATTTTTTACGGTTTTAATATAAACAGAGTGGAATGTAAATAGAGCAACACCGTCAACAGTTACAGTCTTGAGTATTTCGTTTTAATATAAACAGAGTGGAATGTAAATCTCTTACGAGTGGCTTTGATTTTAATAATTATGAAGTTTTAATATAAACAGAGTGGAATGTAAATTTTTGACATATGCTCATAATGTTCTGAGTTAATACAGTTGTTTTAATATAAACAGAGTGGAATGTAAATACTTCAAAGACAACACTAGCTTATGAGAATCTTTTGGGTTTTAATATAAACAGAGTGGAATGTAAATATACCAAAAGACCTTGCATAACTCAAAATATTAAGTTTTAATATAAACAGAGTGGAATGTAAATTATTTCTTTGCATAATATGCAAAACGCTTCATTTCATCGTTTTAATATAAACAGAGTGGAATGTAAATTTTCTCCTTGCAAATTCTTCATAATCATCACGAGAAAAAGTTTTAATATAAACAGAGTGGAATGTAAATGTTACAAAACCCCATTTTATGCCATATAGCATAGGTTTTAATATAAACAGAGTGGAATGTAAATACTAAATACTATACAATGAAAATGCGGATGATATGGTTTTAATATAAACAGAGTGGAATGTAAATAATAAAAGCAGTTATGTACGTCTTAAAGTACATAAGTTTTAATATAAACAGAGTGGAATGTAAATATACGTCAGGTATAGCGATTACTCTGTCACCGGCGGTTTTAATATAAACAGAGTGGAATGTAAATACCCATAAATGTCTGAACATCTGCATTGTTTACCTGCGTTTTAATATAAACAGAGTGGAATGTAAATGCAATTTTGCATTATAATAATTTGGACCGTAATCAGTTTTAATATAAACAGAGTGGAATGTAAATTTCTACATGCATCATTCTCACTTGCGACATAAACACCAGTTTTAATATAAACAGAGTGGAATGTAAATCCCCATGCCTGACAACTATAAATGTATGAACATATTAAGTTTTAATATAAACAGAGTGGAATGTAAATTATCATCTTCTTGACATTCGCAAATATCACCAGAATCGTTTTAATATAAACAGAGTGGAATGTAAATAACTCTGAACAAAATTCTTCAAATGAATAATTAGCAGAGTTTTAATATAAACAGAGTGGAATGTAAATAAATTTAAAATTTGAAAGGCTGTTTTCGCTGTAAATGTTTTAATATAAACAGAGTGGAATGTAAATCAATATAAATAAATCATAATTTTACACCTTCCTCTACGTTTTAATATAAACAGAGTGGAATGTAAATTAAAACAATAAATGCAATGAGCAGTACAATTGACAAATGTTTTAATATAAACAGAGTGGAATGTAAATCCAGAAGGGACTTGATAATTATGGATGAAAAAGAAGATGTTTTAATATAAACAGAGTGGAATGTAAATAGACCATGACGGGATAATAGACATATCAAACATTGCTGTTTTAATATAAACAGAGTGGAATGTAAATATGAAAGAATTTTCAAGTATTAAGGTTGGTGTAATTAGTTTTAATATAAACAGAGTGGAATGTAAATTAAATAACCTAAAAGGCTTTTTACGTATCAATTCTTCGTTTTAATATAAACAGAGTGGAATGTAAATTGCTTTCATTCGTCTGCGTGCCTCACATTGATATTCTGTTTTAATATAAACAGAGTGGAATGTAAATCGTCTCAAATTTATCAAAATCTATTGTTATTTTACGTTTTAATATAAACAGAGTGGAATGTAAATTCATATAATATTTGGTAACAAGTGGGACAAGGGGGTTCGTTTTAATATAAACAGAGTGGAATGTAAATATTTAAAGTACCCATGAAACTTTGTACATCAGTATTGTTTTAATATAAACAGAGTGGAATGTAAATATTTAAGCAAATATTATAATTATTATTTAAGGAGGAAGTTTTAATATAAACAGAGTGGAATGTAAATACTTTGCGGTGGTCTACTCAATCCAAACTCCAACAGCGTTTTAATATAAACAGAGTGGAATGTAAATATATTAAAGGCTATTGCAGACATTGAAAGAGGGTGTGTTTTAATATAAACAGAGTGGAATGTAAATAGAACAAAAGGAAGCAATCAGGGACAGTGTACTTAAGTTTTAATATAAACAGAGTGGAATGTAAATAAGAAAACGAACGTTGGAAAATGGTCGGTAAGAAAGGGTTTTAATATAAACAGAGTGGAATGTAAATTTTTTAACAACAAAACATTTATCTAAAGTTAAATCGTTTTAATATAAACAGAGTGGAATGTAAATTATTTTATTGATAATTGCCTTTGACCTGTGCCGTAGGTTTTAATATAAACAGAGTGGAATGTAAATACATATTTGTTGAGGTTAACCCGGGAACGGATAGTGTTTTAATATAAACAGAGTGGAATGTAAATCGGGTTACACCGACTTTTTTTGCTAAATTTGATTGAGTTTTAATATAAACAGAGTGGAATGTAAATAATAATACAGCCCTACAATAACTTGAAATCTGCTCATGTTTTAATATAAACAGAGTGGAATGTAAATGAAATTGAATCCTGACATAAAAAATATATGTCCACCGTTTTAATATAAACAGAGTGGAATGTAAATGCAGTATGTGAAATTGAATATGACTTAGAACCTAGTGTTTTAATATAAACAGAGTGGAATGTAAATGCAGTATGTGAAATTGAATATGACTTAGAACCTAGTTTTAATATAAACAGAGTGGAATGTAAATAAGCTAATAAAAATCTATAATTACAGTGATGAATGTAAGTTTTAATATAAACTGACCTTACCCCGAAAAATTAGACACAAAGAATGGCGGGATTTCTCCGATTTTCTTTGTATCACATAAAATTTAATTAAGCTGTCTTACTTAACTTTTCAAAGTCAACAGGCGATCTATAGCCAAGCTTTGAATGCAGACGTATACGATTATAGAAGGCTTCAATATATTCAAAGATAGCTAACTGAGCCTCGGCCCTAGTCTTGAACCTTGTTAAGTAAATAAGCTCCGTTTTAAGTGTACCAAAAAATGATTCCATACATGCATTATCATAGCAATTACCTCTTCGGCTCATACTTTGTGTAATGCCATTGTTTTTGAGTACATTCTTGTATTCATTACTTGCATACTGGACACCACGATCAGAATGATGAATCAGGCCTCTAGCTGGTTTACTGCGGCCTATGGCCTGCTTTAAGGCATCTATGCAAAGTTGCTTTGTCATAGTGCTGTCCATGGCCCAGCCGACAACCTTTCGCTGAAATAGATCAACAATAGCAGCCAGGTAGAGCCAGCCTTCGTCTGTAGGTATGTAAGTGATGTCAGCAACCCATATCTGGTTAGGTTTTGTTGCCGTAAAGTCCTGATTTAGTATATTTGGAGCTACAGGATAGCTGTGCTTGGAGTTTGTAGTAGCCTTGAATTTCCTTTTGGTTTTAGCTGCAATATTGTTTTCTCTCATTAGCTTAGCTACACGGTTTTTGCCGCATTTTATTCGTAAGCGGTAAACCATGAGTACCTCGATAGACTCTCTTTAATATGAGATAATTCTTCCATGTTTTCACAAGCTACTTTAAAAAATTGTACAACTTTTTAAAGTTAGCTTGAAAAACTTTAATAAAGTTTTTCAAGGAGGTTTTATCAATGGAGACTAAAAAAGTACAACAACAGTACCTTCTTTCAAAATGGGCTGCTACTATTCAGGAATGCCGTGCTACCGGAATGTCTGTGAAGGATTGGTGCTTGGAAAACAATGTGAATATGGCTCAATTTTTTTATTGGCAGCGTAAAATACGTAAGCAACTCTGTTCATCGGTAGATAATTCAGCAAAGGATTCGTCAATCACTTTCGCACCCGTTCAACTCACGAGTTCCCGTAATAAGTCCTTGCAAGAAGTATCTTTTAGCACAGAGATGATTGTTAACGTTGGAGGCTGCCAATTACAAATTAATAATGATACTAGCCCTAAGCTGCTAGAGACAGTACTGAAGGTACTCCAAAATGTTTAATAATGCTACTGGTTTTGACCAGATTTACATTGCATGTGGTTATACCGATTTGCGCCAAGGAATTGATGGCCTTGCTGGGATGGTTCAAAATCAATTTCATTTAAATCCTTTTCAAAATATCCTGTTTCTTTTCTGCGGAAGAAAAACAACAAGGATAAAAGGTCTTCTTTGGGAAGGTGATGGTTTTGTATTACTATACAAGCGTTTAGAAGGCGGAAGATTTCAATGGCCTCGCAGTGAAGCAGAAATGAAAGAAATCACACCTAAACAATTCCGATGGCTAACAGAAGGTCTTGCCATTGAGCAAGCAAAAGCTGTTAAGAAAGTGTCTCCCAGCCGTATTATCTAGTGGATAACTCTTTTGAAATTGTGCAAAACCTCACATATTTTCCGTAATTATCCACGACTTTTAAAACTTGAGACTTTTCTATTCCATTGTGTCTTTTTTCATGATATTGTAGATTCATGGATAAAACATTTACAGAACTGGAATTAACTAAATATAGTAAAAAAGATATTGTTCAGCTTTTTCTGAAGCAGCAGGCCATACTTGAAAAACAAAGCACTCAATTAGAAGAAATGAATAAAAACATCACTCTTCTGATTGAAGCAAATAAAATTGGAAAGCAGAAAAGATTTGGACGTTCATCTGAAAAGATGGTATATGATGAGCAGATGGAACTGTGCTTTAACGAAGCAGAAGTAACTGCTGCCGGAAAGCTTATTGAAGAACCTGAATTTGATGAAGTATGTCCTAAGCCATATAAGCGAAAAAAAGCAAAAGGAAAACGTAATGAGGACTTAAAGGATTTGCCTGTCAGTATCATTGAACATACTCTTAATGACGATGAGCTAAGATCTATTTTCGGAGACACATGGAAACGACTGCCTGATGAAGTGTACAAGCGCCTTCAATTTCACCCTGCTACATTTGAGGTGGAAGAGCATCATGTTGCAGTATATGCAGGAAAGGACAATCAAACCATTGTAAAGGCAAACCGCCCTGTTGATCTATTGCGCAACAGTATTGTAACGCCAACTCTGGCAGCTGGTATACTAAATGGAAAATATATAAATGCTCTTCCTCTATACAGGTTGGAACAGGAGTTTAAGAGAAATGACATACATATATCCAGACAGGTAATGGCAAACTGGACAATACAATGTGCCGAGAGGTACCTGTCACTATTGTATGATAGAATGCATCAGGAACTCTATCAGTGCAGCGTATCACAGGCTGATGAGACACCGGTGATTGTTTCAAAAGATGGACGATCTGCCGGTTCTAAAAGCTACATGTGGGTATATCGAACAGGAAAAATGTACGAGGCTCCGCCCATTATCCTGTATGATTATCAGAAAACACGTAAGGCTGATCATCCAAGAGAATTTCTCAAGGGGTATAAAGGGACTATTGTAACCGATGGATATGAAGTTTACCACAAGCTTGAGAAAGAACAAGCGGATATCACAATAGCAGGTTGCTGGAGTCATGCCCGTCGTAGGTTTGCAGCTGTTGTCAAGACAATGGACAAAGAAGCCGCTAAAGATACATTGGCATATGCAGCATTAAAACAAATAGCTTTGATATATAAAATAGATAATGATCTTTTGGGGTTATCTCCACAAGAGAGAGTCGCTAAACGCAAGCTTCTTGTAAGGCCTGAAGTAGAAGCTTTCTTTGCATGGGTAAAAGAGCATAGAAGTGATGTTCCATCACAATCAGAAACAGGCAAAGGCTTTACCTATTGCCTAAATCAAGAAAAATATCTGAGAACATTTCTTGAAAATGGTTACGTACCTCTGGATAATAATGCTACAGAGGGAGCTATAAGGGGCTTCTGCATAGGAAAAAACAACTGGCATTTGATAGACACAGTTCAAGGAGCCCAGGCAAGCGCAATAATTTACAGTATTGCAGAAACAGCTAAGGCTAATAACTTAAAACCATACCATTACTTCAAGTATTTACTGCAACAGATACCCCAACATATGAATGATAAGGATACATCCTTTATAGACAAGCTGCTTCCTTGGTCAGAAGATTTGCCTGAAGAATGCAGAAAAGCAACTCAAAGTTAGCAAAATTATAGCCGCCGAAAGGCGGCATTTTTGTATAGGTACTCATGGTTTACCGCTTACTTTTATTCCACCATTGTTTAAGGCTTTTGTTACTCTGGGACTTCCGTAAGTTTCACGAGATACCTTATGGATTTCCTTAATTCTTTCAAGTAGCTCACAGTTTAATTGCTTACGATGGCTTTTCGGTCTTGTAGTCCAGGCATAATAACCGCTTCTTGATACATCAAGTATTTGGCACATCTTCTCAACAGGAAATATGAAGCGGTATTTATGAATGATAGAATATTTTACTTCCGGTCTTTCGCGAAGATGGCCGTTACTTTTTTTAGGATTTCATTCTCCATTTCAAGGTCTGCAACGCGTTTTCTAAGACTCCTGAGTTCTTCATCTTCAGGCCTAAGATTACCGCTGCCAGGGAATGCATTCTCTTTATGCTTTTTGTACTCATTTAACCACTTATACATAGTATTATCATGGATGCCGATATCCCTAGCTACACTTGGTACACTACGGCCTTGCTCCAGCACAAGACGGACTGCTTGTTCTTTAAAATTTTTATCATAGCGTTTCATGATGGACACCTCCAACTGGTTTTATTATACCAGCCATTCTGTGTGTCCATCAAATCGGGGGAACTTCAATGCGTAAAGTTTTAATATAAACAGAGTGGAATGTAAATACACCTTTTTGTGTCCGTCGCTCTCGTTGTCTATGTGTTTTAATATAAACAGAGTGGAATGTAAATAAAATACAAATAAATAATAAAAATTCTTATATATTAGTTTTAATATAAACAGAGTGGAATGTAAATTGAACTAAATTATAGTTGCTGTTACGTGGAGTTTTATGTTTTAATATAAACAGAGTGGAATGTAAATAATGCTGAATCCTATAATCAATATGAATATAAGTACGTTTTAATATAAACAGAGTGGAATGTAAATACTTAATGAATAAGAGGGGCTTTCACACGGGAAATAAGTTTTAATATAAACAGAGTGGAATGTAAATCCTAAAATTTATCTCATTTAAAATAATATTCCATCGTTTTAATATAAACAGAGTGGAATGTAAATTCTTTACCGAGCTTATGATTCTGTCTTGCATAATGTTTTAATATAAACAGAGTGGAATGTAAATTACACCAGCTGAAGCTGGTAAATCTATATGTCCCTCGTTTTAATATAAACAGAGTGGAATGTAAATGCGAATTGGTTCGTATCTGGTGAATTAGGGGACAAGTTTTAATATAAACAGAGTGGAATGTAAATTGGAATAGTTATGTACTCTCATAAGATATCACACTTCGTTTTAATATAAACAGAGTGGAATGTAAATTTATTTTGTTCATAAACTAAGCGTAAAGCCTCAAGTTTTAATATAAACAGAGTGGAATGTAAATGAATTACAAACAGATATAAATCATGAAGCATTTACGTTTTAATATAAACAGAGTGGAATGTAAATCTAAATTATTTTATTAATTACTATGCTTATATATTGTTTTAATATAAACAGAGTGGAATGTAAATTTTTAGCTGATTCGATATATAATTCATGTTTCTTGAGTTTTAATATAAACAGAGTGGAATGTAAATGCTCACAGACAGAAAATATTGTATAAAATCATTGTGTTTTAATATAAACAGAGTGGAATGTAAATTGGGTGCGGGTGCTCTTGGTGGTGCTGTTGCATTATGTTTTAATATAAACAGAGTGGAATGTAAATTGTTAAGTAATTCTTCGATGAGATAATTAAGACGGAGTTTTAATATAAACAGAGTGGAATGTAAATACAAAAAAAGGATAGCAATAAGCCACCCTTAATTTGAGTTTTAATATAAACAGAGTGGAATGTAAATTTGCCGACTAGGGCGACTAAGAAAAAGTTTTCGGTTGGTTTTAATATAAACAGAGTGGAATGTAAATATCGAAGTCACTAACTTTGGAATGGAGGATGGTAAGTTTTAATATAAACAGAGTGGAATGTAAATGTAATAAGTGAATGGGTAAATAATGGGAATAACGCTGTTTTAATATAAACAGAGTGGAATGTAAATCCACAAGACAAGTAACTACAAGTTATGGTGGTGTAAGTTTTAATATAAACAGAGTGGAATGTAAATGAAGGTTGAAAAGACTATTATTGATACTATGAAACGTTTTAATATAAACAGAGTGGAATGTAAATCATACAAAAATACAGGACTAACGCCTGTAATATTGAGTTTTAATATAAACAGAGTGGAATGTAAATCAGGTTTAACAATAAATTCAGTAAGATAGTCAGCGGTTTTAATATAAACAGAGTGGAATGTAAATTTTTTACAATTTAAGATGAATGGGTCCGCATTTAGGTTTTAATATAAACAGAGTGGAATGTAAATACTATAACAACAAGAATATATTATCTGTCTATCATTGTTTTAATATAAACAGAGTGGAATGTAAATTTCTGTATGTATCTTAGTCCCGTTTTTAAATACGTTGGTTTTAATATAAACAGAGTGGAATGTAAATGAAATAGCAATATTAGAATTGTCAAAAAGACTGGAGTTTTAATATAAACAGAGTGGAATGTAAATAAAGTACAAACCGCTGCTACTGCTGCAAAAAATGCACGTTTTAATATAAACAGAGTGGAATGTAAATACTGAATTATCTATAGAAGATATTGATGAAACTATGTTTTAATATAAACAGAGTGGAATGTAAATACGAACGAAATAACTAAGAATATTGAACATATTAAGTTTTAATATAAACAGAGTGGAATGTAAATGCTGAAAGCGTAAAACGACTGGGGCCAAAACGGCCTCGTTTTAATATAAACAGAGTGGAATGTAAATAATATAACTTTTATTTGATTATTGGAGAGCCTGAGTTTTAATATAAACAGAGTGGAATGTAAATAATTTAGGTGGTATAGACATTTTGGGATAATCAAGTTTTAATATAAACAGAGTGGAATGTAAATCTATACAAATAAATCATAACAACCTCCGTCAGCTTAAGTTTTAATATAAACAGAGTGGAATGTAAATACATCATAATAAACATATTGCCCGTCTGTACGAGCGTTTTAATATAAACAGAGTGGAATGTAAATGCCGCAAGAGCCGCCAAAGCGTCTGTTTTTACTGTACGTTTTAATATAAACAGAGTGGAATGTAAATACAAGGTTCTCTTTTTTTGTAGGTATAGGCTTATTTGTTTTAATATAAACAGAGTGGAATGTAAATTTTAATGTGACCTTCAGCGACCTTGTGGGTATTACGTTTTAATATAAACAGAGTGGAATGTAAATTCAGGTTGTCGAGCTCGACATAACAAAATGCACGGTGTTTTAATATAAACAGAGTGGAATGTAAATATCCGCAAACAATAGCAGTTAAAGGTATGGTTGATAGTTTTAATATAAACAGAGTGGAATGTAAATTAATATAAGCTTTGATGTAAGCAGTATATACGGCACAAGTTTTAATATAAACAGAGTGGAATGTAAATAAACTATTGACGTTACTGTTGAGTGTGAAGTCGCAGTTTTAATATAAACAGAGTGGAATGTAAATCAAAGCGAATCTGATGATAGCGGGTTTTATACAATGCGTTTTAATATAAACAGAGTGGAACGGTTTTATTTACTCGCCATTGACCAAGTTCTATATTAGCCGTAATCAAGATACTTCCCAAACTTGATTTAATTGCATTTCGCAATTAAGTATACCTGATTATGCTTTCAAAAATGGCACAGAAATGTGGTTTTTGAAAAAATTTTAATATTAAGGTTACTATTAGACAAAATGAATATATAATTGTGTAATAAAATATATTAGTCAAGTATACAACTTTGGGAGGTTAATATGAAAATAGCAAGTGAACGTCTCAGTTTCAGATTCTTTACCCATGAAGATTTTCCGTTATTCTATTCTATATTTTCAAATGAAATTGTAATGAGATATGCATGGATAGATAAAATAGACAACGAAGAAGATGCTCGTGCTTTTTTTGAGGGATATATAAATACAGATGAGAATATTAATAGCGATGATTCCTATGCCTTTGCAGTTTTTTCAAAAAACGGAAATGAATTTATAGGCTTTGCAGACGTACTGGTTCATAGCAGAAATAGTTCAGGAGGCTGCGGAGAGATAGGATATTTTTTGTTGCCGGAATATTGGGGCAAAGGCTTTGCAACAGAGATTGCAAATACATTGATAGAATTTTGCTTTACTAGGCTTGGACTTCACAAGGTATCTGCCAGATGCAATTCAAACAACCTTAAATCAGAAGGAATTATGAAAAAGGTTGGTATGACATTTGAAGGAGAGCTGCGCAAGGTAAGGTTCAAATATGGAAAGTGGGACGATGAAAAAAACTACGGAATCCTTTTAGAAGAATGGAAAGCAGCTAACCATTAAGAAATCATGTTAATTATGCTTAGCACATTTAGGGCATATGCCTGAAAATTCTAGACTATGTCCAGTTATTGTGAATCCGGTTTGCTTAATGAGACTTTTTTCAACATTTGATAAGGGGCAATCATCAATTGGTACAGTTTCATTACACAAGGTGCATACTAGCTGATGCTTGTGCTGATGACTATTTATCTGGTAATATGTTTTGCCGTCCTGACTAAGGTTTTTTAAAAGAATACCTTTATCAGAAAGAGTCCCCAAGGTTCTGTAAGCAGTTGACAGGCTCATAGGAACATTTTTTATAACTATGGAATATATTTCTTCTGCAGTCAATGGTATAGCTGAATTTTCCAGTACAGCAAGTATAGCCATACGGCGCTTAGTGGTTTTCAAATCTGAGGATTTTAGAACATTTTTATCCATAATAGCTGCTCCTGTTAATGCTTTTTCAAATATAATATAGCTCACAGTAAGAATATATGTCAATGACCGGCCGGATAATCATTAATTAGAAGTGACTGAATATAATTAAGTAAAGGGGGACATAGTACATGGCGGTTAAAATAGACATTGTTTCAGGCTTTCTTGGAGCAGGAAAGACAACGTTAATAAAAAAGCTTCTGAAAGAAAAATTAGGCTCAGAAAAAGTAGTAATTATAGAAAATGAGTTTGGTGAGATAGGAATTGATGGCGGAATTTTAAGGGACTCAGGGATAGAGATAAAAGAAATTAATTCAGGCTGTATTTGCTGTTCATTGGTTGGAGATTTTTCTACGGCTCTTAAAGAGGTCCTAAGGAAGTATACGCCTGATAGGGTTATTATTGAACCCTCCGGTGTAGGAAAGCTTTCAGGGGTTCTAGAGGCTTGCGGCAAAATTCAAAAGTATGCAGATGCAGCAGTAAATATGTGTATAGCAGTTGTGGATTCAATGAAGTACATAATTTATGTAAACAATTTTGGGGAGTTTTTTCAAGACCAGATAAACAATGCAAAGACTGTGATTTTAAGTCGGACACAAATGATGGAGCAAAATAAGCTTTCTAAAGTTGTAAATGATATTCAGAAACGCAACCCGAAAGCCAATATTGTAACCACCGATTGGTGGGCATTAAAAGGGGCGGATATCATCTCTCTTGCAGAACGGGGCGGAGATTTAAATATAGAAAATCCTCCAGAGAAGAGGCTGCATAGTCACACAGAGGTTGATAAAATGTTTCAAAACTGGGGTATTGAAACTCCTAAACTTTATACCAATGAAAGCATACGCAGTATACTAAAATCACTTTCAAATAAGTCCTTGTATGGCAATATACTAAGGTCAAAAGGAATAATTCCATTAGAGAAAAGCAACTGGGTACAGTTTGATTTTGTACCGGGAGAAATTAATATCAAGCCGTGTTTGCCGGACTATACGGGACGGATTTGTGTTATCGGTGAAAAGCTCAATACTGTAGAATTGAAAAAACTTTTTACGGGAGTATAAATGTGAGTATACAACTTAGTATAATTGGGGGATTTCTTGAAGCTGGCAAGACCACATTCATACAAAACCTATTAAAAGGCGGCAATGACAGATATAGCAGTAAAAAGACTGTATTGATATGCTGTGAACAGGGATTTGAAGAATACCGGGAAAGCACATTAAAAAGATATAATACTGTATTGATTAATATAAATGATATACGTGTGCTTGACAGAAGCTTTATATGTTCCGTTATTGAAGAACATGACCCGGACCGGATTTTGATAGAATATAACGGAACCTGGCCCATAGGGGAATTTTTAAAGATAAGATTACCTTCAGGATGCTGCATAAGCAATATATATTTTATTGCAGATGCTTCTAATTTTGCATTGTATATGAGCAATATGAAGTCAATAATGACAGAGCAGATTTCAAACAGCGACATTGTTATTTTAAACCGGGACAAATCCTTGGATTCGGTGGAGAAAGCAAATATCAAAAGAGCCATAAAGGCTGTTAACAGGCAGACTAAAGTTATTTACCATATAAAAGATTATCAAATGCTTCAAGGTAATAATAAAGATATCAGTGGTTTTATATTTGCGGCGTTATTACTTATGCTATACCTGTTTTTTACGTCAGTTAAAAATACAGGCTCTGCCTTTATAAGTATTTTTCTTGGCATTCTCATACAAGCCCTTCCATTTATATTATTAGGCATATTTATTTCATCCTTTCTGCAGGTATTTGCTTCCGACGAAAAAATTGCTAAAGTGTTTAGCCGTTTTAAATGGGTTGGTTTTCCGGCAGCTGTGATTATGGGAATTTTCTTTCCTGTATGCGATTGTGCAATGGCTCCAATATGTTCAAGACTTGCCGGAAAGGGAGTTCCAGTGTACTATGTGCTGACATTTTTGTTAAGCGCCCCAGTTGTAAATCCTGTTGTAATTATGTCTACATACTATGCCTTTCACGATAAACCAGAAGTTGTTTTTATGAGGGTAGGATTAGGTATTGTAATAGCACTGATGGTAGGACTTATATTGAAATTTGCAGGAGTTACAAAAGAATATGCCATAAATGAGAGGGTTTTGGAAACGCCATGCTCAGGCGGGTATATTGAAAATTTATCCCAAGAAGGATTTATAGGGAAACTGTGGATGCTTATAAGACATGCAGGAATGGAATTTTTCAATGTGGGCAGTTACATAGTAGTAGGAGCATTTATAACCTCTCTTTTACAAACATTTTTGTCAAGAGAATTGTTTTCTGCAGCGGGCATTGGTGGACACTTAGAATTGCTGATAATGTTAGGGGCTGCTGTATTTATGTCGGTATGTTCAACATCTAATGCATTTATCGCAAGGGGCTTTTCTTACAGCTTTCCAACCCATGGGATAGTATGTTATATGGTAATGGGGCCCATGCTTGATTTGAAAAATATATTAATGCTTTCGGCAAGTTTCAAAAAGAAATTTTTAATAGAACTGTTTGTAATGCTCATAGTTATTGCGGTATTTATTTTCTCAATAGCAGCAACTTTTTTTAGCTGACGGGAAGTGGGATTGATAGTATTATGAAAAAAGTAAACAAAGAGATTTTGGCACAGATAACAATTTTATTATTAATTGCTTCTTTACTTACCCAGGCTATTATAACAGGGAAAATCAAACATTATGTTAACATACATATAGTAAAATATCTATGGTTTTCTATAGCAGGAGTTATGGCTATTGCATTATCCCTGCTGCCGAGCTTGTTTAGGCCTAAGCGCAGAAATAACATACTTCCTTGTGCTATTTTGGCTATCCCCGTACTTGCAGGAGCTATAAATGTCACAGCACCTGTTGATGGCGCGGATATAAAGTCTAATACAGGACAAATACAACATGAACAAGACAGTAATTTGTCTGGTATAGTTAATATAAGCGATGATGAATATTTAAATTGGTACACTGATGCTTATAAAAACCCGAATAAATATGATAATAAAACTGTGAGAATCAAAGGTACTGTTTTCAGAATGGACGGGTTTAGCAGCAATGAGTTTATTCCTGCTCGTATGTCAATGGTTTGCTGCGCCGCAGATCTTGTTCCATATGGATTCCTATGCAGATATAAGGATGCAGAAAAATTTAGAAATGGTGAGTGGGTTTACGTTACAGCTAAAATAAAAGTAGAGTACGAGCCTCATATGAAAAAGGAAATGCCGATACTTTACGGAATATCAGTTACTCCTGCACAGAAACCGGAAAACGAGCTGATTTATCCCTACTAATTCATTAATATCAAATCATTTGCAATAAACACCAAAATATTACATATTTATACAAAAAATACTTTTAAATTGACAAAACAAATCAAACATTATATTATGGAAATAAGTATCAAATATATCTTTTATTGTAAGGCTGCCTAGACATAAATGTTTCCGAATATGAGGTGGAATTATGAAAAAATGTGATTTAAAAGATCTTAATTTCTTTCTGCTTAGTGACGGAGAAGAGGATACTGTTTCACTGCAGCTCAACTGCTTGGAATCTTCAATTTATAACATACTTAAAAACAGTATCAACATTGACAAAAACGTAATTGCATCTCTTTTCATCAGAGATATAAACCCTTCTTTGTGGCTTCACAACACAGATAATACTTTAAGGATAAATAATGAGAGCAAAAATTTAACTCCCCTTTGGAGCAAATATATAAAGCTTAATGAGTATGTAAAAATTCAAGAAAAGGATTCCATAGACCTTCTTAAGTGGCTTTTGGATGAAGGCCATATGGTTATAGTTCAAACTGTATTTGAAAAAATGAAATTCTATCACAAATATGATCCCAACTTTGATTTAAATACATATTATCAGGGACCACAGAACCATGTTAATATTTTACTCCACTACGAGGATGACAAAATATATTTTGCAGAGAAGGCTCCATATTCAGTAAATAAGGATAATTATGTTACATATGATTTGAATAGCCAGATTGGAGTGGCACCAATAAGTGAACTTGCTGAGGCTTGTAGCCACTTTTTGAGATGTTATACGCTGAAAATCAATGAAACTGAACTGCATAAGTACAATACAATGAAACATGAATTAAAAGACTTTATAAATGCTATGGCGGAAAATTATTTTAAAGGAAGCTATGAGGATTTGTACGGTTATACAATTTATTATGGAATAGATGCTTTAAATAAATTTATTCAATTATCTCATGAGGGGTACAATCTGAAAAACTATTTTAAGACAGTGGGCTGGGAGCAAAGAGACAGGCTTACCTTCGATTTCTGGATGATTCACGGTGCAAGAATACTCCTTCTAGAATGCCTAAAGCAGGAAAAGGATGATAATTCAGGCGAATATAAAGAACTTCTGGCTACACTCCAAGAGTCCATTACTAGATGGACCATTTTGGGAAAGCACATGAATAAAATACTTCAGTCCAAAGTAAATAATCTTAATAGCAAAACTGCTGCACTTATTAAGGATTTAATTGAATTGGAGTCCAATATGCATATTATGTTAACAAAGTACTTTAGTACTGCTGCAACCTGAACTGGAAAAACTCAGTAAATTATAGTAAAATAGTAATCAACCCGCAAAAGCTAACTAGTACTGACAGTTTTTATGAGAGGTAAGATTATGAAAAGCAGCATATCCATGAAAAATATCGCCAAAGAATTAAATGTCAGCATTGTCACAGTTTCTAAAGCACTGAATGATAAAGACGGCGTCAGTAAAGAATTAAAGCTAAAGATAAAAGATTTAGCTGATAAAATGGGGTACAGGTACAATATGATGTCAAAATCCATGCGAGATGGTTTGTCGTATAATATTGGAGTAATTATCCCTGAACATTTTCTGGGGGACGACAAGTCATATTATTTCAGTGTTTTTAAACACCTGTCTCAAATAATGGAAAAGTATCAGTATTGCGCAATCCTTCAGGTATTAAACTCAGAGGATGAGAGCAAAGTTATACTACCTAAGTTTTATTATGACAAAAAGGTAGATGGACTTATTGTTCTGGGACAGGTAAGTAAAGCCTATATAAAGATTTTGCAGAATATAGAAATACCCGTGGTTTTTCTGGATTTTTATGATGACAGTACAAATGTTGATTCAATAACGGTGGACAATTATTGGGGAGCTTATGAATTAACAAATTATCTAATAAAGAACGGACATGTTAACATAGCATTTATTGGGGATATATATGCAACCAGCAGTATTCAGGATAGATATTTGGGTATGTGCAAATCTCTTTTGGAACATGGTATAAAATTGAGAGAAGATTATGTGATATGCGATAGGGACAAGCATGGAAAGTATATTGAGCTCAAATTTCCCAAAGATATGCCTACTGCTTTTGTGTGCAACTGTGATGGTATAGCATATAACCTCATTTTAAAGCTTAAAGAAATGGGCTATTGTGTACCGGAGGATTTTTCTGTAGTAAGTTTTGATAACGATATATATGCTACAATATCTGAACCGCAAATTACTACAGTAGAGGTTGATGTAGAAGAAATGGCGGCAACAGCAGTTAAGTCCATCCTTGATAAGATAAAGAATGAGAACAAAAGTCATGGCAGGTCTAGTATAAAGGGAAGAATTGTTTACAGAAACTCAGTTAAAAAAATATAATTTACAAAAATAAAAATTGCATGGACATTCCATGTGATTTTTTATTTATTCTAAGCCGCAGAAATTAACGTTAACATCGGTACATTTTCACTAATATGTCTGCAAAACCTACGGATAGTTGATTTAATTAAATTATTTGGTATAGAATAATAAATAAAATAAAAGCTGGAAGGAATTTATATGCAAATACTTGTTGATGCTGATGCATGCCCGGTAAAAAATATAATCATAAGAATTGCAAAGGAATATAGTATTCCAGTCACAATGATTATTGATACCAGTCACCAATTAAATGATGGATATAGCACAGTAATTACTGTAGACAAAGCCAATGACAGTGTTGACATAAAGCTTATAAATATGCTCAAAAAGAACGATATTGTGGTTACTCAGGACTATGGTGTAGCTGCTATGGGACTGACTAAAGGTGCAAAGGTTTTAAATCAGAATGGATTAATATACTCTGATAACAATATTGACAGATTGCTATTTGAAAGGCATTTGGGACAAAAAATCAGGAGGTCGGGAGGAAGAACTGGCACTATAAGAAAAAGGTCAAAGGAGAACGATGGAGCCTTTGAAAAAGCACTCCTGATGCTTATAAAATCAGAATTTGAAAACATATAGGATTTGATTATATAGAAAATGGAGGGGATTAAAATGGATAACAATGTAAAGGCGATTTTAGACAAAAGAATTAAAAAAACTATGGAAAATCTCAGAGCCAATAATATGCAGCCTTATTATGTTGAAACTGTAAAGGATGTTGCAGGGAAAGTAGCTGAATTACTAAAAGAAGGAGATACCGTTGCTGTAGGTGGTTCTATGAGCTTGTTTGAGGCAGGAATTATAGATTTGCTGCGCTCGGGTAAATATACTTTCCTGGACCGATATGAAGAGGGGTTATCAAAGGAACAGATTCATCAAATTTTCCGGAAATCCTTTTTGGCAGATGTGTATATCAGCAGTTCGAATGCTATTACGGAAAATGGGGAACTATACAATGTAGACGGCTATTCCAATAGGGTTGCTGCTATATGTTACGGCCCGGAATCAGTAATAATTGTGGTGGGTATAAATAAAATAGTAGGAAATCTGGATGAGGCAATTAAAAGGGTAAAAACCATGGCAGCTCCCGCAAATGCTACTCGACTTAATTGTACTTCTTATTGTACCGAAAAAGGAGAGTGCATGGGACTTACATCAGGGAATTCTTCAATGACAAATGGCTGTCGTGGTCAAAACAGAATATGCTGTAATTATGTTGTCAGTGCATATCAGAACCAAAAAGACAGAATTAAGGTAATAATAGTTGGAGAGGAACTGGGATATTAATAGGTTTCAACTGTAGAGGGAGACTTTATGATTGTATCAACTTTGAGAATAAAGCTTTATGCGCCCATGTGCCATTCGCTCAAGGATAAACGTATGATAGTTAAAAGTATCGTGCAAAGGGCCAGAAACAAATTTAATATATCCATAGCTGAGATAGAGGAGCAGGATTTATATCAGACTATTGTAATAGGTGCAGCCTGTGTGTCTACGAGCAGAGCACAGGCAAATGCTGTTCTGAATGAAGTCATGAAATTTATAGAGGAAAACACAGAAGCAGAAATAACTGATATTTTATTTGAGGACAGATAAATATAAAAAAGGAGTGACGACAATGACTGAAGCAAATAATAGTATTTCGGAGATTTGGCTTGCAGGAGGATGTTTCTGGGGAGTGCAGGCTTTTTTGTCTAGACTTCCGGGAGTAATCCATACTGAGGTTGGATATGCAAACGGAAACACTGAAAACCCTACGTATGAGGATGTTTGCAGAAGGTCAACAGGTCACGCGGAAACTGTTTATGTAAAGTATGATAGGACTAAGATTTCTATGGAAAAGCTTCTGGACTACTTTTTCAGAATTATAGACCCTACATCACTGAACAGACAAGGAAACGATATAGGTACACAGTACCGTACAGGTATTTACTATAAGAATTTCGAAGACGAAGAAATTATAAAAAGCTATATTAACAACAAACAGGAGTTATACAAAAGGAAAATATTAACGGAGGTTCTTCCTCTTGATAATTTTTATAAAGCTGAGGATTACCATCAGGAGTATCTGGAGAAAAATCCTAATGGCTACTGTCACATTGATTTATCTATATTGAATGAAATTGGGAAGGAATAAACCATGGCATACGATGTAAGGCCTGTTAATCTCCATGAGGTCAGAGATTTATACATAAACATAGTAAATGACTTTGCACAGGGGGAATATCCGCCCTATGAAGATTTATACAAACAGCTTGAAAAAGGTATTCAAAAGGGATTTGTGCTTGTAAATGACCAAAAAGATGTTGCATACTCAATTTGTACCGTGGACAGCACAGACTCTTTTGTTCTTATAAGCTTATTGGCAGTTTATACGAAATATAGGGGAAAAGGCTTTGGAACAAAGTTTATAGAAATATTAAAAAACAGATATTGCGACAAGCGAAGTATTATTGTAGAGGTTGAAAAGCCTGAGGATGCTTTAGAGCAGAAAGAACGCGATATTAGGGAAAAAAGGATTAAATTCTATGAAAAAGCAGGCTTCATACTGTTGCCTGATATTGATTACGCTATATGGGATATTCCCATGTATTTGATGATTTTACCCAATGAAACTTTACAGATTGACGCAAATTCTATTAGCAGTTTAAATGAAACAGTTGGGAAGGCTATGGGTGATATTTATCTTAAACTTCTGGGTAAAAAATTCTTTCATAAGATGGAATTAAAAATAAAAAACAAGTCAGGGCTTTAAGGGGGCATATAAAGCCCTGACTTGTCGCTTATAATTGATTACTACTGATTAGCTTCCATAAATGTAAGCTTTAGAGTTATTTGCTGACCGTTTCTGGAAACTACTACGTTAACAGTATCACCGGCTTTGTGCAGTTTCTTGATTGCATCAATGTCTGAATTTGTTTTTACTTTTTTACCGTCTAACATAATAATTATGTCTTTTGCTTTTATACCTGCATTTGCTGCGGCTCCTCCAGGAGTTACTTCAACAACGTATAATCCTACCGGTATTCCATACATTTTAGAATATTGTTCAGGAACCTCCTGAGTTGAAATTCCCATTAAAGGCTTTCCTTTAACATATCCATAGGTTTTTAGCTGTTCAATTATAGGTTTAGCTGTGTCCATTGGTATTGCAAAACCAAGGCCTTCAACACCGCTTTCGGATATCTTTGCTGAATTAATGCCTATTACTTGTCCTTTGGAATTTACAAGGGCACCACCGCTATTACCGGGATTTATTGCAGCATCTGTCTGGAAAAGATCCATAGGTCCATTACCAGTATCAACCTGTCTATTTAGTGCACTTATTACACCGACAGTTACAGAGCCTGCAAACTCCATTCCAAGTGGGTTTCCAATTGCTACGGCAGTATCACCGACTTCTACTTGGGAAGAGTTGCCAAGTTCTGCAACAGGAAGGTTAGTGAGATTTATCTTTATAACAGCAAGATCGTTATCCTCATCACCACCTATAAATGTAGCTTTTGCTTGTCTTTTATCAGGTAAATACACTGTAAGTGTAGTATTTTTTGCTCCCTTCTTAGGGTCTGCATATGATACAACATGGTAATTTGTCATTATATATCCGTCAGCAGTAAATATTATACCTGACCCTTCAGAGCTGGAACTAGATGGTGTTCCAAAACCGTAGAATCCCGAAGAACGACTGTTTTGAACGTTCATTGTTACACCAACAATTGAGGGTCCCACTTTCTTTGCTATTTCAGGTATAGTCAAGTCTCCGGCAGAGGTCTTTAAAAGAGTAGCTGCTTTCAATGATTCGGCTGCTGATGAAGTAAGTGTGCCTACAACGGAGTCTGTGTTGCTTTTTGCTGAAAGAGCAACTGACTTCTGTAAATCTCCTATTTGTCTGTCAAGCTCCTTTGAAAACTTGTAGTACATTCCGCCGCCTACTGCTGCTCCGGTAATTATTGAAGTTATAAGCACAAGTGATAAATAGGTAGTAAACTTATGCTTTTTTCTTTTAGGGGTTATTGTTATAATTTGGTTGTTATCAAAATTTGAATTATTATAGTATCCATTGTTCCAATCATTATTATTATACATAATCTAGTCCTCCTATCTTTAGAAAATTCATTAAGTTATCTTATGATTATATAATAGCTGTAAATTATGTATTTTTTACGAAGAAAAAGTTAATAAACTGTTATAATTTTTAAAACAAAATGTTAACATTTCATATAAACACTAGAGCAATTCATGTTTGCCGGGTTAATCGTTAGCCGGGTATTTTCCGGCAAACGATTTTACTCCGGTAAACGTGGGATAACTGATATTGATGTTTATTCGATGTTCTTTGGATTATATTTTTCGTTGACGAATGTAAAGTCACAAGGGATAGCTTCTGCGAAGATTTCAAATAATGATTTACTGGCTTCATCATCAATATCCACTAGTACGTTTTCGTCCAGTAGGGCGATAACCTTACCGTAGCCGATTAGCTTGTCATCTCTGGTTATTGCCAACTGGTCACCCTGCTGAATAAATTCTTTTCTTTCACATTGAATTATCATATGGTCACCTGACCTTATTCAAAATTTACTCACTTCCATATAATAATATTAGATGTAATTGATTTAAAGAACATATATATTGTATTTTGTTAATTTCAAGTAAGTACGAAAGTGGCATTAATATTTATACCCTTGGCGAGAATTGTTTATTCAATTTTTGGATAATGGGAAATATATAAATTCACCAATACAGAAGCTTTTCATATTATATAGTAGCAGTTCAAAACATTGAAAAAGAGGTAGGATAAATGCTGTATTCATACAATTCAGGTTCATTTCCTAACGATATGGGAAACATAGTTGCCAGTGCCTACGGTGATGTAAACGGAGACGGGATTGCAGATTATGTATATCTCACAGCTGTCAAAGCACCTGACGGTTATTATTTGAGGGATATTACCCTAGTTATAAAGGATGGAAGAACGGGCATTAAGCAGAGCGCAAAACTTCCTTCAAATGCAGGCTATTCTCCAGGGTTATTTTTGGGTGATTTCACCGGAGATAGAATTAACGATATATTGATTGGGATTAATTCTGGCGGTAGCGGTGCCATAATGTTTTATTACGTATTTTCAGATGTGAATAATCGCCTTTCAATGATATTCAATTATGAAGACTTTAATAATGAATATCAATACAAAGTAAACTATCTGAATTATTACAAGGTATCGGTTCAAAACCAGACGGATAAATATACATACATACTTGATATAACATATAAAGGCGGAGAGTATCTAAGTGAAATTTACACTAACGAGGGAATTCTCAAAGCACCAATTGAAGGCTGGGTTGATCCACTAAGCGGATTATATCCTGTTGATTTTGACGGTGACGGAATTTATGAGCTTTTGGGATATCAGAAAATAGCAGGACGGTATCATGCGGATTCCTTGGGGTTTGTACAAAGTATACTGGAGTTCAAAAATATGAAATTTGAACTTTCAAGTCAATATGTAGCTATTTTTGGTTCTCGAGGGTAAAAATGTACAAGAAAATTAATTGATTAAATAAAATTTTTAAATAATTTATACATTTACAAATAGGATTATTTTCTATAAAATTTGTATTGTTGAAAATAATCCATTCTGGTCGGCGGATTATTCCGCCGGCCGGTCTTAAAATATATTCCTCCTGAAAATAGATCCCTTATACCTTGTGGTTTAAGGGTTTTTTACTGCTCTTTTGCGGTTATTCTAAATTGTATTAAATTTTTTAAAAAAATATAATCTTCCTATTGACACATGTCCTATTTCTTATGTATAATGTAAAAGCACGTTAGCGAACGGGCAACATAAAAAATGGCGGCGTAGCTCAGTTGGCCAGAGCATCCGGTTCATACCCGGCAGGTCGTAGGTTCAAATCCCACCGCCGCTACCATTTTAAGCGATATACATTATCGCTTATTTTATGGCCCATTGGTCAAGCGGTTAAGACACCGCCCTTTCACGGCGATAACAGGGGTTCGATTCCCCTATGGGTCACCATCGGGAGCTTAGCTCAGCTGGGAGAGCATCTGCCTTACAAGCAGAGGGTCATAGGTTCGAGCCCTATAGTTCCCACCAAAAAGACTGCATTTATTGAAAATGCAGTCTTTTTATATACTTCTAAAGCCTTTACCTATGGTTTCAGAAGTATTGGTTATGGTTATAAATGCAGAGCTATCTATACTGCGTATATACGTTCGGAGCTTTATAGCTTGTCTTCTACTTAGAACTGTAGAAATTACTTCCTCAGTTTTGTGGCTGAATGCGCCTTCGGCTTTATATATGGTAGCTCCTCGGTTGAGCTGGGTTACGATGTATTTCTTTATATCTTCTGATTTAGTACTAATAATAACAAATTGCTTGCTTACGTTAAAGCTTTCCATAACAAGGTCAATAACAAAAGCTTTAAGGGAAAGGCCCAAAATAGAATACATTCCTATTTTTATTCCAAAAACTGCTCCGGCCCCAGCTGCAATGAGAAAATCAGTCAGTAGCAAGGTTTTTCCAATATTAAGGTTTGTACGTTTGCTGAGTATCTTTGCTACAATGTCCGTTCCTCCTGTAGAAGCATTGAGATTGAAAACAATGGCAGAGCCCATGGCAGGAAAAACAATAGAAAAGATAAGTTCGAGCATCATATCGTCTGTGAGAGAATGCTCTAAGGGATATATTTTTTGTATAGCCCATACGATTCCTGAAAGAGCAAAGCTGGAATACATTGTTTTTGAGCCGAAATCTAAGCCTTGAAAAATGAATCCTACAATGATAAGGACTATATTAATTATAAGCATCATGGGGCCTACGTCTATGCCTTTGAAAAAGCTGCTGGCTATTATTGCAAGGCCGCTTACTCCACCTGTAGCAAAATTGTTTGGTACTTTGAAAAAACAAATACCTATACCAACCAGAATCAATCCTACATTAATTAAAATGAAATCTATAATATGTTTCTTCATTATATATCACAATCCCTATAACAGATTTTTTGTACCCATTTATATAATACTATTTTTCACAATAATAATAGCCAATCATTCAGGTCTTCCTGTAATTTTTTGATATTTGGTATATATTTTTGAATATAGTGAGACTTTTATATATAAAATACTAATTTGCATCATTAATATGGAGGATTAATCAATCATGACTGATGAAACATATGCTCTTTTATGCGATTTCTATGAGCTTACTATGAGCAACGGATATTTTCTCAAAGGCTTTATTGACAAAGTTGCATACTTTGATGTTTTCTTCCGAAAAGTACCTGATGGAGGCGGTTTTGCTATTGCAGCCGGTCTTGAGCAGGTTATCGAATATATTAAAAATCTGCGTTTTTCAAAAGATGATATAAAATATCTTAAAAATCTAAATATGTTTTCAGATGACTTTTTGGAATATCTGTCAAATTTCAGGTTTACCGGAGATATATATGCGGTTCCTGAAGGAACCCCTGTTTTCCCGAATGAGCCCATTATTACTATTAAAGCGCCGGTTATTGAAGCTCAGCTTATTGAGACTTTTACACTCCTTTCCGTTAATCACCAATCCCTTATAGCCACCAAGGCTAACAGAATAGTTAGGGCAGCCAGAGGCAGAACAGTTCTGGAGTTTGGCTCCAGAAGGGCTCACGGGACAGATGGTGCTGTGCTTGGAGCAAGAGCTGCCTTCATTGCAGGCTGCGGAGGTACCGCGTGTGCTATGACAGACAAAATTTACGGGGTACCCGCAGGCGGAACCATGGCTCATTCATGGATTCAAATGTTTGATAGCGAATATGAGGCCTTTAAGACCTATTGTGAACTGTATCCAAATAATGTCACACTTCTTGTTGACACATATAATGTACTCAAAAGCGGAGTACCAAATGCAATACGTGCATTTAAGGAAGTTCTTATTCCTCGGGGAATTACAAAATGTGCAATACGACTGGATAGCGGTGATATGACCTATCTGTCAAAGAAAGCCAGAGAAATGCTTGACAATGCAGGCCTTAGAGATTGTAAAATAGTTGCTTCAAATGCCCTTGATGAATATATAATAAGTGACTTAATTTCACAGGGGGCATGTATTGATATTTTTGGAGTAGGAGAACGACTGATTACTTCGAAAAGTGAACCTGTATTCGGCGGTGTATACAAGCTGTGTGCCATTGAAGATGATAAGGGTAAAATTATTCCTAAAATTAAATTAAGTGAAAATGTAACAAAGATAACCAATCCACACTTTAAAAAAGTATATCGCCTGTTTGAAAACAAAACCGGAAAAGCTATTGCAGACCAACTTTGCGTGTACGATGAAATAATAGACCAAAAAAAGGATTTGGAGATTTTTGATCCTGATGCTACATGGAAGCGCAAGACTATTACTGATTTTACTGCAAAGGAACTCTTAGTGCCCATATTTATAGGCGGAAAGAAAGTGTATAATGTTCCGTCCATTCAGGAAACCAGAAAATACTGCATGGAGCAAATTGATTCTCTTTGGGATGAAGTAAAGCGTTTTGAGTTTCCACATGAATATTATGTAGACTTATCTCAAAAACTTTGGGATATTAAACATAAACTTATTAAAGAAAACAGATAGAAGTTTTCGACATGAATGACATAAAAGGAAATTATTTATATTTTACTTAAAGTTATTCTTAGTAAAATATACTTTAATTTATGTTATAAAAGTAAGATATTTTGAAAATAGCTGTCTAAAATATCTTATTTCCTAAGCGCTAAAAGTGACAAATATTTTTATACTCCTGCCGTATAATCAATTCTGCGTGCTGTAGTTGACAATTACACAGAAGATAAAAGGCAGGGGGGCACTAGATATATGAAAACAGAAACACTTCCATACAGTAATTTAGGTGAGTTCAGAGAGAAATTTCACAAAAACGATGGTTTAAAAGCGGCAGCACTGCTTGACTATTTGACCAGAGCTAATAAATTAAATCTGATTGTAATTCCGGCAGCATTTCTGCTGGGAAGGATATCCCTAATGGGAGGTTTGATGCCATTTGGCATAGCTTTGTATGCCGCTACTCTTGGATTAAGCTTAAGCAGGGTTTTAATTGCTCTCGCAATAATTGCAGGTATGCTGACTTCGGGAGCTACAGTCCAGATATATATTACTGCAGTGTCCATGTTGCTGTTTAATGCCATGAATATTCCATTTAAAAAAAGCGCAGGCTCGCCCATGCGAACGGCTATAACGGCTTTTGTCGGTGTTCTTATACCTGAAATGGTTATTACATGGCTACAGGACTTTCTTTTATATGATGTTTTAAAATCTCTTCTGAACGGATTCCTGATTTTTGCACTTGTATTTGTATTTAAAAATGCTCTTGATATAATAGGTAGCACAACTAAGAGATATATTCTTACTAATGAAGAGGTCTTAAGTATAGCTATAGCCTGTGCTCTTTCTATTGGGGGGCTGGGCACATGGTCTGTACTTGGGGTCAGTCTGAGAAACGTTCTGTGTATTCTTACAATTTTGGTATTCAGCTACAGAACCGGTGCTGGAAACGGAGCAGCCATAGGTGTAATTGTAGGAACGGTAATAAGTATTTCGTCGAATTCTTCACCCATTATGGTTTCATCATATGCATTTTGTGGATTACTTTCGGGAATTTTGAGAAATATGGGGAAAGTTGGCTCATGTATGGGTGTTTTGATGGGAAATGCAGTTTTAACGTTTTATACCAACGGGTCTACGGAAGTCCTTATATATCTGTATGAAATAATTGTGGCAATTATTTTGTTTATGGTAATACCGAATAAAGTAACAGATGTAGTGGTAAACAAATTTAATAAAGCTCTGGCAGCCAAAGGAGATAAAAAAGGCTACAGTATACGAATTAAAGAGATAACCGTGGAAAAGCTGAACAAATTCTCAAAAGCTTTTAGGGAAATGGCTAAAACCTTTGATGAAATATCCGAAACAAGGTCAATTACCGAAAAGCAAGATATAACTGCCATTTTTGACAGAGTTGCAGATAGAGTTTGTAAGGACTGCAGCCTTTGCAGCCATTGCTGGGAGCAGAATTTCTGTAATACATACCAAATTCTTTTTAAAATTGTAGAAAAACTCGACTGCAAAGGTTGGATAGATCAACAGGATATTCCACAGTATTTTCTGGACAGATGTGAGCGCATAGACGACTTTGTAAAGGCTGTAAATTACACATATGAGTTATTTAAGGTTGATATGGTTTGGCGGAGCAGAATTAATGAAAGCAGAGGACTGGTTTCGCAGCAAATGAGAAGTATGTCCACGATTATATCTAATCTGGCAGTTGAATTGAATACCAATATTATTTTTAAAGAAGATATTGAATATAATATACTTTTGGCCCTTACAAAAAAAGGTTTACGAAATGTAGAAGCAGTTGTATATGAAAACAAAAACGGAAACTATGAAATATCATTATCCTACAAAGGCTGCGGAGGAAAAAGAAGCTGCATTGGATGTGTAGAAAAAGTTGTGTCCGATGTCATAGGCTGCAAAATGGTAAAGAACGGAACTGACTGTGGCCTTAATACAAAAACTGATATGTGCAGCATAAAACTTGTAAAGGAAGAAACCTTCAAGATAATAACTGGTGTGGCCAGAGTCGCAAAAGATGAAAAGCATGTGTCAGGAGATAATTATACATTTCTAAATAGCGGTGACGGTAAATATATTGCTGCTTTAAGTGATGGAATGGGGACAGGGCATAAAGCGTACCTCCAAAGTAAGGCAACGGTTAATCTTATAGAGCAGTTTATGGAATCTGGATTTGACAAGGACACAACGGTAAAACTTATAAATTCAATTCTTGTTCTTAAATCAAATGATGAAACCTTTGCTACTATTGATATTTCTGTTGTGGATTTATATGACGGAGAAGTGGAATTTGTGAAGGTAGGGGCAGCTCCCACCTTTATCAAACGTGATGACTATGTTGAAATAATAAGGGCTGCTTCTCTTCCGGCAGGAATATTGAGCAATGTTGAACTGGAGCTGATTCATAAAAATGTAAATAGCGGAGAGTATATAATAATGGTGTCTGATGGAATAGTGGATTCCTTTAAAAACAGCGATGATAGCATAATAGAGGTTCAAAATATTATTTCCCAAATGACAAGCAAGAATCCTCAAAAAATTGCAGATGATATTTTGGCGGAAGCATTGAGCCGCTGCAAGGACAAAGAACCCGTAGACGACATGATGGTTATGGTCTCTAAAATTTGGAAACCATTATAATGAATTAACATTGAATAATTATGTTAAATATTCACAAACTAACCATAAATGTTCTTTATGGAGGATACTATGTTTTATGGTAAGGAAAAAAAGGTAATTGTGCTTAAAAACATACATTCAAACCTGTTTGAGGAGGCTATTCTGGTAATGAAACAAGATGCACAGAGCGGCGATAATGAAAAAAAACAGCAAAGGGAGGGAAGCTCAGTTTACAATAATAAATTTATTCTAAGGGAGGCAGAAGCAATAATAGATAACTATGTTAAGGAAAACAAGGTTAACCTGGCAACAGTACCAAAAGAAAGGCAAAAGCCAGCTTGTAAAAAACAATTGAAAAGAAAGCTTAACGAATCTCGATTTATGAAGATTCTTATAATAAATTCTGCTCTTCTCGGAAGTATTGCAGCAATTGCATATATTTTATTAGAAATATTTTAAAAATAGCTTGCTATATTTATTGAACTCTGTTAAATAATATATATTATATAAAAAAATGAAAAATGTGTTTTGTGATAGGAGCAGAAATGAAATCGAAATTCAATACAATTATTGATCTATTTTTGTTGCAAAAAGACTTTTATTCAAGGCTTACAGATAAAAGCATGTGGCTTTATATCGGTATAGTTTTTGTAGGATTGCGGGATGTTATCTTTTATATACTCAATCCCCAAAATAAAAAGGGCTTTTTTATAAGCAATTTAGACTTTAATTTTAAAACGACAGCAGTTTTATTTATAACTGCGTTAATAATAGGGTTTGTAGATGTGATTTGCTTCTCATACCCCGTTTTTGACGTTATAAAGCACTTCAAAAAGAGGAGTGAGGGATATAATGCTTCTGTGGTGAATACATATTCTAGTCTTATTACAAAGGTTATGAAGGTTTGTATCCTGGCTAACATGCTATTAACTCCTATGGATATTTTAATTTACTTTAGCAGCAGGTGGACGTTTTCCACTGACTCGTTGATTTTATTGTTTATAACAACAGTTATGGCAATATTATCATATTTCTGGTTTAACGGTGCAATTACCAGAGGACTTTGTGTGCTGTTTAGGTTATCTAACAATGTAAGAGGACTGGTCTTTGTTCTTGTATTTTTCTGGAATGCACTCATCAGTTCTGCTATACAATATTTGCTTTCACAAGTTATATTGAGATTATAGACAAGACCGTTTATTTGAAAAATCCGTCTGTGCATAAGTGCATGGAGGGGTTTTATGTTTTGTGTATGTAATATATTAACTTTTATAGAAGGTATTAGATAAAGGAGCGTAGAATACTTGCATCATTGTATGCAGGATGTCTGTATCCTGAGTTTAGGACGACCTGCAGTACCTTGTCATCAGCTATAAACGGCATTGCAACTATACTTATGTTTTTGTTTATTGACCCTTACATATCAATGAAGACAGATGATGTTATCAAAGGGGAATGTACAGAATTGGATTTCAGCCGTTGCATAATACTTTTTGTCTGTGGACTTATTGTAGGAACTATGCTGGCACTGCTTTTATTGAAGCCAGCGGCAATGGCTATTGCGAATATTGCAAGGGTGACTTGTATGGGAAAATATATGGAGGTAATTAAATGGAAGTAAATATTATTAAAGCCGAGGAAAAACACTTCGTTGATTGTGTTATTGCTTTGCAGAAATCAGAATTAGGAAGATTACACTTTTCTGAAGAAAACTCGGCTGCTAAGGCAATAAATGAAGGGATTTCAAAGGGAGAGATTTTTGTAGCTGTTACTAATGAAGACCTATGTGTTGGTTTTATTTGGGTTGTTAAAAATGGTGCTTTCCACAGCTTTCCTTACTTACATTTAATAGCAGTAAAAGAGGAGTATCGAAATCATGGAATAGGGAAAAAGTTATTACAATACTTTGAAGACACAAACGCCAAGAAGTATTCAAAACTATTTCTAGTAGTTGCAGATTTTAATAAGGGAGCTAAACGATTATACCAGAGTATGGGGTATCAAGAAGTCTGTGTTATTCCTGATTTGTATAAGAAAGGGATAGCAGAGTACCTGATGATGAAAAGAATTCAATCTTCTTAGTTGTAAAGTAAGCTTTAATAGTCTATAATATCAGTGTATTTATTAATATGTCTCGGTAGTTTAATGGATAAAGCGGTGGATTCCGGTTCCACTGATGCGGGTTCGATTCCTGTCCGGGACGCCAAATTTTTAAGAATAAGTAAAAAGTGTCAGTAATCATAAGGGTTATGGCACTTTTTATTTTTTTGATATAGTGGCTTTGAAATTAACGAATCCACTAGACTGTAACAAATGTGCTTAAAGTACAGTGGACTCACCTTTTTGAAATTGATATTTCAGAGGAGATTTTGTATGAAAAACAAACAAATCAAAAAGGCTGATTGGGATATATGGAAGAGAATATTAAGCCAGCAACGTATAATCTTAGAAGAGCATACCTTAAATGTTTCTTTGAATATCTTAAGGAAGAAGATATAATATCAAGCAATCCAGTTACAACGTTACCTAAACGCAAGGCTCAAGACAAAATAATTGATATTCCTATTGATGTACTTCAACAACTTTTAGCATTACCAGATAAAACTAGTTTCACAGGTTTAGTAGACCATTGCCTCATTTTACTCATGATGGACTGCGGTATAAGACCCAAAGAAGCTCTTACATTAAAGGTATCTGATTTTGATATTAAACATAATTGTGTAACTATCCTTGCTGAATTGGCAAAAACAGGAGTTTCAAGGACGTTACCCCTTAGTATTGAAACAGTAAGACCTATCACAAAGGTAATTAGTTCTAGACCAAAGGATTGGAATAATAATGTACCTGTATTTTGCAGTTGTTCCGGGGTAACATATTAAACGTCGGATTCTATAATTACATTACAATTTATTCCAAATTATAAAAAATTCAACAAAAACACCTTGCAATACAGAGTATAATACTGTAATACTATTAGTATAAAAAATATTTATAGAAAGAGATTTTTATGGACAAAGAATTATTAAAAGGTAATATAGATATCATTTTACTTATTTTAATATCATATAAGCCGATGTATGGATATGAACTTGGAAAAGAGATAAAAAGTACTACGGGGGAATATTATGAGCTTGGAGAAGGTACCATGTACCTAGCACTCAAGAGACTTGAAGACAAAGGTTTTATAAGTTCATATTGGGAAAAAATACTTCAGAAAAATATGAATAGAAAATATTATAAGATAACTAATAAAGGTCAGGTTGAACTCGAATCGAAGCTAGATAGTTGGCAAGCAATCAACATTTTAATAAATAAATTTTTAGCTAAAAAGGGAGATGGATACAATGAATAATATTGAAAAACGTGCCTCTAGATTAGTAGGTAATTTAGACTTTGACAGAAAGACAAGACAGGAACTCAAAGCACAATATGTTGACCATTTGAATAATTTACAAGATGAATATATACAAAATGGACTTAATCAAAATGATGCTTCAGTAAAAGCATTTACACAATTTGGAAATAATATAGAGCAAAATTTGAGAAAGAATTTTTGTATTAATAACACTTTTAGAAAAATAATGGTGATACTTTTATTTTTAAGTATAGCATTAATTGCTATTTGCTTTCTTAATCCTGCTACAAATGAAGGGGATGCTGCAAGGACTATTCGGTCTTTTGGATACACTCATTCTATTAAACTGATACCTTTTAAAACCTTACCTCTTATGTTTACAAGAAACTCTCCATATGTTTTCTGGTTTCTTTATATTTTATTATTTGTTCCACTAGGTGCTCTAATACCATTTGGAATTAACAGATATTTTAATAATTCATTGATTATTAAATGTTACATCGCCTCCATATTAGCTGTCCAATTAATTAGGGCGATTTTTCCAGTAGGGCTTGTCAACGTTGATATTGCAATGTTAAATTTTATAGGTTGCATGATTGGATTTTTAATCTTCAAATTTATACTTTTTAAAATGGCAATAATTTTTAAATCAAAGTAAGTTAATTCCTGTACCAATATACCCACTTTTACATCAAATTCACATATACAAGGCTTTTATATGAGGGGACTGTGTTTTAATGTTTTTTGTGTAATTTTAAGGGTTGTCTGTGTAATTCTGCGTAAGATTAATAGGTGACTGCGTAATTTTTATTGGTTCATGCGTAAATTTTAAAATTCATCATTATCAATACAAAAGTCGCCTGTATAAGAACAGGCGACTTTTGTATGTTACTAGGAGACTTAACTTCCAAATGTCAAAGTACCAATGTTTGCCGCACCACTAGTACATATGATATATACAGTATGACTTCCGCTTACACCGCTTATGCTACAACTTTGGTTCTTATAAGTATCCCAACCACCAGTTGATGTGAAATTCAGTGTACCAATTTGTGTACCATAGTAATTGTCAATAACTACTTTGTAGCTACCGTTTTGTGCAGATGCAAGATTGAAGTTCAAGTAAGTTTTACCTGTAAGATCAACATTGTTGAATTGAATCCAATCTCCTACATTCCAACCGCCTACAGCACCTGTCCATACATTCAGATTGCTGCTGCGATTGTTGCACTGCCATGAGTTGAGATTGATACTACTTCCAGTGTTACCACCGTTGTTTCCACCATTGTTACCACCGTTGTTTCCACCGTTGTTACCGCCATTGTTTCCACCATTGTTGCTGCCTTCGCTTACTGTTATGTTGGAGTTACCGCTGCTCTGGTAACCTTCAGTTTCAACTATCTGGTAATCATGGCTACCCATGTTCCATCCTTTGCTCTTCCAAGCATTGAAGTGGTTTGCAGTAGTTACGCTTCCGCTAGATCTCTTTGTAGTACGTACGCTCCAGTACTGATCGAAAGTTGCAGTACCAACGATTGAAGGTTGGTTATATCTTGTTGTACGATATAAGTTGTATGTTCCTCCATCGGAGTTGAAAGTTCCAACAGATTGTGCTCCCGGAGGAGTCCAAGCACCATAGTTTTCAATTATGTAGTATTCAACAAGAGGATTCTGAGTCCATCCGTAAATGGCTAAATATCCATTGTTACCACCATTAAAAGTACCTGAGAAGTTGATTACTCTGTCTGATCCTGTTCTCCAACCTTTACCTGCAGTAAAATTACCGCAATTACTCCAACTAGTGCTGTAGCTACCACCACCGTTTAAAGTCATGGAAGCATACCCGCCACCATCAGTCCAGAATGACCAGAAGAAATTATCTTCATAGCCAGTTTGATTTGAAGTGATGGTTTGTCCTGCAAAAGCTACAGATGGAACTAATAGCGATGCTATTGCCACTGCAGTTATTGCGAGTTTTTTGAACTTGCCTTTTGCTTTGTTAAACATTTTTTTCCTCTCCTTTAAATTATTTATTAACAAAACAGACATTTTTATAAATATCTGCATTGTTTCAAATAAATTCAAGTTGAATATTTATTTAGTGTTGTAGAATATTGCACAAAGTAGTAATATATTGTATCTATATTATACTCTGTTTTGGTAATTTATACAAGATATTTATATAAATTACAAAAAAATTATACATATTTACTATGGATATTTATTTATACTGGAATATTTTGTACTTATGTTGTAAAAATTGTTATTCACATAACAGGTGAACTTTTTTAGGTTACCTATCTTACCCAAATACCCTTACCATTAGTTCCGGCAAAGATATTAGAATCGCTTATACAAAAAGAATAGACATCAATATTTTCCAACCCTGAATTCTTTTCTTTCCAGTTTTTACCGCTATCTGTAGATGTAAAAACCCCGCCGCCATAAGTTCCTGCGAAGACAGTTTCACCACTTGCTGAAAGAGTATCTATTTTTGTGTTTGTCAGACCTGAATTAATCATGTTCCAGCTTGTTCCGTTATCTGTAGAGAGAAAAACACCATCTTCGGGAGTTCCTGCATAGAGTTTTGTGCCGCTGGCAGCAAGTGAAAATATCTGAGTACTTGTCAAACCCAAATTGATCTCTTTCCAGCTTGCTCCGTTGTCATTAGAAAGAAAAACACCATTACCAAAAGTCCCGGCAAAGATATTTTTATCGATAACAGCAAGAGACCCAATATTAGGATTTGGAAGCCCTGAATTAACCGGATTCCAGCTTGTGCCGTTGTCGGTAGAAAGAAAAACACCACCACCCAAGGTTCCAGCAAAGATATTGGAACCACTAACTGCAAGTGAGTAGACATATTTGTTACTCAAACCTGAATTGGATTCTTTCCAGGTTGTCCCATTGTCAGTTGAGAGGAAAACGCCCCCTCCGTTAGTTCCGGCAAAGATATTATTGCCCATAACAGCAAGAGAGAAAACATAAGGATTAGTTAAACCTGAATTAATTTCTTTCCAGTTTTCACCATTATCATCAGAGAGAAATACTCCAGCTCCATTAGTTCCGGCATAAATGAAGGAACCACTCTTGGTTATAGAGCCAACATGGGTATTTGTCAAACCTGAATTTACGCCTTTCCAACTCGCACCGTTATCAGTAGAAAGGAATATTCCTCCACCATTGGTTCCAGCGAAGATATTATTGCCATTGGCGGCAAGCGAAAAAACATATTTATTTGTTAAACCAGAGGAAACTGCTATCCAGTTTGCACCATTGTCAGTAGAAAAATAAATGCCGTCATCAGTACCAGCAAAAATATTTGAACCACTGCATACAAGAGAGTAGATATTTTTATTTGTCAAACCGGTATTAACTGCATCCCAACTTGCACCATTATTGGTGGAAACAAAAACTCCTCCGCCATAAGTTCCTGCAAAGATTGTTGTACCACTTACGAGAAGGGAATTAATTTGTGTGGTCGTCAGACCTGAATTAACCGGACTCCAACTTTCACCGTTATTAGTGGAAAGAAAAATGCCGCCGTCCTCAGTTCCAGCAAAGATATTATTGTCCTTTATAGCCAAAGAATTGACACTAAGGAATGTCAAACCTGAATTTACTGCCTTCCAGTTTGCGCCATTGTCTGTAGAAAGAAAAACGCCACTGCTGGTTCCGGCAAAAATATTAGTACCACTGGCAGCAAGAGAGAGGACAATAGTATTTTTTAAGTCCGAATCGATTAGATTCCAGCTTACGCCGTTATTGTCGGAGGTATAAACACCGCCGTTGGTTCCAGCAAAAATCTTTTTGCCGCTAATAGCTAATGAATATACATTCTTACTTGTTAATCCGGAGTTAATCTCGCTCCAACTTTTGCCATTGTCTGTTGAGTGAAAAACGCCGCTTCCTTCTGTACCCACAAAAATATCTTTATCCTCTATTGCAAAACAATGGATATAACCACCATATGGTCCATTGGTTTGTGCCCATGGTTTAGATGATACTTTTTGGGGAATAAATAATATGATAGACACAATCAATAACAAAGCTATGAGCGCTAGAAAAGACTTAAGTAAGGTTCGGTTAACCTTCTTCATGTTTTTCTCCTCCTTATTTATATTCAGCTATTTTTTTATTATGTGGACAAATCTGCATTCTAGAAAATAAAGTGGCTGCTAAAACAAATTATTGCTTAAAGGAAATTTGTGAAAAAAGAATTTCAACTGAAAACGGGAAATCCACATAGTCAA